>JBGQLS010000336.1:0-7235 GCA_041500205.1 Anaeromyxobacteraceae bacterium | reverse complement strand
CTGGGGCCTCGCCCCGCCCTCGTCTCGGCGAGCGCGAGACCGACCTCCTCCGCGACATGGTCGACGTCGGATCCGTCCACCTGCCGGGCGCGGATGCCGAAGGGCAGGGCGAGATCGGTGAGGCGCTGCGGCGCCAACCCCTTGCGGACGGGCATGGACACGGCGTAGCCGTTGTTGCTGCAGACCAGCACCAGCGGCAGGTTCCAGAGCGCCGAGAAGTTGAGCGTCTCGTGGAGCGCGCCGGAGCCGCACGCTCCGTCGCCGAAGAGGCAGAGCGCCACGTGGCCCGTGGCGAGCTGCTGCTGCGCGAGCGCCACGCCGGCCGCGACGGTGAGGTTCCCGCCCACCACGGCGTGCGCGCCGAAGAAGCCGATGGACGGCATGGAGACGTGGCCGCGCCCCGCCCGGCCACGGTTCGGTCCACCGTCCTTGCCCAGCAGCTCGGCCAGCATGGCGCCCGGAGGAACGCCGCGGGCCAAAGCGGGCCCGATGCTGCGGCCGCTGCACAGGAACGGGTCGTGCCGCGCCAGCGCGGCGCAAATGCCCACGGCCACCGCCTCCTCGCCGCGCGACAGCAGCTGGAACCCAGGCTTCGGTTGGCGAAGCAGCGCCGCCTCGAATGCGCGGAGGAGGCGCATGGTCCGCATGCGGCGCAGGCGCTCGCCTGGGTCGAGCTGCTTCTCGGCCGGCGTCAACGCTGCTCCTGATCCAGCAGCTTCAGGGAAAGAGGCCCGCGTCAGATGCACACTGGTAGTTGAATAGCGAGAGGCCGCCGTCGATCTTGATGATCGCGCCGGTCGTGTAGTGCGAGAAGTACTCGGAGGCGAGATAGACCGCGGCTCGGGCGATGTACTGCGGCTTGATCGAGGTCCCCTCGAGCGGCGTGTAGCCGTAGGGCACCACGTTCCCCTGAGCGTCCTCCCTGACGTCGCCGGGGGCGATTCCGTTGACGCGGATCCGATGAGGCGCGAGCTCCACCGCCAGCTGTTTGATGACCATCCCCAGCGCCGCCTTGGAGGCGGCGTAACCCTTGGTACGCGTGAAGATGGTGTCCTGGTGGATCGATGTCAGAAAGATGATCGATCCCGCCACCCGGCGTTCGATCATGTCCTTGGAGACTCGATTGGTCAGGTAGACCGGGCCGACGACGTTGGTCTGGAACGACGCGGTGAAGTCGTCGACGACGATACCAACGTTGTTGACCAGTAGATCGATCTCGACCTTGCCCTCGTTCAGGGCCTGGAGAACGCCATCCGTATCCTCGTTCCTGGTGATGTCGGCGCGAAAGACGCGGGACGTGCCGCGCAGGCGCGCGAGCTCCACCTGGAGCGTTGCGCATCGCTCGGGTTCGACCTCCGTGCAATAGACGTTGGCGCCGTGAGCCAACAGCTCCATGGCGATGCTCTTCCCGATGTTCCTCCCGGCCCCGGTGACGAGCGCGTTTCGCCCTTCAAGGAGCTTGTCGAAGACGATGCGGGTGGGCTCCGGCGGTAGGACCGCTTTGGGACGGCGGACCGATGGGTTCATAAAGGCGCGCACGGCTGCGCCGACGCGCTTTCGGAGTCCCATGTCGGCGGATGATCCTTTTAGGGAGCTTCAGGTGTCAAGCTAAGCAAAGTCCATCCACCGGGGACTCGGTGTGGTCGGGATCGCCGAGCACGGCGTGGCCGACCTCGTGGACGAGCACCGTCTCCTCCACGCAATAGAACGTGAAGTTCGCGTCGCGCGTGGACCGCCGCGAGAGCTCGATGGCTCGCCACGCGAATGGCTGGGAGCGTGGCGGCAAGAAACGTGCCCGCAACGAGGAGCTCACGTCTTCCTCCAGCCGACTGGCGTACGACCGCGCCGGCGGAATCCGCTGCGTTGGCTCGCCCCGAGGGCGGTGGTATGGGTGCCCGAGTCATGTTCAGCCGCATCCTCACGGTCTGCGTGGGCAACATCTGCCGGAGCCCCATGGCAGAGGCCGAGCTGATGGCCCGGCTCCGCAAGCGCGGCTTGCTACCGGTCGTCGAGTCCGCCGGGCTCGGCGCCCTGGTGGGCCGGCCGGCTGATCCCGTCGCGCAGGAGCTCATGCTGGCGCGTGGGATAGACATCTCCGGCCACCGAGCCCGGCAGCTCACGCCCGACCTCATCCGATCCTTCGAGCTCATCCTCGTCATGGAGGCGGAGCAGCAGCGCGCGGTCGAGGGGATCCTCCCGGGCGCGCGCGGCCGCGTGCACCGGATCGGGCGCTGGGGCGCCTTCGACGTGCCCGATCCTTATCGCCAGGATCGCCAGGCTTTCGAGAAGGCACTCGAGCTCATCGTCCGCGGGGTCGACGACCTCGAGAAGGCGTTCTGGCCACAGCGGCGGTGAGCGACGTCCCCCGTCGGGATGCGCGCGCCCGAAACCGCTCGACTCGCGGCGCTCCGATGACGGAAGATGCAGGCTTCGAGACTGGGGGCAGCGACGTGAAAGTCCTGTGTCTGACCGTGGCGTTGGCAGCTTTGTCCGGGTGCTTCATCGCGCCCGGGATGGGAATGGATGAAGGCGCCGCGGTCTCCCGGGGGCGAGAGACCACCAAGGACGAGCAGTTCGACGTCCGCCCCATCACGCCCGACCTCATCAAGAAGCTCGCCATCGAGCCGCCGCCGCCGCGTCTCGTCGACCCGCTCGCGGCCGAGGCGGCCGTGTACGAGTACCGCGTCGCCCCCTACGACGTGCTCATGGTTACCGTGTGGGACCACCCCGAGCTCACCACGCCCACCGGCCAGTTCCGTAGCCCGGAGGAGAACGGGAACCGCGTCAGCGCGGACGGGACGATCTTCTACCCGTACGTGGGTGTCGTGTACGTGGCCGGAAAGACAGTGGCGGAAGTTCGGAAGACCCTGGCCGACAGGTTGAACCGCGTCATCACCAACCCGCAGCTCGACGTTCGCGTGGCGGCATACCGCGGCCGGCGCGTCCAGGTGACCGGCGAGGTGGTCCAGCCGAGCACCGTCCCGGTCGCGGATGTCCCGCTCCGCGTGCAGGACGCGATCGCCATCGCGCGCGGGTTCACGCCCGAGGCTGACTACTCGAACGTCTCGCTCTCTCGCGACGGTCGGACCTACCGCCTCAACATGCAGGCGCTCTACGAGAACGGCGATCTCTCGCAGAACTGGCTGCTCAAGGACGGCGACGTCGTCAACGTGGGCGATCGCAACCGCAACAAGGTGTTCGTCCTCGGCGAGTCGAGGGCCCCGTCAGCACGCGTGATGGTCAAGAACCGCATGACGCTGGCCGAGGCCCTCCTGGGGACGGCAGCACCGGGAGAGATCACCGGCGCGGTCACCGGAGGTTTCGAGCCCCAGATCGCGAACGTCGCCAAGATCTACGTCATCCGCGGGGACTTCAGCGCCCCGAGCGTCTTCAAGCTCGACGCCGGCTCGGCCGACGCGATCCTCCTGGCGGCGAGCTTCCAGCTCAAGCCCCGCGACGTCGTCTTCGTCGCAACATACGAGGTGACGCGCTGGAGCCGGGTCATGGCCCAGATTGTACCCACCGTCAATAGCTTGTGGCAGGTCTACGACGTCGTGCAACGAACGCGGTGAAGCAGCTGCTCGTGCGCCACGCACGGTGGAAGGAGTGAGCTCGTGCCGAACCTCCACGCAGCCGTCGGGATCCTGGGCGGGCTCGCTGTCCTCGGCATGATCGGGGCCGCGACGCAGGCGCAGGCGGAGAATTCGCGGCTCTCGGCCGACCTGGAACGGATTTCGCGCCGGACCATCTACTTCGGCCACCAGTCGGTGGGCCGGAACGTGATCGACGGGTTGAAGCAGCTCGCAGCCAGCGAAGGTGCCCGGTTGAGCATCGTCGAGACCGGCGACCTCGGCTCCGTCGCGCCGGGCACGTTCGCGCACGGGGAGGTCCCCGAGAACGGCAATCCCGTCCTCAAGCTCCGGAGCTTCGAGCGCGTCCTCGGCACGGGCAAGGTCGACGTCGCGTTCGTCAAGTTCTGCTACGTGGACATCGACGCGGGCACCGACGTGGCCGCTCTCTTCTCGCAGTACGAGGCCACCTTCGCCGCGCTGAAGAAGAGGTACCCGCGCACCACCTTCGTCCACGTCACCGCGCCGCTCACCACGGTGCAAGGTGGCTTGAAGGGGAGCGTCAAGAAGCTGATGGGAAAACCCCCGGGCGGCGTCGTGGCGAACGCCCGCCGGGCGGAGTTCAACTCGTTGCTGCGCCACGCCGTCGAGGGCAGGGAGCCGCTGTTCGACCTGGCGCGCTCCGAGTCGACGCGGCCGGACGGGAGCCTCGAGGTCTTCCAGTGGAACGGACGAGCCGTCCCCGCGCTCGTGCCCGCCTACAGCAGCGACGGCGGGCACCTGAACCGCGAGGGTGGGGCGCGCGCCGCGCGCCAGCTCGTGGCGGTACTGGCAGCGCTGCCCGTGGAAGCCTCGGCCGCGCGTTGACGTCGTGGCGCCGCAGCATGGCCCGGAGGTTGCTCTCAGTGCAGCGCGGGGGTGCCTGCCCACGAGAGGTCCCTCGCCGCCAGGGCCCTGGCCAGAGCCCTCCGACGGCCCGGCTCCTCGACCGAATGACGCGCGGTCGTGGTATCGCACACCGGTGAGGTAGGTGCTCAAATGCATGGCGTGGTAAGGGGTGCTCCCATCGAACGGGGCCCCAGTTAGGAAGCGCCATGCGACACGGATTCGCGGCAGTGGCTGCGATCCTAATGGCCTGCGGACCAGGGGCGGATCTCTCTCGCTCCCGTTTCGACGCCGGTCCTCAGCATGTTCTGCCCGATACACCGGTGAGCCCGTCGCATGTGGCGTGCAGCGGCACCCTTGCCGACTGCGACGGCGATCCCGCCAACGGCTGCGAGACCGACTTGATCGCGACCGCCACCAGCTGTGGCGCCTGCGGCCACGTGTGCACTGCAGCCAACGGCTCCCCCGTTTGTGCGAACGGCACATGCGGTGTCGCTTCCTGCGATCCCGGTTTCGTGCTGTCCGGCGGGACCTGTGCGCCCAAGGTCCACAAGACCCTGGTGCAGGACTTCACGGCCGGCACATTCCCGCTCGCGACCTCCGCCAGTGCCGACGGCGCAGCGGTGAGCCTCGACCCCCGTGGCGCCACCAAGGTCACGTTCACCTCGGCGGCCATGGGAGAGTTCACGGGCCTGAAGGTGATCGGCTCGTGGGACCTCTCCTCGTCGGACCTGTTCGCGCTCGACGTCGGGTTCGACGCGACCGAGACCGCCACGCGCGTCGCCATCTTCTTCTGCTCCGACACCGGAGCGACTTTCGAGAACTGCGCCTCGGCGACGGGGCTCCTGGCCTGGGCCGACAAGACACCGCGCGTGGCGATCCCGATCCTGAAGACGGACTTCTCGCTGGCGGGTGCTGCCCGCTGGTCGTCGGTGCGGCGGATCGAGATCCGGCTGGTGGCAATCTCGGCTCCGAACCCCGCCTCCATGTACCTCTATGGTCTGTGGGGGGACGTCTCGGCGCGCCCGAAGGTCCTCCTCTCCTTCGACGACGGGAATGCAACCGTCTACACGCGCGCCTTCCCGGTCATGTCCGCGGCCGGGATGGCAGGAACGCTCTACCTGAACGGTAACCGAATCGACACGGCGGGAGGGCTCTCGCTCTCGCAGGTGCAGGAGATGTACGCCAGCGGCTGGGACGTGGCGAACCACACGATCGATCACACGCCCCTCGCGCAGATGGGGACCATCAAGCGCTCGGGGGTCGTGGCGACCTTCACCTGCAACAACTCGGCAGACGAGCATGGCCTTAGCGCCGGGGACTTCGTAACGATCTCGGGGGCGGACCAGCCGGAGTACAACGGCACGCAAGTGGTGACCTCGGTGCCGGCGGCCTCCTCGTTCACCTTCCACGTGAGCGGATCGCCGCTCACCGCCGCCACGGGCTGGATCGCGTTCCCCAAGGCGTCCGAAGGCACCCTCGAAAGCGTGATCCAGCGGCAAACCGACTGGGCGATGACGCACGGCCTCCTTCGAGGGCAGGAGCACTTCGCCTACCCACAGGGCTACTTCGATGACAGAGCCATCGCCATCCTGCAGCGCCTCGGGTTCAAGACGGCGCGGACCGTGAACGTGGATCCGCTTGACTACAGCTGGCCCACCATCAACGGCCTGAACGATCCGTACCACATCCCGGCGTACACGCTGACCTCCGCCTCCACCGCCAGCGGGGTGCTCGCGCTGGTGGACAACGCCGTCGCGCGAGCGTCGTCGATCCACGTGTACGGGCACATCCTCGTGGAGGAGCCGCCGGAAGGTGGGCTGCAGTTCTCCACCGCCCAGTTCCAGGCACTCATCGACGGGCTGAAGGAGCGGCGGGACCAAGGCCTGCTGGACGTGGTCACGATCACCGGTTGGTACGACAACCTGTGACAGCGGTCGCCTTGCCGCTACGTTTCCGCCGCCGGACAGAATAGACCAGCTGCGCACTGCCTGGAGTGAGCTTCGCCGTGTCGGGGCGAGGCTCCCGTGCGGCGAGTCGCTGTCCACCGTCGTCCTTCGGCGCGCGAGCTGATCTGTAACCTCTCGGCCTAGCGCGCTTGACCTCGGTCACGATGGCGCGGGCGCGGGGGTGTGCTCATACCCCCCCGACCCGCGCCCACAGCGAGCCTTTATTCAGTACGTACGTCGATGGTTCCGTGGCTGTGTTGTCCCACGGTCACGCGACATAGCCTGCGTGATTTTTCGACGCAGGCGCGAGATTGCGACGCGCCTCGATCCAAGGGCGCTTCGGAATGATCCTCCCCAACCGCTGGCTCGTGACCGTATCTACCGCGCTCCTGTCCTTGGTGGCATGCGGGCAAGGCGTGCTCACCAGGACCACCGATGGCTCGGGTCCGGCCGCGCAGACTGTCTTGGTGACCGTTCAACCCGAGAGTGCCCAGATCCAGCCCGGCGCATCTGTGAGCTTCGTCGCGACGGCGTCCGGGACGGCCGATTCGACGGTGACCTGGAACATCGCCGAGCCGGAGGGCGGCAGCATCGACTCTGAAGGACGCTACACGGCTTCGAGTCGCCCTGGCACGTACCACGTCGTAGCCACCAGTTCCGCCGACGGCAGCTCCCAGGCGACCGCGGCCGTGACGGTCGGTGACGTCGCTGACGCTGGGCAGGACGGGGGCACGACGACGGTCCCGCCGACCCCGACCCCGACTCCGGCTCCGACTCTGGCCCCGACTCCGGCGCCGAAGCCGACTCCGACGCCCGGCGCCACGACGACCTT
>JBGQLS010000335.1:0-7253 GCA_041500205.1 Anaeromyxobacteraceae bacterium | reverse complement strand
CAGCGCTTGAACGTTTCTCGGAGCCTCGGCATCCCTATCACCCACTGCTGTGGGAGTTCCAGCTGCAGTTGCGACCTCACCCGCGTCTCACGCTGGCAGCCATTCGCGGCTTCATGTTCGGCGGGACGCTCTGGGAAGGGATCTCCGCATCGGACGCAGCCCTTGACCTCTTCGGAATCAAGAACGTCACTGGGAACAATGTGTATTCAGTGAGTATCCGGTTTCGGTTGCCGACCGAGGTGCTCCTGCCGCTCACGGCAAAGCTGGAGTGGGGCACGGACGACGAGCCGGGCGCCGCCGCCGGGTGGCCTGGCCTCGTTGCCGGGCTCAGCGCGCCCATGCTGCCTGCGCTGCCCGTTTCGGCCGGCTTCGAGTTTGCCTACTTCGGCAGAGGGGCGCTCAAGCACCACGACCCCTTTCCTTGGTACTCTCACGGACGGTACGTTGGCGGCTGGGCCACGGGGGAGACGCCGCTTGGCGATCCCCTGGGCGGGAACGGACGAGCCTTCCGGCTCATCGCGTCGGCAGATCCGTTCGATGCGCGCCTGCGGCTCTCGGCGGTCGGCTGGGTGCAGGAGCGCTTCATTGACAACCTCTATTCGCCCGCCGGTGGGGGAGGCCGGAGCGTGGGCGCGAGCGGTGAGGCGGAGCTCCGCTTCGGGCGGGGATCGCTGAACGTGCGGGGCTCGTACGAGCAAGGCAGGAACGGATGGAGCCGGAGCGAGATCGAGGTGGGGGGGCGGGTGTTCTTCTAGCTCGGGACTGGGGGCGGGCGCCGGCACCGGGTGTTGATTGGACGCCCTGGATGTGGCGCTGGCTACGCGGGCGCGAGCGGCTCGGTATCGGCGGGAGCGTGGCGCAGGGACTGGTGCGGCTCGCGCGCGAGCTGCGCGGCCGGCCGCTCCTGGGCACCGCCGTGCGCAGCGGTGAGATCACGGTCCGACAGGCCCAGACCGTGCTGCCGGTCGCGCACGGCGAGGAGGAACGCGGCTGGGTGGAGCGGGCTCGGGGTTCCACCGTGCGCCAGCTCGAGAAGGCCGTCCGCGAGGCCGGCGCCGAGCCAGCAGAGGCCGAGCCGGTGGAGGAAGGCGAGCCTTGGGAGCGGGTCGACTTCGAGCTCTCGGCCGAGGGGCACACCATCCTCGACGAGGCGCTCGCGCTCGCCGGCACGCTCCTCGGGGCGGCCGCTCCGGTCTGGGACCGGCTCGAGGTCATTTGTCAGGAGTACCTGGGCGCCCACCCCGCGCCCGAGCCGGAGCCCGGCAAGCGCCCTGAGGATCAGCTCTTCCTTTCCCTGTGCGCGGGACACCACCTCCACGGCGTGCACCGTGGGTACATCCGCGTGAAGAGCGAGGCCCCGGGCGCGCTCGCCTGGAGCTTCCCCGGGGTCGTCGGGTGAGCGTCGCGGCATGCGAGTCGCTTCGCAGATGGGCTCTGGGGTGAGCGCCGTAGCCGCTTCTTTCCTGGCGCTCGCCGCACGCGCGTTGGTGCCGTCGTCGCTAGGCCCCCAGGAACGCGACTGCCCTCCCTCCATCCTCCTCCAAGGTTGGTGCACCAAGATCACGGGCGTTCACCAGGCCGGGTTGCAACGTGACCTCACTCGCCTTACCATCGGTAAGGAACGAACACCCCGAGCGAGGCGGAGCGAGGACATGCCCATTGCCACCCTGACCTCGAAAGGCCAGATCACTCTCCCCAGGCGGATCCGGGAACGGCTCGGCGTGAAGCCGGGCGACCGGGTCGCCTTTCGCGAGAAGCCCGACGGGACGATCCTCGTCGAGGCGGAGACGGCGAGCCTCATGGATCTCTTTGGCGTCATCAAGCCACGGAAACGCGGCGTCACGCTGGAGGACATGGACAAGGCCATCGCCGATGGAGCCGCGGGCCGGTGATCGGCCTCGACACGAATGTCCTCGTGCGTTTTCTCGTCGAGGATGACGCCGAGCAGGCCGTTCGTGCCAAGGGCGTCGTTCGGCGCGCCATCGAGCGCGACGAGAAGCTCTTCGTCTCCGACGTCGTGGTGTGCGAGCTAGCCTGGGTCCTCGAACGCGCCTATGGCCTCGGGCGTGCCGAGCTCGCGGAAACGCTCCGTTCCCTGCTCTCCGTGAAGCACCTGGCGATCGGCAACGCGGACCTCCTGGAGCGGGCGCTCGCCGCGTACGGCGACGGGCGCGGAGGCTTCCCCGACTACGTCATCGGTGAAATCGCGCGCGACGCTGGCTGCCGGGTCGTCGCGACCTTCGACAAGGCGCTCCTGCGCGAACCCGGGTTCGAGCGCCCGTGAGGCAGGGATTGATTCTGTGCCTCGAGGCGCCCTTCCTGCTGTGACGCGGCCAACCCAGGAGACGGGACCCAGGGTGTGACCCACCCGGCCCGACCGGGCTCTCCGGCTCACAGGGCTTGGCGGGTGCGCCAGGAGCATCTCCGTAGCGCCACCGGAATCAAGCCTGAAGAAGCGGGAGGGGCGAGCGCGGCTCGACTCCTCGTCCGATCCCGTGTTCTCTTCCGCGGGTGCGTTTCGTCTTCTTCGTCCTCCTGACCCTGCTCCTCGCACCCAGCGCGCTCGCCTTCGATGCCGCCTCGCCGCTCCTTCCGCCGGACCACTGGGCGGTCAAAGCTGCGGACCGCCTCGAGGAGCTCGGGCTCGTCGATCGCTTCATGCCGGCGCAGCGTGCGGTCCCGCTCCTCGCCGTCCGACGCGCCCTCGCCGAGGGAGAGGAGCGCGCGCGGGCGGTGCGCCCGGATCTCGTGTCGCTCGTCAAGGCCTGGCGTGAGCGGTTCGAGGCGTCGAGCTACGGCGTGGGGCGCATGCCACCGAGAGGACGCAGATGTGTGAACGCGGCGAGTTCCGCGCCCGCGTGCCGGGCCGGGATGGTGGGGCTCCTTGGAGACCTCATCGGGGCGGCCCGCGCCGCCGCCGGGCGCTGGATGCCGGCCGGAGAGTGCCTGGAGCTGGCAGCGCGCCACTTCATCGACACCTGGAAGGAGCCCCTGAAGGAGCGGAGCACGCTGCAGCGGCGGGTCCTGGAGCGCGAGCGCGGGCTCTGCCAGGCGCCCGGGTGCAGCCGGGCGGCGGCGCACGCGCACCACATCGTGTACCGCTCGCGGGGCGGCAGCGACCGTGAGTCGAACCTCCTTTCCCTGTGCGCGGGACACCACCTCCACGGCGTGCACCGTGGGTACATCCGCGTGAAGGGCGAGGCCCGGGCGCGCTCGCCTGGAGCTTCCCCGGACTCGTCGGGTGAGCGCCGCGGCATGGGAGCCGCTCCGTAGATGATCACAACGTCGCAATCGAGGACCGCACAGATCACCGCGCCCTCGTGCCCGTTTCGCCTCGCCTCGTTGACAAGTTCCATCGCCTCGTTCTCGGTGCCGCGCCTGAGCGACTGAACGCGCACCATGATGTGGGCGCGCGACGTCTCCAGGACCGAAAGGCGATCCGCAGCAGCCTCAAGCCAACCGCCGCCGTCGCCCTCATCGTGCCGATCGTCGCGCTCGGAGTGCCCAACGCGGACACGCTGCTTGCGATGGCGCGCCGGGCGATGCGCGGGGCGCCGCTCTTCCAGGCGGACAAGATCACATCCACCACCGCGACTCCCAATGCCTGGAAGGGTGCCTCGCCGAATCGGCAATGCTATCCTAGACTCAGGAAAGGGAGCGTTGCCGTGCGTATCACGATCGAAGACTTGCGCCGCCGTCGCCCTGTGCTCCTCGCCACTGCAGCGAGGTGGGGAGCTCACCACCTTCGGGTGTTCGGTTCGGTAGCCAGGGAATCGTCGGGCGACGCGAGCGACGTCGATGTCATCGCACGCTTCGACGCCGACCGCAGTCTGCTCGATCTCGGCGGGCTCAAGGCCGATCTCGAGGAAATCCTCGGCTGCCCCGTGGACGTGCTCAGCGAAGCTGGCCTTCGGCCCGACTTCCGCGCAGCCATTTTCCGCGAAGCGATCGAATTGTGAGGCGGGACGTTGAGCGGCTCCGAGACATCCTCGAAGCCATAGCCGCCATCGAGCGCCACACCTCCGCCGGAAGGGAGTCCTTCGACCGCGACGAGCTCGTTCGCGTCTGGTGCTTGAAGCATGTGGAAATCGTCGGTGAGGCACTCTCCCGGTTGTCGAATGAGTTCAAGGCATCTCATCCGGAGCTGCCGTGGCGCCAGGCAGCCGCGATGCGCAACCAGCTCATCCACGGTTACTTCCAGGTTGACTTCATCCAGGTCTGGAACGTCGTGGCGTTGGACCTGCCTGCACTCAAGCAAGAGGTCGAGCGTCTGCTCGCCGCTGCCGCCGGCGACTGACTGGCGGTGATCGCGGTGAACCCCCCAGTGAGCGACGGCGCACGGCACAGGGGAAAGTCCGCGGCGTGGACCGCAGGTGGACCGCGGGACGCCCCACCCGGACCGTGGCGGCGGCGCTCTATACTGACATTATGTTCAGCATGCCGGCGAGCATCAGCTCCTTCGCCCCGTGCTCCGAGGCGCTGCCCTGCGACGGCGCGGTCCAGGCCATCGCGGCGCGCACGTTCACCCTGCGGCCCCCGCGGTCCGACGAGCGCCGGGGGGGGGTGCCGGGACGAGGCTGGGATCCTCATCGACGGGCTGCTCACGAGCGTGGTGCGCGGGCATGCCGCGCTCGACCTGGCGCTGGGCGAGGCGCTCTCCAGGCTCGCGGAGGACGACCGCGTGCTGCGGCTCGGCTTCTCGAACGTCCGCGACTACGCGCGCGAGCGGCTCGGCATCGGCGGGAGCGTCGCGCAGGGACTGGTGCGGCTCGCGCGCGAGCTGCGCGGCCGGCCGCTCCTGGGGCCCTCACCCCGCCCTTTCCCTCGCTGGGTCCCGCTGGGGGAGAGGGAGTACCGCCTGGCCCGCTGGATCGCCCGCGCGGAACAGGCCACCTGCGTCGAGCTACGGCGGGAGGCGCAGGCTGCCGAGAAGACGCAGATGTGTGAACGCGGCGAGTTCCGCGCCCGCGTGCCGGGCCGGATGGTGGGGCTCCTTGGGGACCTCATCAGGGCGGCCCGCGCCGCTGCCGGGTGCTTGATGCCGGCCGGAGAGCGAACATCGACCATAGCTGCAGGAGAGCCGCAGCTCGCCGCTTCCAAGCGCTGCCGGCGCGGCCTATGATTGGCTCGTGCAGCGCAGCGAAGTCATCCGGATCCTGTCCGAGCATGCGGACGATCTCCGCAGAATGGGCGTCACTTCGCTCCTCGTGTTCGGCTCCGTCGCCCGGGACGAGGCGCGGCCAGGCAGCGACGTCGACCTCATCGCAGAGTTCGACCGGCCTATCGGCTACATCGGGCTCGGCAGCGTAGAGCGCCGACTCGGGGAATTGCTGGGCTGCTCGGTCGACCTCGCCACGCCTGGGATGATTCGCAAGGAGTTCCGCGAGCGGATCTTCGGAGAGGCCGTTCGTGCCGCCTAGGGAGTGGCGGGTCCGCGTCAACGACATCATCGAAGCCGCGGAACGCGCGCTCCGCTACACCGAGGCGCTCACGTTCGAGGAGTTCGCCGCCGAGCCGCGCACTGTGGATGCAGTCAGCTACGCGATCGTCATCATGGGCGAGGCGGCGGGGCACATCCCGGACATGGTGACGCGCGCTGCACCAGAGGTGCCGTGGGCCGAAATCCGCGGAATGCGAAACAAGGTCGCACATGAGTACTTTGGGGTTGAAATGAAGATCCTCTGGCAGACGGTGCGAGAGGATCTGCCGGCTCTGCTGCCTCTTCTGCGCGCAGTCGCTGCCCGGCGCAACCTGCCCTGAGCGTCCGCTCCGCATGCCGCGCATCTTGCGCTACAGAACGTCGGGAGCGCTCGCTTGCACTCAACTTGGACGGGGATGCAGCTCCTGATTCCATTCCCAGTGAAACGGGTGCCTGTAGATCGCGAGAGCCTTCATCTGCGCAGTCGTGTCGAGCTTGCAGTGACGCGCAGCCCCGCAGAAGTCGGGTGTGCCCGATTAGCTCCACGACGGTCTCGAATGTTCGCAGAGGCTTCCCGCGCCAGTTCTGCGTGATGTGGCAGAAGAGTCGATGCTCGATCTTGTTCCACTTGCTGGTGCCGGGAGGGAAGTGGGAGACGCGGATGAGGATCCCGAGCTGGTCGGCGAGCCTTTGAAGCTCGACCTTCCATGCACGTTCTCGATAGCCGTTGCCCCCGCCAGCATCAGCCGTGATGAAGAGCTCGTCGGCCTCCGGGTACGCGCGTCGGCCCATCGTCATCCACCAGCGTCGGATAGACGCGACCGCGAACGCGGGTGTGTCGTGGTCGCATCCGACGCTGACGTACGCCTCGTTGCGCGCCATGTCGTAGACGCCGTCATCACCTCACGCCACGCCGCTGCCATTCCGCGTGGAAGCGATCGAGCGCTTCCTCGAGAGGCAGGGGCTTGTTGCGCAGCAGTGCGGTTGCCCGGGCTACGTCGAGCCCGCCTCGCAGCGGCCGCGGGGCGAGGAGCTTCACGTCGGCGGTCCTGACGGGAAGGATCTCGCCAGCCAGTCCGAAGCGTTGGGCAAGCCTGTGGGCGAACTCCACCCTGTCGAGCACCGTTGCGTCGCTCACGTGCAGCACCCCGCGATAGTCGGTCTCGAGCAGCAGCTCGGCGCACATGGCGGCACCGCTCGCGGCCAGGGTGGTCGAGACGATACTGATCGGAGAAGGCCTTCACCGGCTCGCCGCGCAGAGGGAGCTTCTCGACGACCTGGGTGGCGAACGTCGCCTTGGCTCCGGGCCGGCCGCTGTAGACCACCGCGACGCGCGCCACGACGCAATCGGCCGCGAGGAGCAGCGCGGCCTCCTCGCCGCAGCGCTTGCTGCGCGCATAGACGCCGCGCGGGTTGGGCACGTCGTCCTCGGAGTACGGCCCGTCCTCGCCGTCGAAGACGTAGTCGGTGGAGACCGCGACCAGTCTGGCGCCGAGCGCCCGGCACGCCCGCGCGACCTGCTCGGACCCGCCCACGTTCGCGCGCCACGCCAGGTCCGGATCGCGCTCACAGCCGTCCACGTCGGTGGCCGCGCCCGCGTGCAGTACCGCCTCGGCGCGGAAGCCGCGCAGCGCGGCCTCGACCGAGTGGCCGTCGCCGAGGTCCGCCTCAGCCCAGCGGTAGGCGCCCGGAGGCAGCCGGCACGGTCCACGCCCCAGCGCGAGGACCTCGTGACGCCCGGCGAGCTGCGCGACGGCCTCGCCGCCGAGCAGCCCGTTGGCGCCGGTGACCGCGACGCGTGTCATGGGCGTCCACCGTACTGCTTCTCGTGGTG
>JBGQLS010000334.1:0-7258 GCA_041500205.1 Anaeromyxobacteraceae bacterium | reverse complement strand
CCTCTCGAAAAATGTGATCGCTCTGCGGCGTGGCCGGGGTGAGGCCCCGATGGGCTTTGCCCGGCGGAGCGAAAACGGCCTTCGCCCCCGGCGACTCAAGACCTATCGAAAACCCCTTTGGCTTCTTAGCCACGGGTGGGGCCCCGACGGCTCTGCGGCGGGGCGGGGCGGCGCGAGCCCCGGGTACTCAAGACCTGTCGAAAAATCAGCTGCGGTCGCAGGGGCCCGGGTGGGGCCCCGACGGCTTTGCCGTCGGGGCGGGGGCGGCCTTCGCCCCCGGCTACTCAGTACTCCTGGTACCGAGGCTGCACGCGCGGGACGAGGCCGTGATCTGCCGCCTCGGCGAGGAACAACGCGACCGCCTGGCGGCCCTTCTCGCCGACGCTGCGCGTCCATCCGTTCACGTACATGCCGACGAAGGTGTCCGCCTTCCCCCGGTCGAGGCCGCGCGCGTAGGTCATCGCGTGGTCGAGCGCCTGCTGCCGGTGGTCGAGCCCGTAGGCGACGCTCTCGGCGACGGCGCGCGCGAGCTGGGCACGCAGCGGCTCGGGGAGGTCACTCTTCACGCCGTTCATCCCGAGCGGGAGTGGGAGTCCGGTGCGTCCCTTCCACCATGCGCCGAGGTCCTCGACCACCCGCAGGCCCTCGTCGGCGGCGGTCAGCTGACCCTCGTGGATGACGAGCCCGGCCTCGACCTCGCCCCGCTTGGCCGCCTCGCCCACCTGCTTGAAATCCATGATGACGGGCGTGTGCAACGGCAGGCGCAGCGAGAGGGTGAGCGCCGCGCTGGTCCACTTGCCCGGGATGGCGATCCGCTTGCCCTGGAGCTCGTCCATCGAGCGGACGGGCGACCCCTCGGGAACCACCACGGTCGGCCCGTAGCCGTCGCCGAACGACGCGCCCGAGTCGAGGAGCAGGTATCTGTCCTGGAGATAGGCGTAGGCGTGCACGCTCAAGGCCGTGACCTCGTAGAGACCCTCGACGGCCGCCTTGTTCAGAGTCTCGATGTCGCGCAGCTCGTGGACGAACTCGAGGCCCTCGGCCCTGACCGCGCCGGAAGCGAGGCCGTAGAACATGAAGGCATCGTCGGAGTCGGGGCTGTGCGCCACGCGGACGGTATTTGTCGTGATGCGTGTCATGGGGCGCCCCTCATATCATTTCAACGATCATTGAAACAAGAGTGGGACAGGAGTAAATAAGTCCGCCTCATGCCCTATCGCTCGCTGCGGAGCTTCCTCGAACGACTCGAGCGCGCCGGCGAGCTGGTGCGCGTCGCCGATCCGGTCGATCCGGACCTCGAGATGGCAGCGCTGGCGGACCGGGCCGCGAAGCAGGAAGGGCCTGCCCTGCTGTTCGAGAATCCCCGCTCCCCGGCGCGCCTACCCGTCGCGATGAACCTCTTCGGGACCCAGCGGCGCACCGCCTGGGCCCTCTCCTGCGACGATCTCGAAGAGCCGGCGAAGGAGCTTCGCGAGCTGCTCCACCTCGCGCCTCCCGTGAGCTTCTGGGACAAGCTCAAGATGCTGCCGAAGCTCGGCAAGCTCGCCAGCTACACGCCGAAGCACGTCGGCGATGGACCGGTGCGGGAGGTGGTGGAGAGAGAGCCCGACCTGCGCTCCCTGCCGGTGCTCACCACCTGGCCGCACGACGGCGGCCCTTTCATCACGCTGCCGCAGGTGGTGACGCGCGACCCGGAGACCGGGCTGCGCAACGTCGGCATGTACCGCCTCCAGGTCCTCGGGCCGAGGCAGCTCGCCATGCACTGGCAGCTCCACAAGACCGCCACCGCTCACTTCCGGGTTTACAAGAAGCGGGGGGAGCGCATGCCGGTCGCCATCGCGCTCGGCGGCGACCCCGCCCTCACCTACTGCGCGTCAGCTCCCCTGCCTCCCGGCATCGACGAGTACCTCTTCGCCGGCTTCCTGCGGAAGGAAGGCGTACCACTCGTGAAGTGCGTCACGCACGACCTGGAGGTGCCGGCCGAGGCCGACCTCGTCATCGAGGGCTTCGTGGACCCGGCCGCGCCGCTCGTCCGCGAGGGGCCCTTCGGCGATCACACGGGCTACTACTCGCTCGCGGACGACTACCCGGTGCTGGAGGTCAGCTGCATCACGCGCCGCCGCGACGCGGTCTACCCCGCGACCGTCGTCGGCCCGCCGCCCATGGAGGACCTCTGGCTGGGGAAGGCCACCGAGCGCCTCTTCCTGCCGCTCCTGCAGACCGTCTTTCCCGAGGTGGTGGACATGTCCTTCCCGGCGGAGGGCGTCTTCCACAACCTCTGCTTCGTCGCCATCCGGAAGGAGTTCCCCGGCCACGCGAAGAAGCTCATGCACGGGCTGTGGGGCTCGGGGCAGATGGCGAACACGAAGACGCTCGTCGTCTTCGACGAGGACGTGGACGTCCAAGACCACTCTCAGTGTGCCTGGCGGGCCTTCGCCAACGTGGACGCACGCCGCGACCTGGTGGTGGTCGAGGGGCCGGTGGACGTGCTCGACCACGCCGCGCCGGCCTTCGCCCTGGGCGCCAAGATGGGCGTGGACGCGACGCGGAAGTGGGCGGAGGAGGGCGGCCGGGAATGGCCGGAGCCGTGCGTCCACCCTCCGGAGGTGCTCGCCCGGATGGACGTGCTCTACCAGCGCCTCGTGCCGGAGGCGCCCCCTCCGCGGCGGCCCAGGATAGCGCCACCTCCGGCGGCGAGCTGGACCCCGCGGAAAGGGGCCGCCTAGATGTCCCACGTCCCGCTCCCCGGAGAGGCGAACCGAGGCCAGGCGGTGCGGGCGATGTTCGACCGCATCGCGCCGTCCTACGATCTCCTGAACCGCGTGATGACGCTCAGCGTGGACCAGCGCTGGCGCCGCCGGCTCGTCCGCAGCCTCGAGCTCCGGGGCGGGGAGAAGCTCCTCGACCTGTGCGCCGGGACGATGGACGTCTCGGCGGAGGCGCTCCGCCAGCAGCCCCGGGCCCGCGTCATCGGCGCGGACTTCTCGCTCCCCATGCTGGCGCGCGGCGCGAGGAAGACCGGCCTCCCCGCGGCGCAGGCGGACGCGCTCGCCCTGCCCTTCCCCGACCACAGCTTCGACGCCGTCACGGTGGCCTTCGGCGTGCGCAACCTCGACGCGCTCGACCGCGGCATCGCCGAGCTCGCCCGCGTGCTCCGGCCCGGCGGCAGGCTGGGAGTCCTCGAGTTCTTCCGCTCCGAGTCGCACGGCTCGCGCCTGGTGCACGGCGCATACAACCGGTTGGCGCTGCCCGTGCTGGGACGGATGCTCTCGCCCGATCCGGAGGCCTACCGCTATCTCGTCGCCTCGATGGAGCGTTTCGCCTCGCGTCCCGAATTCGAGGAGGCGTGCCGCCGGGCCGGTTTTCGCGACGTGACGGGAGAGACGCTCTTCCCCGGCGTGTGCGGCCTCGTCGTGGCGCACAGGGCGGACCAGGGCGAGGGCGGGTACCCGCCTGCAGGTGAAATGGACCGTAGCGCGGGGGCTCGTCCCCCGCCTGTGGGCAAGCAGCGATGAAGCTCGTCGTCGCCGTCTCGGGCGCGTCCGGCGCCCCCTACGCCAAGCGGCTCCTCGACTTCCTCGCCACCGAGGGGAAGGCGCACGGAGTCGCGGTGGACCTCGTCTTCACGGAGACGGGGAAGCAGGTGTGGAAGCAGGAGATCGGCGCGGAGCCGGCTTACCCATTCACCATCTGGAAGAACCGCGACTTCACGGCGCCCTTCGCCTCGGGGAGCGCCCAGTACGACGGGATGGTGGTGGTGCCCTGCTCGGCCGGCGCCATGGCGCGTATCGCCTACGGCGTCTCGCTGGACCTCGTCGGCCGGGCGGCCGACGTCATGCTGAAGGAGAAGAGGCGCCTCATCCTGTGCCTGCGCGAGACGCCCATCTCGCTCGTGCACGCGCGGGCGATGGCGCAGGTCATCGAGGCGGGGGCCTTCGTCATGCCGGCCTCGCCCAGCTTCTACTCGAACCCGAAGGACATCGGACAGCTGGTGGACACGGTGGTGGCGCGGCTCCTCGATCGCCTGGGCATCCCGAACGAACTGATGCGCCGCTGGGAAGGGCTCGCGCCCCGCTCGCGCGCCGAACCGGTGGAGGACTGACTGATGGCGACCACGCTCTCGAGCCTCGCGCAACGCGCCCTGGAGCGCGCCGGCCTGGGCCGGATTCGCGACAAGGTGCTCGCTCGGGAGCGGCTCTCCGACGAGGACGCGCTCCGCCTCCTGGAGGCAAGCGATCTCGCTGCGGTGGGCGCGCTCGCCAACCACGTCCGCGAGGCGCGCCACGGCGACCTCGCCTTCTACAACAAGAACGTGCACCTCAACTTCACCAACGTCTGCGTGGCCTCGTGCAAGTTCTGCTCCTTCGCGCGGCCGGACGACAAGGCCGCCAGCGAGGGGTACACGATGTCGCTCGACGAGGCGGTCGGTCACGTCCTCTCGAAGCGCGACCTCGGCATCACCGAGGTGCACATCGTGAACGGGCTCCACCCCGACCTCGGCTGGGAGTTCTACCTGGAGGTCCCGCGCCGGATCCGGGCCGCCTGGCCCGAGCTCAAGATCAAGGGCTACACGGCGGTCGAGATCCACTTCTTCGCCGAGAAGTTCGGGAAGTCGTACCAGCAGGTCCTGACGGAGCTCCGGGCGGCGGGCGTCGACACGCTTCCCGGCGGCGGCGCCGAGATCTTCGCTCCCCGCGTCCGCCGCAAGATCTGCGACGACAAGGCCACCGCCGAGCAGTGGCTGGAGGTGCACCGGGTGGCGCACCGGCTCGGTATGAAGACGAACGCGACCATGCTCTACGGCACCATCGAGACACTGGCCGAGCGCGTCGACCACATGGCGCGCCTTCGCGGGCTGCAGGACGAGACGGGCGGGTTCCAGGTGTTCATCCCGCTCGCGTTCCACCCCGAGCACAACATGATGGGCAAGGCGTTCCCCAAGCCGACCGGCTACGACGGCCTGCGCACCTACGCGGCGGCGCGCCTCTACCTCGACAACTTCGATCACCTGAAGGCCTACTGGGTGATGCTGGGCGAGCGCCTCGCCCAGACGGCGCTCAGCTTCGGCGTCGACGACCTCGACGGCACGGTGCTCGAGGAGCGCATCTATCACATGGCCGGGGCGCAGACCCCCCAGGCGCTGTCCGAAACGCAGCTCCACCGGCTCATTCGCTGCGCCGGCCGCGTCCCAGCCGAGCGCGACAGCCTGTACAAGGTGCTGCGCGTCCACGCCGAGGCGCCGCCGCCCGCGGTGAAGCTGCAGGTGACCGCATGAGGAGGAGCGGAAACCACAGACTCTCAGGATGGCGCAGCGGCCGATCGCCGTAGCGACGAGGACCCCCCATGCCCAAGCTCCGCGCCGCCGCCGTCTCCTTCCTCAACGCTCGGCCCCTCACCGCCGCGCTGGCAGGGTCGAAACGCCTCGAGCTCGTCCTGGCCGAGCCGTCCATGTGCGCCAACATGCTGGAGCGCGGCGAGGTCGAGGTCGCGCTCCTGCCGGTGGGCGCCCTGGGCGGGCAGGATTACGAGGTGGTGCCAGGCATCGCCATCGGGTCGGACGGACCGGTCACGACGGTCATCCTGGTGGGCGAGCAGTCGCCGGTGGTCTGGGACGAGGTCTTCCTCGACACGGCCTCGCGCACCTCGCAGATCCTGGCCAAGATCGTCCTCGCCGAGCGCGGGATTCGCCCCAAGTTCACGCCCATGCCGGCCGCCGACGGCCTCGCCGCGGCCCGGGGCACCAAGGGCGCCCTCGTCATCGGCGACCGCTCCTTCGACGTGTCGGCCAACCAGCTCCTCGACCTGGGCCGCGAGTGGACCCACCTCACCCAGCTTCCCATGGTGTACGCCGTCTGGGCTGCCCGCCCGGGCGCGCTCACGCCCGAGGACGTGGCCGAGATAACCCGTGCCGCCCGCGAGGGGCTCGGGATGCGCACCGAGATCGCGCAGGGGTTCGCGAAGGAGAGGGGCGGAGACCCGGAGCGCTACCGGCGCTATCTCACGCACCGCATTCGCTACGGGCTCGGGCCCTACGAGCTGCAGGGGCTGGAGGCCTTCCTGGGCCGCGCGGCGAGTCTGGGCTTCGCTCCGGAGACACGGCTCCGCTTCGCCGACGACCTCGTCAAGACGGTGCGCGCGCGCCGCCACGTCTCGCTCGACGCCGCGCTCCAGAAGGGCGCGGACGGCGAGCGGCTCGACTTCGACGAGGCGGAGCTGCTCGACGAGAAGGCGCCGCTGCTCGAGCTCGGGCTCGCCGCCGACGCGCGCCGGCGGGCCCTCCACCCGGACGGCGTCGTCACCTACATCGTCTCGCGCAACGTGAACTACACGAACGTCTGCACCACCGCGTGCCACTTCTGCGCCTTCTACCGGCCGCGCGGCCACAAGGAGGCGTACGTCCTCTCGCGCGAGCAGCTCGCCCAGAAGATCGAGGAGACCATCGCGCTGGGTGGGATCGAGATACTCCTGCAGGGCGGGCTCCACCCCGACCTGGGCGTCGAATGGTACGAGGACCTCTTCCGCTGGGTGAAATCGAGCTACCCGAAGATCAACCTGCACGCGCTCTCGCCCGAGGAGATCTGGCACATCGCGCGTACGAGCGGGCTGTCCCTCGACGAGACGCTGTCGCGGCTCATCGCGGCCGGCCTCGACTCCATCCCGGGAGGTGGCGCGGAGATCCTCGACGACGAGGTACGCCGGCGCATCGCGCCGCTCAAGTGTTCCACCGACGAGTGGCTGATGGTGATGAAGGCGGCGCACATGAGGGGCCTGCGCTCCACCGCCACCCTCATGTTCGGCGTGGGGGAGGAGCCCAAGCACCGCGCTGCTCACCTCATGCGGTTGCGCGAACTGCAGGACGAGACGAACGGCTTCACCGCCTTCATCTGCTGGACCTTCCAGCCCGAGCACACCAGGCTCGAGCCCGGCGACAACACCGCGCACGCCTACCTTCGCGTGAACGCGCTCTCCCGCCTGGTCCTCGACAACGTCCCGAACCTCCAGGCGTCCTGGGTGACCATGGGCGGCGGCGTGGCCCAGGCAGCTCTTCACATGGGCTGCAACGACTTCGGGTCGGTGATGATCGAGGAGAACGTCGTCTCGGCCGCGGGCACCACGTTCAGCATGGACTCCGAGGAGGTCGAGCGGCACATCCGCGGCGCGGGCTTCAAGCCGAGCCGCCGGAACATGGCCTACCAGAGGCTGGGCGGTGCCGCCTGATGGGCGTGCGCGTCGTCAGCGCGCCGTGGGTGCTCACGGG
>JBGQLS010000333.1:0-7287 GCA_041500205.1 Anaeromyxobacteraceae bacterium | reverse complement strand
GCCCGGCGGTAGTGGGGCCGGACGGCGCGGACGAGATCGCGGAAGGCGATCGGGCGCTTGGCCTTGATGCGACCGGCCTCCATCGAAGGACACCATGAGGAGCCGCAAGCTCGCGACAAGAGTGGCGTCGATCGTGCTCGTCGCAGCCTGTAGCGGCGGCGCCTCGAAGGGCGGCATGGGCCCGCAAGGGTAACAAGGCCCGCAGGGTCCCACCGCCGAGAGGGAGGCGCGCACCCGCTCCGCGGAGGGGGCTCGGCTTTCACGGCGGCAGTGAGTCACGTCTTGCCCCGTCAGCATGTACATCCTGGACACCAATGCCAGGCCCGCGGGAATTCAACCTCACTCCCGCGAAGCTCCCGATCTCGCGCGTCCGGCAGGAGCTCTGCCCGCTCGTGGACCACCTCGAGCGGGCGCCGGGCGGAAAGATCGCGATCACCGTCGGGGAGCAGGTCGCGGCCTATCTCGTCGCTCCCGACAAGCTCGCCGAGCTCGAGGAGAAGGCGGCGGCTCCCGGCAGGACGAGGCCGTCGCTCGTCGGGTCGATCGAGATCGTGGGCGATCTGATGTCCGACCGCGTGATCGTCGCGAGCGCCCTGCGCCTCGACCTGCCACTCGTGACCGCGGACCGCGCGATCGCGGAGTGGGGCGGCGTCGAGGTGATCTGGTAGGGGCTTTGGCGGCGGCCAGCCTGAGATCCACTCTGCAGCGGTCTTGAGATCCAGTACCGCCGGGTGACCGCCGCGATCGCGGGCTCTGCCAGGCGCCCGGCCGACGCGCGGCCTCGAACGGTGCATGGTTGTGACGTAGGCCTTTTAGGTCTACAATGCGAGACCATGCGAAGGACGAAGCTCCGCGAAGAAATGATCCGGGTTCGCTTCACGACGGATGAACTTGCCATCGCACGCGCGCGTGCCAAAGCCGAGGGCGTTCCGCTGTCCACATACCTGCGGCGGCTGGCGGTCACGACCCGCTCGGCGCCTAGAGAGAGCGAGGCGCGGATCAAGCGGGCCCTCGCCGCGTTGGGATCGCTGTCGTCCGGAGAGGCTGACGAGCTGCGCGGGAACGTGCGTGAAGTCCGCGAGGGATGGGCCCGTGGTCGTAGCTGACACCGACGTGCTGATCGACGCCCTCGAAAAGGGCCATGCGCCCGCAACCGAGCTCGTTTCTCGCCTGCTCCGGCAGGGGGAGCTCGCCACGACCGCGGTGACACTCTACGAACTCACGGCCGGCCCGAGGACGACCGTCGCCCAGCTCGAACTCCTCCAGGCGGCTCTTGGCCCTGCTGTCGTTCTGCCGGTGACCCGCGGCGCCGCGGATATCGCCGCCAGCGCGAATCGCTACCTCGCCCGCCGCGGTGAGGCGATCGCCGTCCCAGACACCCTTATCGCCGGCGTGTGCATAGCTCACGGCCTGCCCCTGCTCACGCGCAACCGGAAGCACTTCGGACGTGTGCCGGGGCTGGAGATCCTCCCCGTCGAAGAGCGCGAATGACCGGACGTCACCCTCGGCACCGAGCGTGGCGCAATCCGCCTGTAGTCGCGCGCCGACCCGGCGCTTCTTTCGTACCGCCTTCAGGATGGGATCCCGAACAGTGCCGCCGTCCGCGCCTCCGCCGCGCGCAGCTCGGAGGCGAGCGCGCGGACCGCGAAGGGGTCGAACTGGAGCGCAGCAGCGCTCTGCACCACCTCCCGCGCGCCACGGGCGGAGAACGGGCCGCGCAGGTCTTCGATGGCCGAGGCGAGGCGCACGGCGTGCAGATCGATGAACTCCTCGCTGGCCGGGATCTCGGGGTCGTGGTGGCGGATCGCCAGCACCGTGAGGTACTGCGGCAGCCCCCACTGCTGGTGCGCCTCGCCGCCCACCTCGGCATGGACCAGGTCCAGCACGCGGTCGATGCACGCGTCGTCGGGTCTCGGGTCGAGCTTGCCGTCGAGACCAGCGCGGCCAGCGCGCGCAGCGCGATGGACATGCCGACGTCGTGGAGCAGGCCACCAGATAGCGCCCGACCACACCATGAATCTCCGCGTGCGCGAGGTCTGCGCTGCCGCACGCTTCGCTATCATGAACGATAGCCGCCGTGGCGCTGGTGGGCGGAACGTGCTGGACGGCGTCAGGCCCTGTGGGCACAATGCAGGACATGGCCAACCGCAAGTCTCCCGACCTCACCATCCGCCTCACCGAGTCGGAGCGGGCCGCCATCGATCGTGCCGCCGCGAAGCGGGGCGAGCGACGCGTCAGCTCCTTCGCCCGCTCCCTGCTGCTCCGGGAAGCTGCGCGGGAGACCGACGAGGAGCGTGAGAGGCGAGTCGCGCGGCTCATCGCCGCGATGAGGAAGGGCATTCCGGGCTCAGGGGCGCATGCGTCCGAGGTGGAACGCTCGCGCTCCGAAGGGTGGAAGCGTGAGGATCGTTGACACCTCCGTCTTCGTCGACGCCGAGCGGGGCCACGGGCCGGCGGTCGAGCGCATCGCGGAGCTGCTCGTGCGCGGCGAGCTCGCGGTGTCGGCGGTCACGGTGTTCGAGCTCACGCGCGGACCCACGACTCCGCGGCGTCTTCTCGCCCATTATGCCGAGCTCTTCGGCCGTGAGGCGGTGGTGTTTCCGGTGACCCATTCGGCGGCCCAGCTCGCCGCGGAGGCGGCTCGCGCCGGCGGCGGGATCAAGGCGCCGGACGCGCTCATCGCAGGCACCGCCCTCGAGCAGGGCGCACCGGTGGTGACTAGCGACGCCGACTTTCGACGGGTGCCCGGGCTTCTCCTCGAGTGGGTGCCTGGGGCGCCCGTGGCGCACGAGCCCGAGGCCGCCTACGGCAGGGCGGCGTGGCGTGAGCGCACCGCGGCGCGGATACGTGAGCTGAGGGAGTCCGCGGGTATGCGCGCGGCCGAGGTGGCTGCTGCAGCCGGCATGGCGCGGTCGAACTATGCGCGCCTCGAGTCGGGCCGCCATCAACTCAGCCTGGGCACGCTCGAGCGGGTGGCCCGAGCGGTTCGGGTGCCGCTCGCCGAGCTGATCGAGCCTCGAGCCGGTCGAGGGCTGGGTTTCTCGCCTCGATGACCTCGGAGCAGGTCTCTTGAGGGCTGAAGATGCCCGACGCGCCGGAGGACACGCCGGCGCTTCGCGTCGTCGCCGTGGTCCCATTCTGCGCTGACCGGGGGGTGGGTCCGGCGACGAGCGGTCAGCCGCCGTCGAGCAGATGGTCGGTGGCGGACGCGGTGGGCCTTCCTGCAGGCAGTCGAGACCTACGCCGCGCCCCCGGGTCCGCTCTCTACCGATCCGCCGGCGCTCGACGCCGAGCTTCGCCGCCTCGCCCAGGCCCGCGACCGCTGGGACGAGGTGCTCGGCCACCTCGCCATGCTCATGCGCATGCTCGGGCTGTGGCGAGACGCGAAGTTCGCCGTCCGCGTGAAGGGCGAGGCCCCGGGCGCGCTCGCCTGGAGCTTCCCCGGGCTCGACGCGATCGTCACGCTCCGACATATTGGTCGCGGACAACCCGTTCCCGGAAGTGTCTGCTGAGCGACGCTGGCGTGTGCAGGTCAAGCTGAGGGTAATTGGGTACGAGCTCGCGGCGCCGCACTCCTCTGCACTGGAGGGGACGGACTGTCGTCGTAACGAGAAGGAACCATGGCACGACGAGTCCACAACTGGGACGACGTGAAGCGGCGTTCGTCCAAGCTGCCACCAGAGGAAATCGTGCGCATCGAGCGCGAGGCGGTCGGCGAACTGGACCGGGAGATCATCGAGGGCGACTTGCGTGCGGTGAGGGAGGCGGCTGGTCTGAACCAGGTCGAGGCCGCGAAGCTCGCCGAGATGACACAGGGCGAGGTCTCCCGCCTGGAGAACCGCGACGACTACCGGCTCTCTACCCTTCGGCGCTTCCTGCAGGCGCTGGGCGGCCGGCTCGAGGTGATCGCACACGTCGGCGGCAAGACGGTGAAGCTCCGGGGTGTGTAGGCGGGACCTCGCGGCCGGACGGAATCGGGGGCGCAGCGGCAGGCGTCGCCCGTGAGGCCGATGAGGAGCGGGGTGGGCTCGGCTCCCTGGCGGGTCATGATGGGCAGGGTGGGGGCGAAGAAGTAAAATGACAGACGCGATGCGCGCTCTGAAGGCACACGTCAAGGCTGGTCGGCTCGTCCTGGACGAGCCCACGAACCTGCCCGAGGGCGAGGTGGTGGAACTCGTCCCGCTGGACGAGGTGCTCGTCAGCGGCGGCGACTACCTCGACGACGAGGAGCGCGAGCGCCTGCACGAGTCGCTGCGCGAGAGCATCCGGCAGATGAAGGCCGGCGAGACCGTGGACGCGGCGACGGCTCTGGCCGAACTGCGCGCCCACCGATGAGCCTCCGCTTCACACCGAGCGCGGTGTCTGAAGCCAAGCGCATGAAGACATGGTGGCGCAGGAATCGACCCGCTGCTCCAGATGCGTTCGACCAGGAGTTGAACACCGCGCTCGACCGTATCGTCCAGGCCCCGGGGCTCGGGAAGCTGTACGAGCAGGGTGACCTCGGGGTGCCGGTCCGTCGCGTGCTGCTGCCCAAGACCTTGAACCACGTTTACTACGCGATGGACGGCGACGACGTGGTGGTGCTCTCGGTCTGGGGCGCAGTGCACGACCGCGGTCCGAATCTTTAGCTGCTCCTGCGGGATCGCTCCTTCACATCCAGAATAGCCACCCCGGCCTGAACTGCTCGTCTTCAGGTTGGCCGCTGCGACTGATCGCTGTAGTCCGATCTCTCGGGTCACCGGTCTCCCTTCCCGGTTCCTCGACAGTTGCAGGAACACGCGACCGGTGGCCTGCATGTCGCACACGGAGCGGCCCGCCCACTCTACCCGTGAGCGAGCTTCGCGCTGACTAGACGGTTCAGGGACACCTTCGACTCGGCGGCCTCGATCGCCAGCCGGCGGTGGACCTGGGGCGGGATCCGCACCTTGAACTGCCCGCTGTACCGCCGGGTCGCCAACGGCTCTGGGATAGGTTCGTGCGCCCTGGCCATGTCCTCGACGGCCGCTCGCACGGCGTCCACGATGCCGCGGAGGGCGCCCGCCTGCGACGCGTCCAGCCAGCTCAGGCTGGGGAACTCGGCGCAGAGCCCCACATGTTCCTGGTCCTCATCGGACCACATCACACGGTAGGTGTACTTCTCGACTGCATCGAGCTTCTTCACGGCTTCTTCTCCTGGAGCAGGCGATCGACGGCCTGGAGAGCTTGCCGAACCTGGTAGGGCTTTGCTTTGCCGCCCGAGCCCGCCTGGAGGTTGATCCGCGGGTCACCCGCCCACGGCATCTTCCAGACGTGGTGGCTCGATCCCTTACTCCTCGGCTCACCGAAGAAGTTCGTGACCACCTTGCAGGCGTCGACGAAGCTAACGCCTGCTGGGTTGCCCCGCATCTCGGCTAGCAGGTCGTCGATGCCCTTGCTCACCGAAGAAATGGTGTCACTAATGACACCACTGTGTCAAGGGAGGCGGACCCCTTCCGCGACGTAGCGATCTTAGGGGCTCGCGCCGCCGGGTGCTGGATGCCGGCCGGAGGGTGCCTGGAGCTGGCGGCGCGCCACTTCATCGACACCTGGAAGGAGCTTCTGAAGGAGCGGAGCACACTGCAGAGGCGGGTGCTGGAGCGCGATCGCGGGCTCTGCCAGGTGCCCGGGTGCAGCCGGGCGGCTGTGCACGCCCACCACATCGTGTACCGCTCGCGGGGCGGCAGCGACTGTGAGTCGAATCTACTTTCCCTGTGCGCGGGACACCATCTCCACGGCGTGCACCGTGGGTATATCCGTGTGCAGGGCGAGGCCCCGGGCGCGCTCGTCTGGAGGTTTCCCGGGCTCGACGGGTGAGCGCCGCGCCGGGAGGGGATACCCTCCACGGAACAAGAACGGGTAGCGCACGAGACGCCAATCTGGCTAACTTGGCTTCATGGAAAAGGCTACCATATCCGAGCTCAAGAACCGCCTCAGCTCTTTTCTCGAGAAGGTGCGTGCCGGCGGGACGGTCCTGATTCTCGACCGCGACAAGCCGATCGCGCGCATCGAGCGGGTCGACGCGGGAGACCGCCCCGGCGATCGCATCGCGCGACTCGAGAGGGCGGGCCTCCTCCGCCGCGCGAGCCGGCCGCTATCGGTGCGCTCGCTTCCCAAGCCCGCTCCACGGGCAAGGCGCAGCGTGGTCGAGGCGCTCATCGACGAGCGGCGGGAGGGCCGGTGAGGTTCTGGGACTCCTCGGTCTGGACGAGCGTCTCAACGATGCGGCGCGGCGTGAGGGGTTCGCGGTGCGCCCCTCCTTGACGGGAAAGAGGCCGTGAGCGCAGCTTGCTCGAGGGGAGGGCGGACGGTCCGGGCTTGCGCCAGCTCCCGGCGGGGTGGTCCGGTCGCGCGGTCTCGAGCGACGCCGACTTTCTCGAGCCGGTCATTCCCGCGGTGGGACGACCTCCAGGACCTGACCTCCATGTGCGCGTGCCCCTGGAGACGTGGAACTCCTGAGCAGTTGGCAGATCGGGAATCAAGCCTGAAGAAACGGGATGGGCGAGCGCAGCTCGAGCTCGACTCCTCGTCCGCTCCCGTGGTCTCTTCCGCGGGTGCGTTCCGCCTTCTTCGTCCTCCTCGCCCTGCTCCTCGCGCCCAGCGCGCTCGCCTTCGATGCCGCCTCGCCGCTCCTTCCGCCGGACCACTGGGCGGTCAAAGCTGCGGACCGCCTCGAGGAGCTCGGGCTCGTCGATCGCTTCATGCCAGCGCAGCGTGCGGTCCCGCTCCTCGCCGTCCGACGCGCCCTCGCCGACGGAGAGGAGCGCGCGCGGGCGGTGCGCCCCGACCTCGTGCCGCTCCTCAAGGCCTGGCGTGAGCGGTTCGAGGCAGAGTGGTCGGGTGCGGCACAGGCTCCCGAAGGACTCCGGCTCCTCGGCGGTCAGCTCACGGGCGGCTATCAGGGCGGCGCCGCACACGAAGGACCTCCGGGACCGGCGCCAGGGAGCTTCCCTACTCCCCCCCTTCTGCTCGAAGCGCCGCGCTCAGATCCCTTCGCGGAGGCCGGCGCCGCAGCCGCTTACGGAACGCACATCGCCGCTGATGCGCATGTCCGCGCGATACCGTGGCGGTCGGAACCGGGTTTGACCAACGTGGAGCTCGTGGGCGCGCTTGGGTCGGTGGCGCTCTCGGTGGGGCGGACGTCGGTCGCCTACGGGCCGAACGAGATCGGTGCAGTCGTCGCGAGCGGGGCAGTGGTCGATCGCGTGGAGTTCATGACGACCGCGCCTTTCCGGCTCCCCGGCTTCCTCCGCTACCTCGGCGACGTCGCAT
>JBGQLS010000332.1:0-7293 GCA_041500205.1 Anaeromyxobacteraceae bacterium | reverse complement strand
TCCCAGCCGAAGGCCTCGCAGACATAGTAGGCCGTGGAGAGGGGGAGGATGGCTGCCGCGAAGAAGGAGGCGTTGAAGAGGCCGAAGGCAAACAGCCAGGAGGCGTACTTGCCCGCGAGGGGCGCGAGCGCCATCGCCGCCTGATCGGCTGTCTCCACCTTGACGCCGGCCTGGAAGAGTGTCGCCGCGCAGGCCACCACGATGGCAAAGGCGACGAGGTCGGTCACCAGGCAACCGGCGATGACGTCCAGGCGCGAGAAGCGGTAATGCTCCAGCTTCACACCCTTCTCGACCACCGCCGACTGCAAGTAGAACTGCATCCACGGCGCGATGGTGGTGCCCACCATGCCGATGAGCATCCCGACGTACTTCGCGTCCCAGCGCACGTGCGGCACGAAGGAGGCGCGCGCCACCTCGCCCCAGTCCGGATGAGCGAAGGCGAGGCTCACCGGGTAGGCGAGGTAGAAGACGCTCGCGACGAGGAAGAACTTCTCGACCGACTGGTACGTGCCCTTGAGGACGAGGAGCCACACCGCCAGCGCGGCGAGCGGCACCGAGAGCAGGATGGGCACGTTGAAGATCTGCAGGCTCGCTGCCACGCCCGCGAACTCGGCGATGACGTTGCCGAGGTTCGCGACGATGAGGGCGACCGACATCCAGAAGGTCACCTTCACTCCGAAGTTCTCCCGGATGAGGTCGGCGAGCCCCTTGCCCGTCACCACGCCCATCCGGGCACACATCTCCTGCACGACGATGAGCGCGACGGTGATCGGGACGAGGGTCCAGAGCAAGCCGTACCCGTAGTGCGATCCGGCCACGGAGTAGGTGGTGATGCCGCCCGCGTCGTTGTCGACGCTGGCGGTGATGAGGCCGGGGCCGAGCACCGCCAGGAAGAGGGCGATGTTCCTCCACCAGGCCCGGCGCGGCGCCGGTGCGGCGCTGTCGGCGACCTCCGTCTCAGCGGGCACCGAGCACCTCCGAGAGGATGTCGTCCACGGTGACCATGCCGACGAGCACGCCTCCGTCGTCCACCACCGGCACGGAGACGAGGTTGTACTTGGACGCCGCGCTCGCGATCTCCTGCACCTTCGCGTCGGGCTCGACGGTCGCCGGCGGCTCTCGCGCGATGCGGTGGAGTGGCCAGGCCGGGTCCGCCAGGACGAGATCGCGCAGGGTACACTGGCTCTTGAGCACGCCGGCGCTGTCAGTGAGGAAGATCTCGTAGACCAGGGGCACGTCGTCCGCCCGCCGGCGCACCTCGGCCAGTGCGTCGGAGACCTTGTCCTCGGGCCGGAGCTGGACGCGGTCGGGCGTCATGAGGCCGCCCGCCGAGTCGTGGGGGTACTCGAGGAGCTGCTGGACCTCCTTCGCCTCGGGGCGCTCCATCGCCTGGAGCAGCTCCTGCCGCGACTCGTTGGTCAGCTCGTTCAGGACGTCGGCCGCCTCGTCGGGCCCCATCTCCTCGAGGATGTCGGCCGCCTTCGCCGCGGGGACCTCCTCGAGGAGCTGCGCGGTGATCTCGGGCGGCGTCTCCTGCAGCGCGTCGGCGGCGGTCTCGACGTCGAGGCGATCGAGCAGCACCGCCCGCTGGTCGCGGTCGAGCTCCCCCATGATCTCCGCCAGATCCGCGGGGTGGAGCTGCGCCAGTGCGCGCTGGGCGACCTCCAGCCGGACCCTGCCCGGTGTGCTGTCGAGCGGCTGCACGAGCTTCCAGGAGAGCAGGTGGTCCGACGAGAGGTAATGCGCCCCGGGGCGCAGCGTCGAGACGGTGCGATCGACGAAGCGCTCCCACCCCAGCCGCCGGACGAGGCCGCGAAAGCCCACGTCCACGTGCGCGATCCGGAGCTGGCCCTTGACGTCCAGGAAGTGCAGGTCGTTGACGCGGACGAGCTTTGCGTCCTCGACGTCGACGATCTGGCGATCCAGGATCTCTTGCGCCAGGCGGAGGCGGTCGGGCGGCGCCGCGCCGGGCTGCGGCTCAGGGTGGACACCGGCCCTGATCTTGAGACCGCGCGGGCCGACCTCCTCGACCGCGCTCCACGGGAGCTGCAACCTCTCGCCGCGGCCGCGGCGCAGGACGAGGCTCTCGATGGGCGGGTAGGGCTCGCCCGTGGCCGCCACCAGGTCCGTGAGGCGTCCCAGCGATTGCCCGCCCGCGTCGACGACGGGCTGGCCGAGCAAGCTGGAGAAGAAGAGGAAACGCGGATCGTTCGGATGCCCAGCGGGCGTCGCGCTCATCCTTCCCTCTCGTTCTGATCAGGGGCTCGGGCACGGGGGCGGGGCGGGCGAACACCGCCGGCCAGGACCGTCGCTATCTGCTCGCCCACGGGCGAGGGCCGCACCACGGCGGGCGGGGCAGGTGCGCCCCGGCGTGAACCTGTCAACGCCGCGGGGACGCGGACGCGCGGTGGGAGGGCTCGCATCTTGGAGGCGCCTGCACGGTGGTGGAGTCCCTCTCGAACGCGCCGCGGATCTCGAGCTACTTACGCCGCGGTCACGGGCCTGTCAACGCCGCCTTGTCCTGGCCACTTGCTGCGAGGCCGACGGTCGCGACGCGCCGTGGAGCGGTCCTCCGCTTGCGCAGGAACCGCGGTGGCGACACAAGGAGGCGAGGAGAAGCCACCATGTCCGAGTTCGTCCCGCCCGACTTCGAGGCCAGCTATCAGGGTGCACCGCCTTGGGACATCGGCTCGCCGCAGCCAGAGGTGGCGCGCCTGGAAGAGGAGGGCGCGTTCCGCGGCGCCGTGCTCGACGTGGGCTGCGGCACCGGCGAGAACGCCCTGCTGCTGGCCGGCCGCGGGCATCCGGTGGTTGGGGTGGACTCCGCGCCGAGCGCGGTGGCGCGGGCGCGCCAGAAGGCCGCTGAGCGCGGGCTCGAGGTGCCGTTCCTGGTGGTGGACGCTCTCGATCTCGGCGCCCTGAAGCAGCGCTTCGAGACCGTGCTCGACTGCGGGCTCTTCCACGTCTTCGACGACGCCGAGCGCAAGCGGTACGCAGGGTCGCTCGGCGCGGCCGTGGGGTCGGGCGGGCAGGTGCACCTGCTCTGCTTCAGCGACGAGGAGCCGCCCGGGGCGGGGCCACGCCGCATCGCGGAGTGGGACATCAAGGACACCTTCCGCGGCGTCTTCGTGCTCTCGCGTATCCGACCGGCGCGCTTTTCCACCCGCACGCACGAGGGCGGCGCCAAGGCGTGGCTTGCCACGCTGACACGGCTCTAGCGGCGCGCCCGCAAGTCTCGAGCCGGTGGTCGCGGCGCGCGCCACGCGGGTGGGGGTTTCGGGGGACGGGGTACCCGTCGGCGCGCTCCGATCGGTCGCGCCGATGGGTCGACTCCGCCTCCCCCGGTAGGGCTCCGCGGGGAGGGCCCAGGCCTTGCGTTTCTCTTGCAAGGCCTGGAGACTTCTCCGCGAAGTGCTGCGGAGCACACGTAACGTGAATTAGCTCAAGACATGTGCGGAGCAGCACTAGCCACGGATCCGCCGCGTCGGTCAGCCGCAAGCACCCCGCCCGGGGCTACGCACGAGGGTCCGCTCGGTCCATGCCAGGCGCTATAGCTACAAGTGACTTCAGGTGACTCCGGGGAGGTGCGCATGTCGAGGAACGGCGGGACGCTCTCGGGACGCGCGCTCGTGACCGGCGCGTCGAGTGGCATCGGCGCGGAGCTGGCGCGCGTGCTCGCCGAGCACGGGCACGACCTCGTCCTCGCGGCGCGGAGCCAGGGGAAGCTGGAGTCCCTGGCGGCGGAGCTGGCGGACAAGCATGGCGTGCGCGCTGACGCGGTCGCCGTGGACCTGGGGGATCGGGCCGGACCTCGCCGGCTGGAGGAGGCCCTGCGCGAACGCGCCCTCGAGATCCACGTGCTCGTGAACAACGCGGGCGTCGGCCTCCACGGCCCGTTCGGCGAGAACGAGGCCGAGGCGCAGCTCCGCCTGCTCCAGCTCAACGTGGTGGCGCTCACGCACGTCACCCGCCTGCTCCTCCCCGCGATGCTGTCACGCCGCTACGGCCGCATCCTCAACGTGGCCTCGACCGCTGCCTTCGTGCCCGGGCCGTTCATGGCTGTCTACTACGCGAGCAAGGCATACGTTCTTTCACTGTCGGTGGCACTCGAGAACGAGCTCGCCGGCACGGGCGTCGCCGTGACGACGCTCTGTCCCGGTCCGACACTCACACATTTCGCCGAAGCCGCTGGCGTCGCGAGGACGAGGCTGTTCCGCGCCGGCGGAGTGATGGAGGCCAGGGAAGTGGCGAGCGCCGGCTACGCGGGGATGCAGGCCGGCAAGTCGATCGTCGTCCCGGGCCTGCGCAACCGGCTCATCGCCGGAAGCTCCAGCCTCGCGCCGCGCAGCGTGACGGCGCGCATCGCCCGCGCCCTGCAGGATCCCGCGCACCAGGCATGACATGGCCACGCTCTTCCTGACCGGGTTCCCGGGTTTCCTCGGATCGAGGCTCCTGCCGCGCGTGCTCGCCCGCGCGCCGGGCGATCTCGCCGTCTGCCTCGTGCAGGCGCGGTTCACAGCCATCGCGCGCCGACGCGCCGACGAGCTGGAGGCGCGCAATCCGGCGCTCGCGGACCGCATCGAGATCGTCGAGGGCGATATCACGCGGCCGGGACTCGGTCTGCGGGAAGACGAGGCGCTCCGCCGTGGCGTGCGCGACGTCTGGCATCTCGCAGCAGCTTATGATCTCGGTGTCAGCCGCGAGCTGGGCCTGCGCGTCAACGTGGAGGGCACGCGGAACGTGCTTGCCTTCGCGGCCGCGTGCCCGGGGTTGCGCCGGCTACACTACGTCTCCACCTGCTTCGTGAGCGGACGCTTCCACGGCACCTTCACCGAGCGCGACCTCGAGCGCGGGCAGGTCTTCAACAACCACTACGAGGAGACGAAGTACCTGGCGGAGGTGCTGGTGCAGGAGCGGATGCGGGCGGGGCTACCCGCGACCATCTACCGTCCTTCGATCGTCGTCGGCGATAGCACGACCGGCGCGACGCAGAAGTACGACGGCCCGTACTTCGTCATCCGCTGGATCCTGAAGCAACCGTGGGTGGCGGTTCTACCTACGGTGGGCGACCCACGCGCGTACCGGCTGAACGTCGTGCCCCGCGACTTCGTCATCCCCGCCATCGCGCACCTCTCGGGACTCGAGCGCTCGCAAGGCCGCGTGTACCACATCGCCGATCCGGAGCCCGCCACCGTCGACGAGCTCATCGAGGAGATTGCCCGCGCCACGCGTCGCCGGGTCGTGCGCGTGGGACTGCCGCTCGGGCTCGCCAAGGCCGCCATCGACTGGATCCCTGGCGTGTACAGGCTCATGGGTATCCCATCGGCGGCGATCGACTATTTCAGGCACCCCACCACGTACGCGACCGACCAGGCCCAGGCCGACCTCGAGGGGAGCGGCCTCTCCGTCCCGCCGTTCTCGTCCTATGCGGATCGGCTGGTCGAGTTCGTGCGCGCCCATCCCGAGATCGGCTCGGAGGCGATGGTCTGATTTCTGAGGGGCGTCGTGACAGCCGCGGGCCGCCGTGCGGTAGAATGCGGCATGGCCGAGCAGCCACCCCCCGCCTGGCTTCTCATCTCCGTGCTCTTCAGCTCGGTGCCGCTCACGCAGGCGCTGGCGGCGACGCTCCACCACACTGCGTACGACCTCTACAAGAGCGGCGCGGGTGCCATGCGGGTGGCAGGCGACATGGTGAGCGGACGGGTGCGGAACCTGCGCAAGGACATGCTGCTCGGCACGATCGCCGGGCCGGCCTTCGAGGCGGAGCTCGAGACGGAGCGCGGCCCTGGGAAGGTTCGCTTCCTGCTCACGCGGCAGGGCATCGATTTCATGAACGAGTTCCACCCCAGGGCGGCGGCGAAGCCCAGGTACATGAACTAGCCTTCGTCGCAGCGTGAGCGCGACGGCGCGCCAGGCGAGAGGCCGACGGCGGATTTGGCGGGTAGGGCCGGGTGCGGCCGACGAGGAAGACCAGTGGAGCGGCCAGGAGGAACACTCCTGGCCGCCTCGTGAAATGGCTCCCCAGGCTAGACTCGAACTAGCGACCCGATGATTAACAGTTCGCGTTTAGTGACTATCATCGGGACTCACGGCCTCTCATAATCGCTGTGTAACAGTGTAATTCTCGTAGCCATTCACTAATAGTGGTAGTATTATCCTGTGTAGCCGGGTTTCACCCAATGTCACCTGGAGTCTCACCCCCAGGCACACCCCAGCTACCGAGGATACAGATGCCAGCTACGAGGTTGACGGCAGCAGCGGTTGAGAAGCTTCTCCCTCCCGAGACCGGTCGCAGAGAGGTCTACGACGCCGAAGTCCCGGGCCTGACCCTCCGCATTTCCGCCTCCGGCGTGAAGAGCTGGTCCTTGACGTATCGCGTCAAGAGTCAGCCGAGGCGCCTGACGCTCGGGTGTCATCCGGGCGTGTCCCTCAAACTCGCTCGGGAACGGGCCCGGGAGGCTCGTGGTGCGATCCAGCGGGGTGGTGACCCTGTGGAGGACAAGAAGGCGGACGAACGCGAGCAGCGCCTCAACGGCTTCTCCACCTGCGTGGAGGACTACATCGAGAAGTACGCCAAGCCGAATCAACGGACGTGGCCTTCCACGGAGCGGGTGCTGAAACGGCTGGTCCTCCCAGCTTGGGGTGATCGCGCCGTCAAGGACATCCGCCGCCGCGATGTGGTGGACCTGCTCGACGACGTGGCCAAGGAGACCCCCTACCAAGCGAACCAGCTCCGGGCCCACCTGTCGCGGATGTTCAATTGGCTGATCGAGCGAGAGGTGGTCGAGGTGAGCCCCGTGCTCGGGGTCGGGCCGCGAATCAAGCCTCAGCCGCGTGAGCGCGTTCTGTCCGACGCGGAACTCGCAGCCCTGTGGAAAGCGACGATCAGGCTCGGGTTCCCCTTTGGGCCGGCTACACGGTTCCTCCTCCTAACGGGGGTGCGCCGCAACGAGGCAGCGTTCCTTCGCTGGGACGAGTTGGACGGCGACTGGGCCGCCATGCCCGCCTCGCGCATGAAGAACGGTCGCGACTTCCGGGCCCCGCTCTCCGCGACCGCCAAGGCGATCGTGGACTCCATGCCGAAGCTCGGCGCCTACGCCTTCACAACGAACGGGAAGACGCCGATCTCTGGGTGGGGGAAGGCCAAGGAGCGCATCGACAAGCTCATGTCCGAGGAACTGGGTGAGCCCGTCACCGGCTGGCGGTTCCACGACCTGCGCCGGACGATGGCCACAGGCGTCGCGATGCTCGGGTACCGCCGAGAGGTCATCGACCGGATCCTCGCGCATGTGC
>JBGQLS010000331.1:0-7296 GCA_041500205.1 Anaeromyxobacteraceae bacterium | reverse complement strand
CACAGGTTGGAGAGGCGCAGATGGCCGGCGATCGAGCCCGCCTCGTTGCTGATGCCCTCCATCATGCAGCCGTCGCCGCAGATGGCGTAGACGTCGTAGTCGAAGACGGCGAGGCCGGGCCGGTTGTAGCGGCTCTCGAGCCACTTCTCGGCGATGGCCATCCCCACGCTCGTGGCGATCCCCTGCCCGAGCGGCCCGGTGGTGGTCTCGACGCCCGAGACCCAGCGATACTCGGGGTGTCCGGGGGCCTTGCTGTCGAGCTGGCGGAAGCGGCGGATGTCGTCCAGGGTCACCGACGGCGCGCCGAGCCGCTCGTACTCCGCGTTGACGGCGCAGGTGCCGCTCAGGTGGAGCGCGGACCAGAGCAGCATAGACGCGTGCCCGTTCGACAGGACGAAGCGGTCGCGGTTCGGCCAGATGGGATCCCGGGGATCGAACCGCATCACCCGGTTCCACAGCGTGTAGACGAGCGGCGCGAGCGCCATCGGCGTGCCCGGGTGCCCGGACTTCGCCTTCTGCACGGCGTCGATCGACAGGGTCCGGATGGTGTTGATGCAGAGCGCATCGAGCTCGGACTGCGAGGGCATGGCGACCTCCATCATCGAGGGGAAGGGAGCGCGGCCTGGCGCTCGCCTTGTGCGGTGAGCGGGATGTCGGTCCGCCCCGTGTGCTGCCCGGAGCGGCTCCACTCGGTCGCGCCGTGGCGGATGAGCAAGAGTTCACGCATCGTGATGCTACTGCCTTGCTATTCCTTCGCCACGAACCAGCCGCCCGGCACCATGCCGTCGGCCTCCTTCGGTCCCCAGCTGCCCGGCTCGTACACGTGGATGGGGGTGCCAGCCCCGATGGCGGAGTCGACGATCCGCCACGCCCTCGACCGCGAACCGCTCGGCGCGCCCTGGGTCATTCGCGAATAGCTCGCGCAGGTGGACGTCCTTCACCTGTGAGGTCCTGCAAGGCCAGCTCGAAGAAGATCGCCTCGTCGGAGAGGCCGGACGCCGCGAGCTTCCGGATCTCGCCGTCGTACGAGGAGCTGTGCGTGACGGCGTGATGGAAAATGGTCGGGTTCGAGGTGAGCCCCGTCACGGAGAGCTCCTCGATGTAGCGCTTGAGCGTGCCTTTCTCGAGCATGTCGCGCGTGATGTTGTCGAGCCAGAGGCTCTGTCCGAGGTCATGCAGGGAACGCGTCGTGTGCACGGTTGCCTCCTGATTGGTTCCTCGTCTGCGCTGTCAAAGCACGGTTCGGACCAGGTCGTCGGGTCGTCCGAAGTCCCTTCGATCCGGTGACACGCCCCGGCGGGCGGTCGCAATCCCAACGGCCCCGTCGAATATACGAACGCTCGCGCCGCCGATCCCGACGCGACCTGTGATGAACCGCCCGTCCAGGTACCGGCACGGCCGGTGCCGTCGGCATGGGACTTCGGCAGAGTCACGGATGCCCCAGTGCAATCCGACGGCCAGGCGCCACCTCGGTTCCCCGACACTCCCCGGGGGGCGCGGCAGCCAAGCCCCGAACGGCGTGGCCGACGTGCGCCGCGCGGTGTCCGCGATCCGTCGCGCCGCCGCGGCTCCCAGAGGCGGGCGCGGAGCGACGTGGTGTGATGCGGGCATCGACCTCAGAGGGAGGGAGACCAGCATAAGTGTTGATGACCGCGACCCGGGATGTCGATCTCCGGCAGCATGTCGGTCGTCATGCTGGCAGCGGCGACATGCGCTCCCGCGCCCGCTTCGAGTTGCTCTTCGTCATCAGCCACCGCCACGTGGCGTACTGCCGGGAGCAAGTGCGGCAACTGCGCGCGCAGAACGCCAGCGCGGTTGCCTCCACGCACTGAGCTCGCCGCGTCGACTACCTCGCCGACGTGCTCATCCGCATGCACCCTTCCTCGCGGATCGACGTGTGCTTGCCGCCGAGCCAGCCAGACGCGTCCGCCACGATGAGCTTCGGAACCTCGTCTGTTCGGGATCCCGCGTCACGCCTATCTCCCGAGCTTGAGCGCGATGGTGGCGACGTGCTTCCCCTGGAAACGTGCGCCGGCGAGCTCGTTCTCGCTCGGCATGCGTTCGCCCTTGGTGCCGGCGATGGTCGACGCTCCGTAGGGCGACCCTCCGGTGATCTCGTCGAGGCGCATCTGGCCCTGGAAGGCATAGGGCAGCCCAACGATGAGCATGCCTTGGTGCAGCAGGGTGGTGTGGAAGGTCAGGATGGTGGATTCCTGCCCGCCGTGCTGGGTCGCGGTGCTGGTGAACACGCTGCCCACCTTGCCCACCAGAGCTCCCTTCATCCAGAGCTGGCCAGTGGAGTCGAGAAACTGGCGCATCTGACCGCACATGTTTCCGAAGCGGGTCGGCGTACCAAAGATGATGGCGCCGGCAGACGGAAGCTCGTCCACGGTGCACACCGGGATGTGCGAGAACGCCTTCTGCGCATCCAGGGCTCCCATGGACGTGAGCACCTCGTTCGACAGCGTTTCGGGGACCCTGCGCAATACCGGCTCCGCTCCGGGCACTTCCTTGACGCCCTCAGAGACTGCCTCCGCCATGCGGAGGATGTGACCATACATCGAGTAAAAGGGGATCAAGACCTTCATGGATGGCCTCCGTTCGATGGTGGTTCGGGCTTCCGAACGCGCTCCGCGTTTCGTTACTCGGGTGAGAGGGTTGGCACTTAGTGCCACTCCTCTCCGGGGGCCGGCCCGCGCGGCCCGGCAACGACGCCGCGTCAAGTCGGATGAGACGTGTAGCGGCGCGCTCCTGGCCACCTCCGCTCTCATCCGGGTCAGGGTCCGCTCAGGTCGTCGCTCCGCGCCGCTCCGTAGCCGACCACGGCGTTCAGGGCGAGGAGGTTGGTCTGTAAGGAGATCTCGTTGATGTTCTTGCTGCCCAGGCTGCGGAGCAGTCGACTTCGGAGGAGGGCGGCGCTCGCTACGGTCCAAGGACCGGGGAACAGCCGGGCGCCTCGGCCTCTAGGGTGTGAAGGTCGCGCTCAGGGCGGTGCCCGCGCGGGCGTAGCCGCCGAACCGAGCCACAGGAGACCAGGTGGGGCTCACCGGCAGAGGGCGAGGTGCGAACCGCTCCAGCTCCGCCGCCCCGTACACAACCTTGCCATCCACCACCGTGAGCGCGGACTCGATCTTGTCGATCCGGTCCTCGGGGGCCGAGAAGTAGTCGTCCGTCAGGACCGCGAAGTCGGCCAGCTTTCCCGGTTCGATCGTCCCCTTCGACTCCTCCTCGCCCGAGAACCAGGCGCTTCCCGCGGTGTACAGCCGGAGCGCCTGCGTGCGGTCGAGCCGGGCATCCTCCGAGGCGAGTCTGGCGCCGCCGACCGTCCTGCCGGTGGTGGCCCAGCGGAGCGTCACCCACGGGTTGTAGCTCGCGACGCGCGTCGCATCGGTCCCGAGGCCGACGGGTACCCCGGCCTCCAGCATGCGCTTGATGGGCGGAGCTCTCCCGGCGGCTTTGCCACCGTAGCGCTCGACGAAGTGCTCGCCCTGGAACGCCATCCGGTCCTGCACCGCGATGCCGCCTCCCAGCGCGCGCACGCGGGCGATGTTCCGGTCGGAGATCGTCTCGCCGTGGTCGATGATGAAGCGGATCCCGCCGAGAGGCGTGTCACGGTTCACGCGCTCGATCACGTCCAGGAAGCGCGTGATCGACTCGTCGTACGTAGCATGGATGCGGAACGGCCACCCGTTGCGGGCGAGGACACGGATGATCTGCTCGAGCTCCGGGTCCATCGCCTCGACCAGCTCGGGCCGTGGCTCGAGGAAGTTCTCGAAGTCGGCGGCGGCCCAGGTGAGGTTCTCGCCTGCACCCCGCATGAGGTAGCCGTTCACCCGCAGCATGTCGCCGTTCGTGCCCGGCTTGGTCATCGCCACCCATCGTGAAAAGTCGGCCAGCTCCTCGCCGCGCTTCTGTGCGAAGAGGTAATACGCGATGCGGAGCGTGAGCTCTCCGCGTCGAGCCAGCTCCTGGACCACGGAGTAGTCGTCCGGGAAGTTCTGGCCTCCCCCGCCGGCGTCGATCGCGCTGGTCAGGCCGAAGCGGTTCAGCTCGCGCATGAACTGCCTCGTCGAGTTGAGCTGGTCCTCGACGGTGAGCTTAGGGGCCTTCGCGAGGTTCGAGTAGAGGATGAGCGCGGCCGGCTTGGCGACGAGGAGCCCGGTCGGATTTCCGCTGGCGTCCCGCTCGATGAAGCCCCCCGGCGGATCTCGCGTCTCGGGCCCGAGGCCCAGCGCGCGGACCGCTGCGCGGTTCAGCAGCGCCTTTCCGTACAGGTACATGACGAAGACGGGCGTGACGGGCGCGGCCTCGTTGATCTCGGCGAGCGTGGGCATGCGCCGCTCGGCGAACTGGTACTCGGACCATCCGCCCACGACGCGGACCCATTGCCCCGGCGGCGTCCGCCGCGCCTGCTCGCGAACGCGATCGAGCGCCTCCTTGAGCGTCGGGACCCCGTCCCAGCGCAGCTCGAGGTTGTAGTAGAGCCCGCCGCGGATCACGTGCAGGTGTGAGTCGTTCAGACCCGGGATCACCATGCGCCCGGCGACGTCGATGACCTGTGTCGTCGCCCCGCGCAGCTTCTCCACCTCCGCGGCGTTCCCGACCGCCACGAACCGGCCGCCCTTCACCGCCACGGCGCTCGCGATCGACCCGCGCGGATCGAGCGTCACGACTCGGCCGTTCTTCACGATGAGGTCGGCGGCACCGCGGTCCGCGAGCTGACGGAATGGGTGCGAGCAGCCGACCGCGGCGACCAGCGCCACCGCGAAAACAGAGAGATGTCTCGATGACCGCATGTCCATATGGCCTCCGTCGAAGTGATTGGGAGGCGGCGTGCGAGGCGGCTCGGTTGAGCAGCCCCACCACCGCCTTCGCGATCAGCGAGACGAGTGACCCTCGCTCGCGTTCGGCCCGAGCATCGTCTTGGCGTAGTTCACGCCCACGCCGTAAGCGCCACCGTGGCTCCTCACGACGTCGAGGGTGGCCGCATACGTGTCCTGGCGAGCCCAGTCGCGCTGGTACTCGAGGAGAACCTGGAGCCAGGTCACCGGCGTGGCGCCGGCCTGCACGAGACGGGCGATGGCGGCGTCGTGCGCCTCCTTCGACACGCCGCCCGAAGCGTCCGTCACGACGTACACCTCGTAGCCCTCGGCGAGCGCGTCGAGCGCGGGCATCGTGAGGCAGACCTCCGTCCACAGCGCTGCCATCACGAGCTTCCTGCGGCCGGTCTTCTTGACCGCCTCGACGAATCGCTTGTCGTCCCAGGAGTTCATGCTGGTACGGTCGATGGGCTTGAGGTTGGGGAAGACGGCCTGGACCTCGGGGAAGATGGGGCCGCTGAAGCTCTTCTCCGCGACCGATGTGATGATCGTGGGGACGTTGAAGACCTTGGCGGCCTTCGCGAGGCCGGTGACGTTGTTCACGAGGAGCGTACGGTCGATGGACTGGACCGCGAACGCCATCTGCGGCTGGTGGTCGATGAGGACGACGGCGGAGTTCTGAGGCGTGAGGATCCGGCTCTCCGGGGCCTTCTTCCCGGACTGTGCCCAGGCTCCACTGGCGGCCACGAGGAGGGTCAGTGCAGCGAGCTGCTTCGTCACACGCATGGTCGATCCCTTCGTTTGCGCCGTCGCCTCGTGCATTCGAGGTTCGGTCGGCGCAGTCGAAGGTACCCTTCAGCAAGGAACGGGCCCGTCGCTGAAGAGGCTGCGGATCGCGGTGATCCGTCGGACCGGAACGAAGGACGGCTACCGAAACGGGAGGCAGGCAGTCGAATCGGCAGGCGCCCCCGTTGGGCGCAGCGGCACGCCGACGGGCGAGCGCCGCTTGGTCGGGCGACGCGGCGGCACGCGCCGAGGCGAGGCGATCCGCGACCCTCGGTCCGCTACTGCAGGCCGGCCGACGGCTGCGGCACGACGAACCCGCGTCGCTCGTACTCCCTGAGCTTGCGGTAGAGGGTCGTCTCCCCGAGCTCGAGCTGAGCCGCCGTCTTCTTCCGGCTCCCGCGATTCGAGGCGAGCAGGGAGAGGATGTGCTCGCGCTCCACCTCGGCCATGGCGAGCGCGATGCCTCGCCTCGTCCGCGCGCGCGGCGAGCCGATCTCCTCCGGCAGATCCGCGGCCTCGATCCGGCTTTCGGGGGCGAGCGCCAGCGCGTGCTCGATCGCGTTCTCCAGCTCCCGCACGTTTCCGGGCCATTCGTAGCGGAAGAGCCGCGCGGAGGCGCTGGGGGAGATCCCGTCCACCTTGTGCCCCGTTCGCTCGGCGCAGCGCGCCAGGAAGCTCCGCGCGAGAGGGAGGATGTCCTCCCTCCGCTCGCGCAGCGGCGGAACCTTCAGCTCGACGACCCGCAGCCGGTAGTACAGGTCCTGCCGGAAAGACTTCGCGTCCACGTCCGCGGCGAGGTCCCGGTTCGTTGCGGCGACGATGCGAACGTCGATCGGTCGGTTGCGATTCTCGCCGACGCGGCGCACCTCGCGCTCCTGCAGGACGCGCAGCAGCTTCACCTGCATCGGGGGTGGAATCTCGCCGATCTCGTCGAGGAAGAGCGTCCCTCGGTTGGCGCTCTCGAAGAGGCCTGGGCGGTCCTGCGTCGCGCCCGTGAACGCGCCCTTCGCGTGTCCGAAGAGCTCGCTCTCGAGGAGCGATTCCGGCAGGGCCCCGCAGTTGATGCCCACGAACGGACCGCTCGCCCGCGTCGAGTCGTCGTGGATCAGCCTCGCGACCCGCTCCTTCCCCGCGCCGCTCTCGCCCGTGACGAGCACCGTCGAATCGACCTTGGCGACCCTCCGCGCGAGCGCGATCACGCGGCGCATCGCCTCGCTGCGAGCCACCATCCCGGCAGGCTCCTCCGACTCGCCCGAGAGCCGAGCGATCGCCTTGGATCGGGCCCGCAGCTCTCTCTCGGCCCGGCGCAGCGCGTCGGTGACCTTGCACAACGTCGCGTCGAGGCTGCGCTCGTATGCGGCGAGCACGGAAGGAAGCCGGTCCCCCCACTCGTCTCGAGGCCGTCCCACCATGCGGCACGCGGCATCACCCCTGCCCGCGCACCGATCCTCGGCGCAGTAGATCTCTCGCGCGTTCACGTGCGAGAGGTAGCCGCTCGCGAACCCGCACAGGGTCCAGCACACCGGCTCGTCCGACCGGCCGAAGTGGAGGAGGTGCTGCTCCGCTTCGTACGAGTCCTTCCAGATGGCGTCTGCGAACGGAAAGCTCGCTTGGCCGGCGTGGTCCACGCTCTCGAACTCCACGAGCCCCTGGAGCCCATGGAGGCGTCCGCCCGCGGTCCGCCACTCCT
>JBGQLS010000330.1:0-7301 GCA_041500205.1 Anaeromyxobacteraceae bacterium | reverse complement strand
CGACCCGCGCATTGCCGCCCGATGGTCCGCCGCGCCGCACACGGTCTTCAAGGCGGCGGTAGGCGTCTACCAGGAGGCTCCGACCGCGGACGAGAGCAACCGGAACTTCGGCACGCCCGACCTGCTCTTCAACCGGAGCTTCCAGTACTCGGCGGGCGTCGAGCAGCGGATCATCCCGGGCGTGGACGTGGACGTCACCGGTTTCTACAAGGACCTCGATCGACGGGTGGTGCGGAACGCCGCCGCGAGCGTGAACCCGGTCGCTTCCCGCTACACGAACGAGGGGACCGGCCGCATCTACGGCGTCGAGGCGCTGCTCCGCGCCCGCTTCGGCGAGCGGTTCTTCGGCTGGATCGCCTACACCTTCCAGCGCTCGGTACGTACCGATGGCCCCGGGCAGCCCGAGCGGCTCTTCTCCTTCGACCAGCCGCACATCCTCACCGCGCTCGGCACCTACAAGCCGAACGCTCGCTGGGCCTACAGCGCACGGTTCCGGGTGGTCTCCGGCAACCCGTACACCCCGGCCACGGGCTCCGTATACGACGCCCCCGCCGACGTCTACGTGCCGATCTACGCGGCCGTGAACTCGGCCCGGCTCGGCACCTTCGACGCCCTCGATCTGCGGGTGGACCGCATCTGGACCTTCGATCGCTGGAAGCTCACGCTCTACCTGGACGTCCAGAACGTCACCAACCGGGGGAACCAGGAGGGCGTGCAGTACAACTTCGACTTCTCCCAGCAGACGCCCCTCACCGGCCTGCCCATCCTGCCCATCCTGGGTTTGAAGGGAGAGTGGTGATCGTGCGCGCCCTCCGCTTCGCATGGGGCCTCGCCCTCCTCGGCGCCGCGTGCAGCAACGACTTCACGCCCAGGTCGGTGCTCGCGGATCTCCGGGTGCTCGCCATCCAGGCCTCGCCGCTCGAGGTCGGGCCGGGCGAGCGCGTCACGCTGACGCCTGTGCGGCTGGCTCCTCCAGCCACCGACCCGGCGAGCATCGAGGAGCACTGGACCTTCTGCCCGTTCTCCATTGGTGCGACGGTGGGCTTTGCGTGCGCGGTGCCCGCGTGCGAGGTGCCGCTCCAGCCGGACGCGAGCCCGAGCGGCGACCCGGTGGTGGGCGTCGCCGACCCCCACGCGCTGGGCATCACCGTCACGGCTGACCCCGGCGCGCTGGCCCAGCAGTGCTTGGCGCAGCTCGCGGCACAGGGAGCGCTGCCGCCGAACGTGCCGTCCGAGCTGCCGCCGAAGGTGAGCATGGTCTTCCGCTATGTCGCCAGCGCCTCCGACGGCGAGACGCGCGAGGCCGTGCAGCTCGTGCCCTTCTACGCGGGGGGCGCGCCGGCCAACCGCAACCAACGTCCCGACATCCAGAAGGTCGAAATCGGGGGAACGGACGTGAGCACAGGCACTTCGCTCCCGGCGCTCGGGCCCGGCGCTCAGCTCGAGTTCCACGTGCAGCTAAGCCCGGCCAGCGTCCAGAGCTTCGTCGACGACGCGGGCCGCACGATCCAGGAGACGCTGGTCGTCTCCTTCTTCACGACGGCCGGCCGCTTCGACTTCGACCGTGCCAGCGGGCCCGATGCGCGGGTCAAGTTGAAATACGACCACATCGCGCCGAGCGACGGCGACGCGCAGCTCTGGGCCGTCGCGACCGACCTGCGCGGCGGCGAGACGGTCAGAGGACCCTTCACCGTGCCGATCCAGCATTGATTGTAATTGTGCTGATCGCGCGCATCGAGCCGCAATTTGGTAGCGCGGGGGCTTGTCCCCCGCTTGGCCTGTCGACGCGGGGCACAAGGCCCCGCGCTACGGCACGGCGACCCCAGAAGCGGTTCGAGTCAATCGAGCGCCGGCCATGAGCGCGATCTTCACGCACCGAGATACGCGACGAGCTTTCGCCGCAGGGCCTCGTCGGGCAGCTGCCCGCGTCCCGCCTCGAGGTCGTCCGCGACGTGAACCGGGTTGGAGGTGGCCGGGATCGCGACGGTCACCGCCGGGTGCGCCAGGATGAACTTGAGGAAGAGCTGCGCCCAGCTCCGCGCGCCGAAGTCCCTGGCGAAGGGCGGGAGCGGCCGGTGCTGGGCGTCGCGGAAGAGCGACCCGCCCTCGAACGGCCGCATCACGATGACGGCGGTCCCGCTGTCGCGCGCGGCGGGGAGGAGGCGCTTCTCCGCCTCGCGCACGCCGACCGAATATGGGAGCTGCACGAAGTCCACCCGCTCGCCTCGCAGGATCCCCTCCATCTCGTCGAAGGCGGAGGGGCTGTAGTGCGTGATCCCGAGGTAGCGGATCCTGCCCGCGGCCTTCCAGGCGCGCAAGGTCGGCAGGTGTGACCTCCAGTCGAGCAGGTTGTGGACCTGGACGAGGTCCAGGCGCCCCCCCATGCGCCGCTCCGATTCCGCCATCTGCGCCTCACCGGCCGCGCGGCCGCTCGTCCAAACTTTGGTCGCGACCAGCGCCTGCTTCGCCCAGGGCGTCGCGCGGATGAGGTCGCCCACCACCGATTCCGACGCGCCGTACATCGGCGAGCTGTCGACGAGCTTCGCGCCGGCGCCGAAGAAGCGGCGCAATACCTCGCGCAGCCGCCCCCGGGCGGTCGCGTCGTCGCCGACGTCGAAGGTCTGCCAGGTCCCGATCCCGACGATGGGCAGGGCCTCGCCGCTCGAGGGAATCGGGCGGGTGGTCATGGGGTAGGTCTCCGGCTCCGTGGGAGAGCCAGCGACAGGCAGCGAGAGCGCGCCGCCCGCGCCGGCGGCGAGGGCAAGAAAGCGCCGGCGCGTGACCCGGCCCTCAACCGCGTCGGGGCGGACGTCTGCGCCGGCCGCGGAGCGGAGGCCTTCACCAATCGTGCAGAAGGGGCCGTCATCTTCCTCGGCTTCGCCCAGGCCCGCATTACGAGAGGGGACGCGGAGTGTCGTAGCGCGGGGGCTTGTCCCCCGCCGAGAGCTCGAGTCTCGCATGCTTCCTCACGAGGTAGAGAGCGACCGCCGCCCAGAGAAGGACGAACGGAGCGGCGATGAGCGCGGAGCCCGCGAAGCCCACGCCGGCGGCGAGGAGGCGCCCCTGGGCGAGCGCGCTGGCCGCGTCGCCGCCCCGGTACACCACCGTGTCGACGAGGCCCTTCGCCTTGTAGCGATCTTCGCGGCTCACGACGGTGAAGAGCACCTCGCGCGCCGGGCGCTCGATGGCGTAGTGCACGGCGCGGCGGAGCCCCTGGACCGTCGCGACGAGGGCGAGCGAGGGCATCGCCGCGATGGCGAGCAGGCCGGAGAGCGCGAGCGCCGGGTGCAGCGCCAGGCCGACCGCCAGGCCCGCGCCAGCCAGGATGCGGCCCGTGGCGAGCGCCTGCAGCGCGAGGGAGAGGGCGTTCACGCCCAGGTCGATGGCCGCGAAGAGCTGGATCCTGCCCGCCGACGAGGGGAGCGCGCCGGCCACGATGCGGGCCTGCTGGAAGTAGAGGAAGGTGGAGCTCACCGTGATGCACACGATGTGCAGCGCGAGCGCGGCGAGATAGGGTGATCGCGCCAGCGCCGCGAAGCCGGCGAAGGCACCACCCCCGACGCCGACCTCGCCGCGACGCATGGTGGCGGCCCCCCGGGAGGCGCGGCGCGCCAGCGCGGAGGCACAGCCGGCTGCGACGGCGAGGAGCGCTGCCGAGCCGAGTGTTACCCCAGAGGCGCCGAGCGGGCGGACCAGCAACGCGGTGCATGCCGGGCCGGCGAGCGCGCCCGCGCTGCCCCCGGCCGAGATGAGCCCGAAGAGGCGCCTGCCCTGCTCGCTCGTGAAGAGGTCCGTCATGAAGCTCCAGAAGACGCTCGTGACGAACAAGTTGTAGACGCTCACCCACGCGAAGAAGGCATGGGGAGTCCACGCGAGCGCGCCGTGCGCGCGCGGATCCGCCGCGCGGGCGAAGAGATCGGCGAAGGCGACGAGGTTCAGGGCGAAGAAGCCATAGACCACCGGGATGGCGCGGCCACGCGGCACGCGCGCGAAGACCGCCGAAGCGACCGGCGCCGCCACCAGCATGGCGCCGAAGGTCGCGAGGAAGGCGCGGTCGAGCCTGTCCACGCCGCCACGGATCCCCATCTCCTCGCGCAACGGGCGGAGCATGTACATCCCGCACAAGAGCGCGAAGAAGTAGGCGGCCGCGAGTGCCACGGCCGCTCCTTCGCCCTGGCGCACGTCGGCGATCCGCCCGAGGAGGCGTACGCGCGGAGGGGAGGGGATGGCCGCGCGGTTCATGCGTTCCCCGCTCCGGTGAGCCGCGCCTACCTCGTCAGCTCCTTCACGAGATGCGCGCCGAGCGCGAGGAGGCCCTCCTCGAGCGCGGCCGCGCCGCGCGGCGTGGCGAGGGTCGCGCGCATCGGCTCCGACGCGAAGCCGATCTCGAGATTGATGCGGACGAGGACCGCCGCGATCGCGGGGGTCGACGTCGCAGCGCGCACGTTGCCGCCGCGCTTCGCGATACGCGCCGAGAGCTTGTCGAGGAGCTTGTCGGCCGGTGTACGCGGTCCTAGCTTCTGCGCCAGGGCGGCGGAGATGCCCCGGTGCAAGTCCTCAACCAGGCCGGGGACCTCCAGCGCCTGCAGGAGCCGCTCGTGCGCATCCTCTTCCTCCACGTTCATTCCCGACGCGTAGGTGGGCGCCACGAGGCGCGCCAGCGCCTTCTTCGGGAAGAGGTGCGGTACGCGTGGAGAGAAGAGGGTCACGGAAGGCTCCGCAGGAGACGGCGCGCCGCGCCCAGGTGGCGAAGTGCCTGCTCCCTTCGCCCGAGCTTCTCACAGAGCCTGCCCGCGTTGTGAAGGGAGTCGGCGTGGCCGGGGTCGCGCGCGAGGCTCGCCTCGTAAGCGGCGAGCGCCTCCTCCCGCAGCCCCTGGTCCTCGAGCGCGACTCCGATGTTGAAGAGCGCCCCGGCGTCGTCCGGCCGTACTTCCAGGGCCCGGCGGTAGTGGTTCTCGGCGCCGGCCAGATCGCCCGACTCGTGCAGGAGCCTGCCGAGGTTCAGGTTCGCCCCGAAGTGCTGCGGGTCGAGCGCCAGCGCGCGCCGGTAAGCCTCGCGGGCTTGCTCGGGAGCGCCGTCCTCGAGGTCGCAAGCCCATTCGTAGAAGCCTTCGGCGCCGCGCGCGCCGCCTGCCGCCCGCGCCCCCTCCGCGGCTTCCCTGGCTTCGACGAGGAGCGGCGCCACGGCGGCGGCGACGTCCTTCACCTCGAAGTCGAGGATGGCCTGGCCTGACTCGGGATGCCAGAGCACCGCGCCGTCGCGCACCACCACGCGGTCGCCCTCCACCGTGACCCGCACGCCGGCCAGCGAGCGATCGGCGGGGAGCTGAGCCCGGAGCTGGAGCAGCGCGCGCTTCACGCGCATGGCGGGCAGGCGCGCTCCCAGGAGCTCGCGGGCGGTGCGCAGGAGAACGAGGTCGGTGAACGAAAAGCGGAGGTCGCCGCGCGGGCCGCGCCGGGGCATGACGAGGCCGTCGCGCGCCCAGCCGCGAATCCGGGGGACCGGAAGGCCGAGCATGCGCGAGACATCGCGGGCGCTGTAACCCCACACGCCACGGCCCCCCGGGCACTACTTCTTCGCGCTCATCTTGGCGCGCTCGTCCCGAGCGGCGCGGGGCGCGCGCTTGGGCGGGCGACGCTGCACTTCCTCGGACTCGGCCGCTTCGGCCCGAGGCGCTGGCTCCGCAGGCTCCGGATGACCGGCGCCGGGGGCCACGGAGCGAGCGCCTTGCCCCGAGGCGGCGAGGCTCGCCTTGAGCGCCTCCATCAGGTCGATGACCTGGGCCCGCGGGGGCTCGGGCGACGTGAGCTGGATCTCCTTGCCCTGCACCTTTTGCTCGATGAGCGCCATGGTGCGCGCGCGCACCTCGTCCGGGTAGGCCTCCGGGTGAAAGGACTCGGAGGCGGTCTGCTCCACCAGCTTGAGCGCGAGCTGGACCTCGGGCTCCTTCAGGTCCGCCTCCTCCACCTCGACCTCGGAGAAGGGGCGCACCTCGTCGGTGTGCAGCAGCTGCTGCATGACGAGGCGGCCGTTCGAGGGCCTGAGCAAGACCAGATACTGCTTGCCGCGGGCGGCATAGCGCGCCAGGGCGGCCTTGCCGGATCTGCGCATGGCCTCGGCGAGGAGGCGATAGGCCTTGGCGCCCCCGCGATCGGGGCCGAGGTAGTACGGCTTGTCAAAGTAGACCGGGTCGATCTGGGCGAGCGGGACGAACTCGGCGATCTCGATCGCCTGCGAGGAGGCCTCCTCGAGCGTCTTCAGCTCCTCGGGCGAGAAGGTGACGTACTGGTCCTTCGCGAACTCGTACCCTTTCACCATGTCGTCGCGCTCCACCTTCTCGCCGTCGGTGGGGCAGACGTACTGCTGCTTCACGCGCGACCCGCACTTCTTGTGGAGGAGATTGAACGAGAGGCCCGCCGAGGGCTGCGTCGCGGAGTAGAGCCGAACTGGGATGGAGACGAGCCCGAACGAGACGGTCGCCGAGGCCATGGAGCGAAGCGCCATGGAGCGCTTATAAGAGCCCTTCCGTGGAGAAGCCCGATGAAGACGCCCTCGCGCGTTACCGCGCCAAGCGTTCCGCATCTCGCACGCCGGAGCCCTTCGGGGCAGTCCATGCGGGAAGCGCAGCGGCGCCTGCGTCGCCCGCCCGCTTCGTCGTCCAGAAGCACGCGGCCCGGCGGCTCCACTACGACTTTCGCCTCGAGCTGTCCGGCGTCCTGAAGAGCTGGGCCGTTCCCAAGGGCCCTTCCGCTGACCCTGCCGAGACGCGCCTGGCGGTGGAGGTCGAGGACCATCCGGTCGAGTACGCCGACTTCGAGGGAGTGATCCCCGCGGGCAACTACGGGGCGGGCCCGGTCATCGTCTGGGATCGCGGGGCGTGGACGCCGCTCGCGGACCCCCTGGACGGGTTGGCCCGGGGCAAGCTCCTGTTCCGGCTGCACGGGTACAAGCTGCACGGTGAGTGGACGCTGTTCCGGACGCGGCGTGGAGCGAACGAGTGGATGCTGAAGAAGCACCACGACGGCTTCGCCGAACCAGGCCTGGGGCGGGGGTTCGCGGAGCAGTCGGTGCTCTCGGGCCTGCTCCTCGACGAAGTGGCCGCGGTGCGGGCGCGGGAGGCCGAGATCGCGGCGGAGGCGCAGGCGCTGGGCGCGCGGCGGCGGCGGGTGGAAGCGAGCGCGTGGCGGCCCATGCTGGCGGAGCAGCGCGAGGAAGCCTTCAGCGCGCCGGGGTGGGTCTTCGAGCTGAAGGTGGACGGGTACCGGGCGCTGGCGGCGCGCGAGGGCCGGACGGCGGCCCT
>JBGQLS010000329.1:0-7324 GCA_041500205.1 Anaeromyxobacteraceae bacterium | reverse complement strand
TCATGTGGGCGACGTGAGACTTCGAATCCGGGCTCCAGGGGCCGAGCTTGTGCGGGTGCTTCTTCGAGAACTGCTTGACGGACAGCGGGGAGCGGCGGTCCGAGTTTCCTTCGCGCAGCACCGGGTTCACGGCGCTTCCAAGCACCTTCGCGTACCTCGCCTGGACCGCCTTCTCCGCCTCGTCCTTGGGGATCTCGGGGTAGTCGGGGACGTTGAAGCCCTTCGCCTGCAGCTCCTTGATCGCCTCCTTCAGCTGGGGAATCGAGGCGCTGACGTTCGGCAGCTTGATGATGTTCGCGTCGACCTGCTGCGTGAGCGCGCCGAGCTGCGCGAGGAAGTCGGGGATCCTCTGGCTCTCTTTCAGGTTCTCGGGAAAGTTCGCGATGATCCTGCCGCCGAGCGAGATGTCCCTCGTCTCGACGGCGACACCCGTCCCCTTCGTGAAGGCCTGAACGATGGGAAGCAACGAGTAGGTCGCCAGGGCCGGCGCTTCATCGATTTCCGTCCAGATGATCGTGTTATTGGTCATATCCTCTTCCCGGGTTGTTCGGAATGATTCGCGAGCGTGACGCTTCGACTATGCGCGGGCCAATGGTGAGCAAGAGGCCCCAGTTATACGATCCTCCCTGTCTATGACGAGGAGCCACGTTGACGCAGCGTTGCGGCAACGAGCGGCGCGTTGCCGCAGAGGAGCGGCGAGTTGACGCAGCGATACGTTCACGATCGCAGGCACTACCCGCGCAAGATTCTGGCACCAGGCCCCCGGGCGAACACGCCGCCCGCTGCCAGTGTCGCCCACATGGGGTTGCCGGCGCGATGATCGCGGTCAACCCCGGTCCGCTGCCAGGATCTCAGGCAATCCGCGCGTCGAAACCACGCCGGGCAAAGCCCATCGGGGCCCCACCCCGGCCACGCCGCAGAGCGATCACATTTTTCGACAGGTCTTGACCTCCTCGAACCGTCGTGCACTGGCGTGGGGCGGCGGACTGGCAGATCATGGCCGAACGGTCGGATGACGTACCTCAGGATTGACCTCTCCCCGGGCTCGAGACACACACCGGGCCCACCCTGCTTCCCGAGGGCTCCATTGGACGAGAACCTGTTCGCGCAGGTCGAGGCCCAGGCCGATCCCTCCGCCGTGTTCGTCGAGGACGACGGCGGACGCGCCTTCAGCTATGGCGATCTCTTCGCGCTCACCGCGCGCTACGCCCGCGTCCTTGTCGCCGCCGGCGTGAGGCCGGGGGACCGGGTCGCCGGCCAGCTCGAGAAATCGCCGGAGGGCTACTTCCTGTGGCTGGCGGTGGCGCGCATGGGCGCGGCCTGGCTCCCGCTCAACACCGCCTACCAGCCGGCCGAGGTGGAGTACTTCCTGCGCGATGCCGAGCCGCGGGTGCTGGTGTGCGACCCGGCGCACGCGGAGGCCCGCCGCGCGCTGGCCCGGGCCTGCGGCGTGGCCGAGGTGCTCACCCTGGGCGCGGACGGGCGCGGCACCCTCTCCGAGCGGGCCGCCTCCGAACCGCCCGACTTCGCCACCGTGCCCCGCACCGGCGACGACCTGGCCGCCATCCTCTACACCTCCGGTACCACCGGGCGCTCCAAGGGCGCCATGCTCACGCACCGGAACCTGTTCCAGAACGGCGATGCCATCGCCCGGGCCTGGGGGTTCACCCGGAGCGACGTGCTCCTGCACGCCCTGCCGCTCTTCCACACCCACGGCCTCTACATCTCGGCGAACTGCGCGCTCTTCACCGGGAGCCGCATGATCTTCCAGCGCAAGCTCGACGTGGACCGGCTGGTGGACGCCCTGCCGCGCGCCACCGTGCTCATGGGCGTGCCCACCTTCTACACGCGGCTCCTCGACTCGCCCCGCTTCGACCGGGCCGCCTGCCGCACCATCCGGCTCTTCGTCTCCGGGTCGGCGCCGCTCCTGGCCGAGACGAGCCGGGTCTTCGCCGAGCGCACCGGCCAGGTGCCGCTCGAGCGCTACGGCATGACCGAGGCGGTGGTCATCACCACCAATCCGCTCCAGGGTGAGCGGCGTCCCGGCAGCGTGGGCCTGCCTGTCGAGGGCGTGGAGCTGCGCATCGCCGACGCCGAGGACCGACCGGTCCCGAGCGACGAGACGGGCATGATCCAGATCCGCGGCCCCGCCGTCATGAAGGGATACTGGAGGAACCCGGAGAAGACGGCCGAAGAGTTCGCGCCCGGCGGCTGGTTCCGCACCGGCGACCTGGGCGTGCGGGCCGGCGACGGCTACGTCTCCATCGTCGGGCGCGCCAAGGATCTCGTCATCTCCGGCGGCTACAACGTCTACCCGAAGGAGGTGGAGCTCGCCCTCGACGCCTTGCCGGGCGTGGTCGAGTCGGCCGTGATCGGCCTGCCCCACAGCGACCTGGGCGAGGCGGTGACGGCGGTGGTGGTGCGCCGGGACCCGACCCTCGGCGCCGACGAGGTCATCCGCGCGCTCCGGACCAAGCTCGCCGCCTACAAGGTGCCCAGGCACGTGCACTTCGTTTCCGAGCTGCCGCGCAACGCCATGGGCAAGGTCCTGAAGACGACGCTCCGCGAGACTTACGCCAGGAAGGCACCGTGAAGGAACCCGCCGCTTCGCCGCCGGGCTGAAGCGATTCCGAGGGCGTTGGAGGACTCCTTCTCGTGTACGATGGAGCCCGATCGATCGCCTTGACTCGTTCACCGAAGCGTTCCAGAGCCCAGACCAGAGCAGAGGAGGAAGCCATGTCGACCCAGGACAAGTGCTGCACGATCGTCCCCTACTTCAACGTCCCGGCGAACAACATGCAGGCGTTCAGGAAGCTCTGCGAGGCGTTCGTGGAGAAGTCGTCGAACGAGCCGGGGTGCCTGTTCTACGGCTTCAGCTTCGACGGGAACCAGGTGCATTGCCGGGAAGGCTATGCGGACGCCCAATGCGCGCTGGCGCATCTGGAAAACGTCGGCGCCTTGCTCCAGGAGGCGCTGAAGCTCGCGGAGGTCGCTCGCCTCGAGGTCCACGGCCCGGCCGAGGAGCTGGCCAAGCTGCGGGGGCCGCTGGCCGCGCTCAAGCCTCGGTTCTTCACTCTCGAATACGGCTTCCGCAAGTGAACGAGCGCGACGTCAATCGCGGCGAAAGAGGACTCGCCCCCAGCACCGGCCGACGTGGACCGAGAGGGAGTTCGCGAACGCGTCGAAGACATCGCCCGTGAGGAGATCCTCCCACGAACTGTTCACCGCGACCTTCAGGTCGACGTCGCGCCCCTGCGGCTCGTCCGAGAGGTTGAGCACCACGTAGAACCGCTCGAGACGACCCGCGCGGTCACGCGCCCAGCGATGGTAGACGGCGACCTGCCGGTCAACGTCCAGGCCGAACCCTTCCGCGTCTCGCGTCGTGCGCGATTCGTCCCAGTTGCGTGGATGGAAGTTGGGCGAAGAGAGCGCGGCGGACCCGGTGCGGATGCCGATGAGCTTCGCGAAGAGCGCCGAGACGCTCTTCCCGACCTGGTCGTCGAGCGCCGGCCAGTCGATGGGGCGCGGCACGACACGGCCGTCTCCTTGCTCGGGCATGTCGTAGCTGTTCGCGTACTCCTGCCCGTCGTGAACGAGGACGGCGCCCGGGCAGGTGAACAGCGCGATGAGGTACGGTTGCATGCGCCACCACTCGTCGCGCTGTGCGCTCGCCTTCAGCGCGAATGCCTTGTGGTCGTGGTTCTCCACGTACGTCGTGGGGACGGCCCCTTCGTCGAAGTCTCGCGCCGAATCGAGCATCCTCATCATGGGGGGGAGCGCGCTGCGGTTCCCGAGATAGTCCATGGAGAGCGACCGGAACGCGTCGTACCAGCAGCTCGTGGCGCCCACCTTGTTCGTGACGTCGATGGCGGAGTAGTCCCAGCTGTGCTCGAGGACGAGCGCGAAGTTGTCCTGCCTCGTGCTCGCGAGGTGCTCGCGCAGGTCCGCGAGCAGCCTCGGGAGCCCGTGCCCGCGGTCGTCGGGCTTGTAGAAGCCCAGCGTGTTGTCGAGGCGGATCCCGTCGACGGCGAAGTTGTCGATCCAGTACTTGCAGACGTCCAGGATGAACTCGTGCGTGCACAGGTTCGCGTAGTCGAGGTCCTTGAAGAAATCGTGCGCGGCGAAGTTCCCGACGAACGGCGAGTCGGCGCTCACGCCGTAGAGCCAGTAGTAACCGAACCCCCTGTCGGGAGGATCCACCTCGGCGTGGTTGAAGACGCCGTCCATGATGACGTGCAGATCGCGCGCGTGACACGCGTTGACGAGATCGCTCAGCAGGACGAGCTTGTCCGACGGGCGCGCCGGATCATTCGTATAGCGGTGCGACACGGAGAAGTATTGGTACGGATTGTAGCCCCAGCTGAAGTCGTCGTTCGGCCAGGCCGTCCAGGGCATGAACTCGATCGCGTTGAAACCGAGCCCCCGGATGACGTCCAGCCTGTCGCGCACGGCGTCGATGGGAGCGCGCTGCCCCCGGTACCTTGCGGTGAAGTCGTCGAGGTTGAGCTCGTAGATGACGAGCTCGCCGTACGGCAGCCGCTTCGCGATGGGATCGGCCTTCACCTTCCGGCCGCCGAGGACGACGCCGGAATTGCCGGCCGCCTTGCCGCCGTAGCGCGAACAGGGGTCGGAGATGGTGATGGCGCTGCCGTCCATGAAGGTGAGGTGATACCGGTAGTCGTAGAAGCCGTCCGGCAACGGCGTCTCCCATTGGAAGACGTGCCCCAGCGCCACGGCAGGGCTTGCCTTCGCGTCCGCGAGCTCTCCCATGGGCGGCGCGGTCGTCGGGTCCCAGTCCTTCTGGCCACAGGCGCCCTGGAAGTCGCCCACGACCCGGATCGCCTGGACGCGCGGCATTCCGCCGCCGTCGTACTGCCACGGGTCGCGCGAGCGGTCCGGGAAGAACAGCCGGAACGTCACCGTGCCGGGCTTCAGCTCTCTCGCTCCGAGTTGCTCGTACATTCGCGCGCCTCGCCGTCACATGGGCAGGCCCTGCTCGTCCGTCTTCAGCGGCTGCGTCACGTCGTTCTGCACGGCCACGCCCGTCCAGCCTCCCGGTAAAACGTCCGCCTCTCGGGTCGCGCGACGACAGTAGAGGTGGGCTTCGGTCGTTGTGTGACACCCCCCGTGCGAGCCTGCACCGTGAGCCCCAACCGGTACGCTGGCCGCGTGACATCCCCATGACAGCGGGGGCATATTTCCGCCTGCGGAGGATGTCATGAGCGCTGGCGCGACTGACCCGCTTCACCAGAAGTACACGCTCGACGCAGGGCTCAGAGCGTTCGAGCACCCGAGCACGGCGAGGGCCGTCTGGCAGCTCGCGAACAGCCTCGTCCCGTACCTCGCGACGCTCTCCCTCATGTACGTGACGATCCGCGCCGGGCTGCCCTGGTGGTTGACGCTCGCCCTGGCCGTTCCCGCCGCCGGCTTCATGGTGCGGGTCTTCATCCTCATGCACGACTGCACCCACTCCTCCTTCTTGCCGTCGCGCCGCGCGGAGAGGGTGCTCGGCCGGATCCTGGGGGTCATCGTGTTCACGCCCTTCGCGGAGTGGGGGCACGAGCACCTCGGCCACCACGCCACGTCGGGCGACCTCGACCGGCGCGGGATCGGCGACGTGTGGACGATGACGGTCGACGAGTACGCCGCCGCGCCGCGCTCGAAGCGCATCCAGTACTGGGCGACGCGAACCGCGCCCCTCATGCTGCTCTTCGGCCCGCCCGTCATCTTCCTCTACAACAACCGCGTCCCGCCGCGCGGGGCGAGCCGGCAGCGCGTCCTGAGCGTGGTCTACACGGACCTCGCGATCGCGGCGATCGTGGCCGTGGCGTCCCTCACCATCGGCCTGCGGGCGTACCTCGCGATCCAGATGCCGGTGCTGTTCCTGGGCGGCGTCTGGGGCGTCTGGCTCTTCTACGTCCAGCACCAGTTCGAGCCCCCGTACTGGGTGCGCGGCAAGGATTGGAGCTTCGTCCAGGCCGGCCTCGAGGGCAGCTCGTACTTCAAGCTGCCTAAGGTCCTGCAGTGGTTCTCCGGCAACATCGGCCTCCACCACGTGCATCACCTCAGGCCGCGGATCCCGAACTACAACCTGCAGCGCTGTATCGACGCGACGCCGGAGCTCCAGCTCGCGCACCCGCTCACACTCACCGGCAGCATCGGGTGCGCGCGGCTCGGGCTGTGGGACGAGCAGGCACACACCTTCGTGAGCTTCCAGGCCGCGGCGAGGCGCCGCGGCGCCCACGGTTGACGCGCGATGCTGGGCGGTCCCTACCTGGCGTAGGCGAGGCGCTTGGCGCGACCGCAGAAGGCGCGGCTGTCGCCGTCCGAGACGAAGGGGCCTTGCCAGCGCACCTCCGCGAGGTACGCCGAGGCGCTCGACCCGCTGACGTCGAGCGAGACGGTCTGGGTGTCCTTCGGCAGGAGCGTCTGCGCGAGCTCGTCCTGGCCCGCCGTGAACGTCGTGACGTCGAGGCTCCGCGCGTGCGCGCTCGCGTAGTAATCGCTGGGGAACGGGTTCTGGTCGTTCACGAGGAGGTTCTGGCTCCACGCGAGGTCGATCGACCCGGCACGGGAAGAGGTCGAGCCGACCCCGATGTCGGCTGGGCAGGGGATCGGAAGGGAGCGGACGAGCGAACCGGTCTTTGCGGTCACCGTGATGTAGCCGGCTGCGTCCGGCACAGGCTGCGGTCCCGCAGGGTCGACCGTCCACAGCGAGTGGAGGGAGCCGCCCGCCTGGCGTGGGACGAGCGCCACGCCGTTCAGGGCCACGGTCAGGTCCGCTGGCGGTGTGCTGCCGTTGAGCTCGACCTGGACGAGCCCCTCGATGAGGGGCTCGCCGGCCAGCGGCGGATCCAGCCGGAAGAGGCCCTGCATCGCGAGGATCGTGAGGCCGTTTCCGCTGCCGACCGAGGGCGGTGGCTTGCCCGTGCGAGGCGGATCGGCCGGCGACGCGGGCAGGCTGATCGGGACCAGGGGCGGCCCGGACGTGCCGGGATCAGCAGGGATCGGGGCTGGGCTGGGGGGAGGTGGTTGCTTCGAAGGGGAGCGCTCGCTGCAAGCCAGCAGGGCCAGCGGCAGGGCGAGGAGAAGCCGACGAGAAGACATGTTGCCTCCGTGCTCCCAGTGCTCCGACCCACGCACAATCCCTACTACGAGCGTCAATCCTCTCGCTGCGGCGGAAGGCCTCGTCGGTGCGCTGCGACGGCCGCCCGGAGTTCATGGTCTCCCTCGCCCCGCTTGCGGGGAGAGGGGATAGGTGCGGACAGGGGGGGGGACGATGGCGGTACAGCGTTTGCGGTTCCTTGTGTCTGCATTGGTGATC
>JBGQLS010000328.1:0-7355 GCA_041500205.1 Anaeromyxobacteraceae bacterium | reverse complement strand
TGGAGTCCAACCTCCTCCAAGAGCCAGCCCACAGTGGCAACCTGACGCTCTGGTTCTTGGCGGCCCGACACACAGGGCGGTACAGCATCGATGAAGCCATCGACAAGGTTTCGACGTGGCGTGCCGCATCGGACACGGTCGATGACCTCGCTTCACTCTGCGCACCCCCATGCATGCAGCCCATGACGGCCGTCAACGCGAGGGTGATGATCTCCTTGTTCCTCATGGCAGTTCCTCCGTTCCTCCTAAGGAGCACACCTTGGAATAGGATAGTGGCTCCTTGCCCCGCATGCCTTCGCCGCCCGTCGCGGCCTATTCGCCTGGGCCACCACCGCGCACGGTGAACGGTGAACTGCCGTACAACACGACGCGACGACGCGATGTCATGGGTGCGGCGCAGCAGCCAACCGGACCGGCAGTGCCCTTGCGCTGCTGCGCGTCCTCCGAGGACCTGCTCGCCAGGGAGCCGCTGGCGCACACCTGCACCTGCGGCCTTCCGTGGCGTAACGGATCGTCCCTTCGCGACGCCGTCGCGCACGAGCTGCGGCGCGAGCCTGCCCGCATCACTCATGGTGCGACGTAGCTGCCCATGAGTCGACCTTGCGCTGCAGGATCACGAGCGCACCCACCAGCACCACGATGAGCAACGTGAGCAGCGCCAGCTCTCCCATCACGTGGAGGAACGCGCTGTCGGACTGCTTGTCCTGCGCGCTGAACTCGGCTGTGATGACCAGGATGCGGCGCACGGCAGCGATGAGGGCGACCAGCAGGAACGGCGCAGGTACGAGCGCGTGCTCGCGGAAGGACACCTGCACCGTGTAGAGCAGTTCCACGATCATGAGCGCCAGCAGTATCCGGTCTAGGACGGTGACGATGGCGCGGAGCCCGCCCCCGGCGGTCGCGGCCTCGAAGATGGCGTGACCGGCCTGGACCAGCAGGATGCCGGCGGAGACCGCCAGCAGCACGCCCAAGGCCACGTAGACGACATCCTGCACGGCGGAGAAACCGGTCGAGACCACCTTGCGAATGCCATGCTCGACGGCCGGGTCGTCCACGCACGCCCTCATGGCCTACCTTCGCGCGGACGGCCGCCGCCACACGTCCCAGAAGGGGCGGCGCCGGCGAGGGTTGTCTCGTGCCGGGCCCACCATAGTCGAGCCTCATCTAGGGCGCCCTCGGTGTGCCTCTGCGACCACGGGACCGACACGTTGCACTACTACTCGAGGCGCTAGCTCCAAATCCGACGAAAAGAGCGAGCGCGAAGGCAGCGGCGAAAGACGTCTTCTGCATGGAATGTGACTCCCGAGCCGCGACCGGACGACCTTCTCGAAGGTCGCGAGGTTCAAGCCTCCGTCATCCTCCATCGCCTCCTCATAACCCTGGAAAGGCATCGATCTTGGGACGATGTGGCGCCCGGAGTGGCTGGACCAAGCGATGACCGTCGGGCGGGAGGACGGCGGCGCGGCAGTCGGTCGCGAAAACCGTGGGCTCCAGGTCGAAAGCCCCGCATGGCCTATGAACGACGGGATTCGCCATGAGGCGAGGTGACTGCGCACGGCGGTGCCGGCGCTCGCCGGTGCGCCGCGCTCGACTACATTCCCCGCGGCCGAGCGTGAGGCCGAGCGCTGCGTCGAACCCCATGGACCCGCCGGCCGCCGGCGTACCAGCGCCACGCGCCGCCGATGGGCACATTCCTGGCGTGAATGCTTCGGGCGCCGGGACCTCGACCGCTCCAACCTCTCATGGGATGCGCGCGCGCGACGCCGTTCAGGCCGCGCTGCTGCTCGTCGCAGTGGGCTCCTCCCTCGCTGTGTTCTGGTTCGCGCACCATATCGTCCTGCTCGGGTTCGTGGCGGTCCTGATCGCGACCGTCTTCTCGTTCCCGGTCAACGCGCTGTCCCAGGTGGTCCCACGTAGTCTGGCCGTGATCCTCGTGCTGTTCGCGCTCCTCGGTCTTGTGTACTGCATCGCCTCCGCGGCAGCCCCGGTCCTCTCGCGCCAGGCCGACCAGCTGCAGGAGAGCGCACCCAGGGCAATCCGCGCCGTGACAGCCCGGCTCCGCCAGTTTCAGTCCCAGCACGTGGCTCCGGCTGCGGCCGCCGCGGGCGGCGAGCAGAGGCCCACCGCCGGCGCGGAGAGCCAGGTCCCGCAAGCCCTAGAGGTCGGCGCGAAGGCGCTCCCGGCGCTGCTCGGCCTACTCGGCGGCATCACCGAGGTCGTGCTGGTCGTGGTCTTGGCCGCCTTCCTGGTCTACCTGCCGGACGCGTACCGCGACGGGCTGAAGCGCCTCGTGCCGCGCTCCCGAGAGATCGTCTTCGACGAGCTGTGGGATCGCCTGCGCTACGGCCTTCGGCACTGGGTCGGTGGTATCGTCGTCGCGATGACACTGATGGGGACCCTTGCCGCCGTCGGGCTCCTCATCGCGGGCATCGAGGGCTGGTTGCTCCTTGGCGTGCTCACCTTCCTGGGCACCTTCGTCCCCTACCTGGGCGCGGCGGCGAGCGCCATTCCCGGATTACTCGCAGCGCTATCCCAGTCGCCTTCGCGGCTCGTGTATGCACTTATAGTGTATATAGGCGTGCACATCGTCGAGGGCTACATCGTGGAGCCGGTGGTGATGCGCCGCGCCGTCGAGCTGAACCCTGCCCTGTTGCTCTTCGGGCAAGGGCTCTTCGGAGCGCTGTTTGGCGTGCTCGGGGTCGTGGTGGCAACCCCGGCCATCATATGCCTACAGATCGTCGTCGAGGCGCTCTGGGTCGAAAGGCGGCTCGGCAAGGGCTCGGGCGTTTCGATGGTGCCCTCCGACAAGGCTGCGGCGTCCACCGCAGGCGCGCCCTGACCCGAGGACGACGGTGCCAGCCGCCCACCGTCGAGGGCTTCGGCGGCTGGCACCATCTCGAGCTACACAACCCAGCGAGGCCCGGTGACCCGCGAACAGGGTCTCGGCCGCGCGGACCTGACCGCGCGGCGCCTCTCTCGAACAAGAACTCGAGTGCCGTCCGCAAGCGGGTAGCTGACTGGTTCTCGTCGTTCCAAACGTCCATCGACTACGAGGTTCGTGACGTCAACCTCTTCCTGGCGGGCGACGTGGCCTTCGATCACCACTTCACCCGGGTCCGCGGGACCAGCAAGTCCGGAGCGACGATCGACATGTGGTTCCGTGAGACGATCGGCTACCGGAAGATGGATGGCCACTGGAAGGTCACTCACCAGCACAGCTCGGTGCCCTTTGACATGACGAGCGGCAAACCGCTGCTCGACCTTCAACCGTAGCCGTCTGCCAACGGTCACGATGGCGGCAGAGGAGCGACCGTCTTGTTCAGTCCGTCGACCCACAGGCAGAGCGCACTCCACTTGTTCGCGGACAGCTAGCGGTTCTGGAAGCCGAGCGCCTCCTTCACCTCATAGCGGCCGGCGATCTTCGCAATGTCGACCATCATCGGCCGTCCGAGGATGCTACCTGCAAGGATCGGGGTCCGAGTAGGTGCGGAACACCGACCGATGGAGATCGACCTACTTGCGGAGGCGCTTCAGGGCATCTCCGAGACCTCGCCTGGCCTCGCGCCGTGCCCGCTCCTGGACGTTCTGCTTCAGCTCTTCCCCTTTCTGCCTGGCCGCCCCGGTGACGAGCCCGGCCACCGCCTGCTCGGCGTTCACGTTCACGGCAGGTTGCGCGAGGGAGCCGCTCAGCCCGAGCGGAACCGAGAGGCCGGCCGGGATGGGGATCCCGGCGCCGCCCGTCAGGCTTTGCAGCGTCTCCTTCGACACATTGGCGTTGCCCTGCAGCGCGAGCTCGCCGCCGAGACCGATCTTGCCGCCCAGGCTGGCCGCGCCGAAGGGCGCCGTAAACGTCAACGGCTTCGCGAGGGACATCGCGCCGTCCTTCACGGTGAACTGGGCGGCCAGGTCGCGTAGCTCCGTCTTGCCGGTCGCGCCGGGCAGCTTGCTCGGCGCGCCGCCCTTGCCCGCGGCGGTGAGGACCTGGGACACGGCGCCGAGCACGTTGCCCCCCAGGTCGGTCGTCGTGAGCGCGCCCTCCTTGAGCGCCAGCGCCCCTTGCCCGGTGAGGGCCTTCTTGAGGGTCGTCCAGTCGACGCCCGCGCCCTGCAGGTCGAGCGCTCCCGTCATCTTGCCCACGACGGGCGTGGAGCCGGCAAGCGCGGAGAGGGCCTGACCGAGATCGATCGCGTCGAGCTTCGCCTTGAGGTTCCAGGCGGGCAGCGCCGGGGCGAGATCGAGGCGCGTCCCGGCGGCGTCGACGCGCCCACCGAAGAAGTCAGCATGCGCGTCGTTGAGGACGAGCGCGCCCTGCTCGAGCGCAGCCTTCGCCTTGAAGCCGCTCGCCACCAGCGCGCCCTTGACCACCTTCTCGATGTCGATCGTCCCTTGCACGTCGAGCGCCTTCACGGACCGCCGCTGCTCTGCCGTGAGCTGTAAAGGCTTCTCCTCCTTCGGCGCCTGCTCCTGCGGCAAGAGACCCATCACCTGTCCCAGGTCCAGGAGCGGCCCCGCGATCGCAAAGCGGACTGTCGTCGGGGCCGCCGCTCCCGCCTTCTCGCCCGGGGAGCGCGCGGAGGGCGGAAGCTGGACGGACAGGTTCCCGCCCAGATCCAAGCCCGGACCCTTCAGCGCCAGCTTGTCGATGGTCGCGCGCGCGGCGCCGCTCGCCGGATCCAGCACCGCGTGCACATCGAAGCTGCCCTGCGCCGGCTCGCCGCGGAGACGTACCTGGGACAGCCTCCCGCTCCCATCCACCCGGTACTTGCCCGCGTCCGTGCTGAGCTTCGCGTCTGCGTTAACCTGGCCGCCGGTCATTATGCCGGTCACCTTCGGCGGCAGGAAGGCCCGCACGCGCGCCAGATCGAGGCCCTCCAGGGCGAGCTTGCCCGTGAGCTCGGGATACCTGCCAGGCCCGAGCGAGGCGGCGCTCTCCGGGAGCTGTGACGCGTGGATCTCCGCCAGGAAGTTCTTCTGCTCGCCCGCGAGCGCCGCCGAGAGCTTCGCGTCCAGCGGCTCGCCCAGCCCGACGTGATCGGCCGAGAGATCGATCTTCGAGACCGCGAGCGCCGCCTGCGAGCCGCCCAGGCGATCGAGGAGCTTGATCGAGCCGCCCTCGATGGCGGCGTGGCCCACCACCACCTTCGACCTCGTCGCGACGCCGTCCCCACCCCTGGAATCGGCCTTAGGCTCGCCCTCCGCGCCTGCCGCTCCGAGCCCTCGGTAATTCCAGCTCCCGTCCGGCGCGCGCACCAGGTTCACGATGGGTTTCACGAGCCGGATCCCTTCCACCCGGACGTCCTTGCCGAGCGAGCGGACGAGGGGCCACAGCTCGAGTGAGACATCGAACGACTCGAGCTCGGCGAGCGGTGGCTCGCCCGGGCGTCCGGCAACCGAGGCCCCGGCGAGCGACACCCTCGGGCGGGGCAGGATGCGGAGGGAGGCGTCCTGCACGGTCACCTCCCGTCCCAGCGCCGCCGAGGCGCGCGGGACGACGAGGTCCTTCACACGCCGCGAGACGGGACCCGTTTGGAGGAGCAGCACCAGCGCGACGAGCATGATGACGAATACACCCACCACGGCCACGGCGATTCGAACGACCCTGGAACCACGCGCTCGCGCCATACCCACCTCCACGTGAAAGGTCGGCTCCCCTGCCCACCTGGGCAAGGAGGGCTCCGACCCGACGAAGCGGCTCATCAATGCACGCGCCGTTCGTCTTCAGGGCGCCGGCGAGGTTCCGCGCCATCGGTCGCCGCCGCTCTCGACGAAGAAGGAGAGCAGCCGCTGGCCGGGTCGCCCGCGCCGTCCGGGCAAGTCGCCCGTCTTCGACTCGCGAAGCACCATGGACCCAAGATGTTGAGCGAAAGCCTCAGAGCAAGGTCCGCTCGCCCCGTCGCTCGTCGCCGCTCGACGGCGACCACGCGCCCGTTCGGCGGCCGGGGGAGCGGGGCGCGACGCGCTCGTCTGAATGCCCCACTATTCGGCAGCTCGACGTCACGGGTCGCCGGAAGCCAGACAGTCCACAGGCGGAGCAAGCTATGGACGGCGTTGAACCGGTCTTGCAGCCATCGATCCGCTCGCCCGTGACGGCAGTTGTTCCTGGGGAGGTCGCCGTTCGCTCTCTCGCGGCCGGCCACGGCGAGTGAGCCCGCGATCCACCACTGCCCGCCTGCTGCCCCGTGCGCGGTGGCAAAACGCCTCCTAACTTGGACGTGTGAGGGATCGCTTCCGACGCTTTGCGGCGGTCATCTCCGTTGCGGTCGGCACCTACCGCGCGTTCCTCGTCGCTCTCGCGTTCGTCGTGGCGTGGGCCATCACCGGGCCGCTCTTCAACTTCAGTGACAGCTGGCAGCTCGTCATCAACACGGGCACCACTGTCGTGACGTTCCTCATGGTCTTCCTCATCCAGACCACGCAGAACCGCGAGATGCGGGCGATCCACCTGAAGCTCGACGAACTCATCCGGACTCAGCGCAAAGCGCGGGACGTCTTTGCCGACTTGGAGGATGCCACGGAGGACGAGCTCAAGGTGCTCGAGGCCGAGTTCCGCCGGCTCCGCGCGGGCGCCGAGAAGCCCTCCCGCGTCCGCGAGGAGGAAGCGCACTGACCCGACCTCGGGTTCACGCGAGCGCGAGACGAAGCGGATCTTGGCCAGGATCGAGACCAAGGGCTCAGAGTCCCCGACAAGCTCTGGAACTCCTCGGGCCGAGCGGCGCCGGCAAGGCGACCACCATCGACATGCGCCGTGGCGGGTTCGTCTCGGAGCTGTGCCTCGGCGCGATGACCTTCGGCGGGGGCGGGGGTGCGCAGATCTGGGAGGCGCTCGGTGGTCTCGACCAGCCCGCCGCCACCGCGCTCGTGCACCGGGCGCTGGATGCCGGGATCAACTTCATCGACACGGCCAACGTCTACGCTGCCGGCGAGTCCGAGACGATGCTTGGTAAGGCGCTCGAGGGCCGACGCCATGGCGTGGTGCTGGCGACGAAGGTGCGCGGGCGCACGGGGCCGGGGCCGAACCAGGTCGGGCTCTCGCGGCTGCACATCGTCGAATCGGTGGAGGCCAGCCTGGCCCGGTGACTACGAAGCTGTCACTTTGGCCATTTTGCATCGCGGGCGCGCGAACGAGCCCCTAGATGAAGTAGCTTCGCCGCTCCTGAGGTCACTGGGCCAGCGACGCAGATCGCCAACGCAGTCAACGGCAGCGAAGGCACGGGCATCGTCGGCGGCGACGCGCTGGTCGATCTGGCCGGCCTCGGGCTGGGCGTCGCGGTCGACAAGACGGTGAGCGGGAGCGCACAGCCATGGGCAGGCTCGATCATGGGCGGATTCCTCCTCGACCTGCTTCCGATCCGGCT
>JBGQLS010000327.1:0-7392 GCA_041500205.1 Anaeromyxobacteraceae bacterium | reverse complement strand
CTGCAGCGGCGATTTCGCTCGTCGACCAAACCAGAAGCCTGAGGCCCGATTAAGATGCCGCCTCCGATGAGCACTCAGATGGAACTGCTCGACGCCCTCGCCTCGAAGCGCGAGGCCGACGTCACCGGTCTCGCCGGTGCGGCGCGCGGCTGGATCGCGAAGGACCTCATCGGCCCCGGAAAGGCCCGGCTCCTGCTCGCGATCACGGCTGGAGAGGACGAGGCCGAGGATCTGGCACGCGATCTCTCCTTCTTCCTTCCCCCCGGTAGGGGCTCCCGGTCGCCGGTGCTTCGCGTCCCGGCCGATCCCGTATTGCCCTACGACGATCTCTCGCCCGATCGCGGGCTCGAGATGGAGCGCCTGGCCGCGCTGGCAAACCTCTATCTCGGCGCCTCGACCGAGGTGCGCGCAGTGGTCGTCTCGGCCCGCGGACTCGCCCGCCGGATGGTGCCGCGCTCTGTCTTCGAGCGCCACGCGGAGCTCATCGGCAGAGGCGTGACAGTGGATCGGGAGGCGCTGGCGACGAAGCTCGTCGCTCTCGGCTACACGCGCGCGCCGCTCGTCGAGGACCCCGGTACCTTCGCCATCCGCGGCGGCATCGTCGACCTGTGGAGCCCGCTCGACGAGAGGCCGGTACGCCTGGAGCTGTTCGGCGACGAGGTGGAGAGCGCGAAGGCCTTCGACGTGGAGTCGCAGAGGACCCTGGGGGACGTGGACGAGGTGGTCTTGTGCCCCGCCCGCGAGGCGCTCTTCACGGACGAGGGCAAGGAAGCGGCCAAGCAGGCCGTGCGCGACGCCGCCGAGCGCGTGAACCGTCCCACGAGCCGCGTCCGCGAGGTCCTCGACGCCATCCAAGGGGGGATGCCCTTCTTCGGCCTGGAGGCGCTCCTCCCCGGGTTCTACGCCGGGGGCCTCGCCACGCTCTTCGAGTACCTGCCCGCGGAGATCGTCATCTGGGTGGACGGGGCGGACGCCGTCTCGGAGGCTCTCCATGAGCTCGACGCCGAGCTCGCGCGCGAGCACGAGGCGACGCTGCGGCGCGAGGACCTCGCCTTGCCGCCGCCGGCGCACTTCCTCTCCGCGTCCGAGGTGGAGGCCTGCCTCGCCCGGCACCCACGCGTGCGGCGCCACGGGATGTGGCTCGGCGCGGAGGAGCCGCTGCGCTTCGAGCTCGGCGAGACTTCCAGCTTGCGCGCCGAGATCGAGGACGCCCATGGTGAAGAGGGCGCGCTAGCCCCGCTCTCCCGACGGCTCGACGACTGGCGCAAGCGCGGCATCGCCGCGGTGGTCGCCTGCTCAAGCCGGGCCGCCTCCGATCGCCTGAGGCGGCTGCTCGAGGATCGACGCCTGGCGCCGCGCGTCCACGAGGGGCCGCTTCGCGATCCGGGCGACCTCTACGATCCGGGCGTCCACGCGCACCTCCTGCGGGGCGACATCTCGGCTGGCTTCGTCGACGTCCCCGGACGCCTGGCGCTCCTCTCGGATCAGGAGATCTTCGGTCGTCGCGTGAGGAAGCGCGCCCGCGCCACCCGGCTCGAGAACGCGTTCGCCGCCGCCTTCCGTGACCTCAACGAGGGCGATCTGGTGGTGCACGTCGAGCACGGCATCGCGCGCTATCTCGGCCTCACCAAGATGCAGATCCGCGGGATCGAGGGCGACTTCCTCGTCCTCGCCTACGAGGGCGCGGACCGGCTCTACCTCCCCGTCTCGAAGCTGCGCCAGGTGCAGAAGTTCACGGGCGCGGCGGCCGAGACCATCCACCTCGACCGCCTGGGCGGTAGCTCGTTCGCGCTGCGCAAGGCCCGCGTGAAGGAGCAGCTTCTCAAGATGGCCGGCGAGCTGCTCGCCATCTACGCCGCGCGCCAGGCGCACCCTGGCTTCACCTTCCGGGAACCCGACGAGACCTATCGCGAGTTCGAGGCCGAGTTTCCCTACGAGGCCACCACCGACCAGGCGAAGGCGATCGAGGACGTCCTCGACGACATGACGAAGAACGGTCGCGACGGGCGAGCTCGGCCGGGGGGGGCGGCTTCATCGGGCAACCCCGTTCCCATGGACCGCCTCGTTTGCGGCGACGTGGGCTACGGAAAGACCGAGGTGGCGATGCGGGCCGCCATGCTGGCGACCCTCTCCAAGAAGCAGGTCGCGATCCTCGTGCCGACCACGGTCCTCGCCACGCAGCACGAGCGGACCTTCCGCGAGCGTTTCAAGGGGTATCCGGTCCGGATCGAAGCTGTCTCCCGCATGAGGGAGGGCGAGGAGATCCGCGCTGTCCTGAAGGACCTCGCGCAGGGCAAGGTCGACGTCATCATCGGGACGCACCGGCTCCTCGCCGCGGACATCGCGTTCAAGGACCTGGGACTCATCGTCATCGACGAGGAACAGCGCTTTGGCGTCGCCCACAAGGAGCGGCTGAAGCGCCTGCGCAAGCTCGTCGACGTCCTGACCCTCACCGCCACGCCCATACCGCGCACGCTCCACATGAGCCTGGCCGGCGCGCGCGATCTGTCCATCATCGCCACCCCTCCCGAGGACCGGCGGGCCATTCGCACGTTCGTCATGAAGTTTGACCCGGCGGCGGTGAAGGAGGCGATCGAGCAGGAGCTTCGGCGCGGCGGCCAGGTCTTCTTCGTCCACAACCGGGTCCGCTCCATCGCGGCCATGGAGAAGTTCCTGCGCGAGCTCGTCCCGAAGGCCCGCATCGGGGTCGCGCACGGGCAGATGGCGGAGGGGAAGCTCGAGGACGTGATGAGCCGCTTCGTGGACAAGGAGCTCGACATCCTCCTCGCCACCTCCATCATCGAGAGCGGGCTCGACATCCCGAGCGCGAACACCATCATCGTGAACCGCGCCGACCATTTCGGGCTCTCGCAGCTCTACCAGATCCGTGGCCGGGTCGGCCGAAGCCGGGAGCGCGCCTACGCGTACCTGCTCGTCCCCGCGCGCCGGCCGGTGACGAAGGACGCCCAGAAGCGGCTCGAGGCCCTGCAGAAGTTCTCCGAGCTCGGCGCCGGCTTCAAGATCGCGAGCCACGATCTCGAGATCCGCGGCGCCGGCAACCTGCTCGGCAAGGACCAGTCGGGACACATCGAGGCCATCGGCTTCGACCTCTACACGCAGCTCCTCGACGAGGCGGTGCGCGAGCTGCGCGGCGAGGCGCCGCGCGAGGAGATCGATCCAGACGTGCAGCTGCCGGTGCCTGCCTTCATCCCGGACCCCTACATGCCGGACGTCCACCAGCGGCTCTACTTCTACAAGCGCTTCGCGCAGGCCGGGACGGACGAGGAACTGGACGAGATCCGGGCCGAGATCGTGGACCGCTACGGCGACGCTCCGGACGAGCTCGACGCGCTCCAGGCGGTCATGCAGGTGAAGGTGCGCTTGCGCGCGCTCCGCATCCGAGGCCTCGAGGCGGGGCCGGGACGGCTCGTCTTCACGCTTGGCGAAGGGGCCGCGCTCGACCCGTTCCAGCTCGCGAAGAAGGTGCAGGCGAGCCAGGGCGCACTCCGCCTGACGCCCGAGATGAAGCTCGTGGCGCACCTGGGGCCGGACGGCAAACCGTGCCCGCCCCCCGCTACCCCGAGAGCCGTTGCCCGGCCCTCCTCGCAAGCCGCGTCGCGCGTGGCGAGGGCGGAGAAGGTGGCGGCGGCAGTCGCCAAGGCGGTGGCGCAAGCCCGGCCGTCCCCGGCTGCACCACCGCCCGCGGCGACACCAGCCCAGGAGGCCGCGCAGGGGAAGCAGATCCTGGCCGCGGTGCGGAGCGTGCTGGACGACCTGGCGCGGCTGGCGGCCTAGCCACAATGCTGCTCACTAGCGCCCTGGGCTTCGGGCCTCAGGGCCTGTGAGTTTATCCCCGGACCGAGCCAGACGGCCTAGCTGCGAGCCGCGCGAGGAGCAAGCCCGAAGCTGTAGTTCGTGCTACTGCGAGGGCTTGCGACGATGCCCGGCGACGCAGATCGGCCGTCGCGGCGACGGGAGGGGATAGATTCACAGGCTCTCAGGCTTCGGCTTCAGGAGAAGCCTAGAATTCGCGGTCGTTATCTTCCTGAAGCCTGTGGTCCGTCGCCAGGGCCAGCGCTGGCTGACTGGCATCGGGCCTAGTACTGCTGGAGGGTGAGCCCTCGCAGGCCGAAGCGCTCGCGTTCCTTGATCAATGGTCGCGGGTGTGGTTTCTGTACGGCGCTTCCCAGACCTCGGAAGAAGACCGCCAGTCCGCGCGTTCATCAGAGGTCCTTTTCTCTCCTGATCAGGAGCACGAACTCATGCTTCGCAGAGCCACCTTCGCCTTCGCCCTCCTCGCAGGCCTCGCCTGCTCCAAGGCATCGGCCCCGGCAAAGAAGGGCGCGGTCGTCGCCCAGGGCAGCGGGATCACCATCACCGCCGACGAGCTCAAGGCGCGCCTCGACGAGCAGTCGCCGATGATCCGCGCGAGCTTCAACAACCTCGACCGCAAGAAGCAGTTCCTCGACAACATGCTGCGCTTCGAGCTGCTCGCGAAGGCGGCGGAGAAGGAAGGCCTGGCCAACGATCCCGACGTCCAGTTCACCATGAAGAAGGTGATGGTCTCGAAGTACTACCAGCGCTTCTTCCAGGACGAGAAGGGGGCGAAGAGCGTCCCCGACGGCGACGTGCAGAAGTACTACGACGAGCACAAGGACGAGTTCCACCGGCCAGGGCGCGTGCACGCCGCCCACATCTTCGTCAAGGCCGAGGCAGGCACCCCCGAACGCGCCAAGAAGGCGGCGGAGGCGAAGAAGCTCCTCTCCAAGGTGCTCGCCGAAGAGAAGAAGAACGTGGGCGCCTTCACCCTCGAGGCGCGCACGTCCTCGGAGGACGCCACCACGAAGAACCTCGGCGGCGACCTCGCCCTGAAGACACGGGACGAGCTTGCCAAGGCCTACGGCGAACCCTTCGCCGACGCGGCGTTCAAGCTCGCCGACAACCAGACCTCGCCCGCCCTGATCGAGACCCCGCACGGCTTCCACCTCCTCCGCGTGCTCGGGCGCCAGCCCGAAGTGAACCGCAGCCTCGACGAGGTGAAGGGACAGATCACGGCCAAGCTGAACAGCCAGCGCAAGACGAAGGACTTCGACGACTTCGTGAAGAAGCTGCGCGAGGACGCCAACGTCAAGGTGAACGACGCGGAGCTGGAGAAGGTCGCCGTCGCCGGCGGGCAGCCCGGCATGGGCCTACCGCACGGAATGGGAGGTGGGCCGCACGTCACCCCGGGGCCGTCCGCGCCCGCCTCGCCGGCCACGCCCGCCGCACCCGGTCGTCCGTAGCGAAGTGTCCTCCTTCGCACCCGTCTCGCACGTCGCGGCGCTGGCAGCCCTCGCCGGCGCCGCGGCCCTGGTGAGCTGTGGCCGCTGTGCGGGCAAGCCCGCTCCGGGGACGGAGGGCCCGCGCCCGGTAGCCGTCGTCAACGGAGAACCCATCACGCGCGAAGCCATCCAGCGCGAACTCGTGCACGTGCGCGCCACGGGAGGCGAGGGCGAGTCGCCTGACGGCACTCTGCGGCGCCGCCTCCTCGAAGACGCGGTGGAGACCGCGCTCCTCATGCAGCAGGCGCGCGCGCGCTCCATCGTGGTTGGCCAGGACCAGGTGGAGCGTGCCCTCCTGCGGCTCCGCGCCGAGTACCCGGGCTCGCACTTCGACGACCTCCTCGCCCAGGAGCGGCTCTCGCAAGCCGAGCTGAAGACGCGCCTCAAGGAGCAGCTCACCATCGAGAAGCTCTTCGCCGACGAGGTGTTCCCGCAGGTGCAGCTGGCCGAAGCCGAGGTCGAGCGCTACTACACCGAGCACGCGCAGGAGTTCGAGCAGCCCGAGCAGGTTCACGCCCTCCAGATCGTGGTGCGGGCCAAGGAAGAGGCGCAGAAGGTCAGGGAGGAGGTGCGGCGGCGGCCGCAGAGCTTCGCCGACGTGGCGCGGCGCTCTTCCATCGCGCCGGAGGGCAAGGCAGGGGGAGACCTGGGTTGGTTCGGCAAGGGCTCCGGCATGCCCGAGGTCTTCGACGGCTGCTTCAAGATGCCGCTCAACGCCATCTCCGAGGTCACACCCTCGCCCTACGGCTTTCACGTCTTCAAGGTGGTCGGTCGTCGGGCCGCGCTGCGGCGAGCTTTCGCCGAGGCGCGCGGCGTCATCCACGACCGGCTCCTGCGCGAGAAGCGGGCTCGCGCCCAGGAAGAGTACGTCTCCACCCTCCGCGGCCGCGCGCGGATCCAGATCGACCAGGCGGCGCTCGATGCCGTCGCGCCCTAAGATCTCTCGACATGATCGCTCCGCTCCTCTTCCTCCTCGCCACCGTCGCCGCGCCCGGCCCCGAGCCCAGGGGGCACGTCCTCGACCGCGTCGCCGCCCTCGTGAACGGCGAGGTCGTCACCCTCCTCGAGCTGGAGGAGCGCGCCGGCCCCGAGCTGCGCCGCGCCGAAACGCAGCCTCCCGGCCCCTCCCGCGAGAGAGAGCGCGCCCGCTTGCTCAAGGAGGCGTTCGACGGGGCAGTGTCGGAGCGGCTCTTCCAGTCCCAGGTTGCCGCGCTGGGAGTGGAGATCAGCGATGCCGAGATCGACTCCGTCATCCAGGATGTGAAGCGCCGGAACGGTCTCGACGACGAGCGCCTCGATGAGGCGCTGCGCGCGCAGGGGATGGACCGTGCCGCCTACCGCAAGGCGGTGAAGCGCGACCTCGAGTCGATGCGGCTCGTCCAGCTCAAGATCCGCAACAAGGTGAAGGTGACCGACGAGGACGTGAAGAACCACTGGCAGACCCATCCCCAGGAGTTTCGGGCCGGCGAGGAGGTGCGCGTCCGGCACATCTTCCTGGCGTTGCCGGCTGACGCCGACACGGCCGAGGTGGCGCGCGTGAACGCCATCGCCGCGAAGGCGCTGGCTCGGCTCGGGGCCGGAGAGGATTTCGGCAAGGTGGCGCGCGAGATGTCACAGGGGCCGAGCGCGGCCGAGGGGGGCGAGCTGGGCTGGCTCAAGCGCGGGACCGTTCAGCCCGAAGTCGAGAAGGTCGCCTTCGTGCTCCAGCCCGGACAGGTGTCGGGACTCATCCGTACCAAGCCCGGGTTCCAGATCCTCCAGGTCGAGGAGCGCCGCGGTGGCGGAGCGAGGCCACTCGAGGAGGTCAAGGAGGAGGTCCGGGACCGCCTCATGAACGAGCAGGGCGACACCTACCGCACCCAGTACATCGCCGAGCTGCGCAAGGACGCAGTCATCGAGGTGAAGATCCCGGAGTTGAAGGACTGAGTACCCGGGGGCGCAGGCCGCCCCCGCCCCGCCGGCAGAGCCGTCGGGGCCCCACCCGGGCCCCTGAGACCGCAACTGATTTTTCGACAGGTCTTGAGTCGCCGGGGGCGCAGGCCGCCCCCGCCCCGCCGGCAGAGCCGTCGGG
>JBGQLS010000326.1:0-7421 GCA_041500205.1 Anaeromyxobacteraceae bacterium | reverse complement strand
CCTCACTGTGCGCAAGGCGATTAACCTCGTGCATTATCAGGGGCGGAAGTCGCGCGGCGGCGGTCGGGTGCTGAGCCTGGCCGACCTGGAAGCACTGGGCGCTGATGAGATCCTCGGCGCCGAGCCCTCCCCGGAGCTCGCCCCCGCTCCTGTCGCCGCGCCGGCGCCACGCCGGGAGCTCACGCTCCGGGCCGTCATCGTCTCCGTCATCGTCGCCGCCATCATGGGAGCGTCGTTCCCCTACGTCGTGCTCAAGATCGGCTACGGACCGAACATCTCGGTCGTCGCGGCGTTCTTCGGCTACGTCCTGCTCGCCCTCATCGCGCTCGTGACGCGGGTGCGGGCGACCGTCTACGAGGCCAACATGGCGCAGACGGCGGGGACCGCCGCCGGCGAGATCGGCTTCATGTGCATCGTGCTCGCGGCCATCGACATGCTGAACGACCGCCCCGGGCTCGGCTTCTCGCTCCACCTCTCGCCGCTGCAGATCTTCCTGTGGCTCACGTGCGCCGGCCTCCTGGGCGCCTTCCTGGCGGTGCCGCTGCGGCATCACTACATCGACGAGGAGGACCTGATCTTCGCGGACGGCACCGCGGCCGGCGAGACGCTGGTGGTCCTCTACCAGGGCGCGCGCCAGGCCGCCGTGCGGCTCAAGGCGCTCTTCGGCGCCATGGGTCTCTCGGCGGCGGTGGCGTTCCTTCGCGAGGGACCGTGGAAGGTGATCCCGGGCGAGGTCGCGCTAGGCGTGCACGGCGCAGCGCTGCGCATGGGCTCCGAGGTGAGCGTGCTCTCCTTCGGGGCCGGCCTCCTCATCGGCGCGCGCATCGCCCTCTCGATGGCCCTCGGCATGATCCTCTCCTGGGTCATCGCGCCGCCGGTCCTGGTGGCGCGCGGCTGGGTGGCACGGCAGGTCTTCGCCGACGTGTTGCGCTGGGTGATGTGGCCGGCCACGGGCCTCATGGTGGCGGGCGGCGTGACCGCTCTCGTCCTCAAGTGGAAGCTCATCGCGCGGACGTTCAGGAACCTCTCCTCCCACGATCTGCACGGAGAGGAGGTGCCGCTGCGATGGGTGGTGGCGGGCGCCGCTGCCTCTGCCGTCGCGCTGGCTGCCGTCCAGAAGCTCTCGCTCGGCTTCCCCTACTGGCTCACCTCGGTCTCGGTGCTGCTCTCGATCCCCCTCATGCTGGTCGGGATCCGCGTCCTCGGCGAGACGAACTGGGCGCCCATCAGCGCGCTCGCCAACTTCATGCAGGCGGTCTTCGCCACGCTGCAGCCCGGTCACATCCCCGTCAACATGATCGGGTCGGGCATGAGCGGGACCATCGCCGGGCAGGGCGAGCACCTCATGCAGTGCTACCGGTCAGGCAAGATCATCGGCTCGAACAACAAGAGCCTCATGTACACGCAGCTCCTCGGCATCCCCGTCGGCGCCGCCGCGGTCGCCGTGATCTACCCCGCGCTCCGCAGGAGCTACGGCTTCCAGGGCGAGCACGCGCTCACCTCGCCCATCAGCGTGAAGTGGGCCGGCTTCGCCGAGCTGCTCGCGAAGGGGTTCTCGACGTTGCCCCCCGGCTGCCTCACGGCGCTCGTCGTGGCCCTGGCGATAGGAATCACCATCACGGTGCTCGAGCCGCGCTGGCATCGCTACCTGCCGTCGCCCACCGCCGTGGGGCTCGGTATGCTCATCCCGGGCTATGCCGTGCTTCCCATCGTGGCGGGCGGCCTGGCGCAGTGGCTTTGGAGAGGGCGCTGGCCGACCTCGGAGTCGATCTACGACATGCCGATCGCGTCCGGCTTCATCGCGGGAGAAGCCTTGGTGGTCCTCGTCCTCTCCATCGCGGCGGCGGCGACATCCCTCCGCGGCGGCGGATAGCGCGTTCGCTTCGACTAGGGGACGAACTGCAGCTGGCGCGACATGCGGCGAGCCAGTGGCGAGACCGTCAAGATCTTTGCCGCGCGCTCGAGGCGCTGACTCCCGAACCCGTCGGCCGCCTCGTAAGCGGCCGAGATGAGGTCGCCCAGCGTCGTGGCGATGTGCTTCGGCAGCCCGGCGACGGTATTGCGGCGGCTCTTCTTCATTGGGTCGTCCCCTTCCGTCGTTCGCAAGCTTCGAGTTCGAGAAGCTCCTGTAGCAAGCGCCTTGCCTCCTCCGAGTGCTACATATTTCAAGGGCTTGTCACTTTGTGGCGCCCTCAGGCTTACCTTTTTTCAGCCATGAGTCCTGAAAAGCCGACAGGGTTCCCTCTCGGGGCGTGTCGCTGACCCGCGCAGTTCTGGATGACCCGATGTGAATCGCCGCTCGACTCGTGTCCGCAAAAAGACGGCGAAAGGCGGGCCCGATGCTAGAAGACGCCCATGCCGAGCCTGCCGTCCAAGAACCTCGAGACCTTTCCCAACCCGAACCCGGCGCGCCCGTACGAGATCGTCATGGAGTGCCCGGAGTTCACGTGCTTGTGCCCGATCACGGGGCAGCCGGATTTCGCCACCATCCGGCTGCGCTACGCCCCGGCCCAGCGCTGCGTCGAGCTGAAGAGCCTCAAGCTCTATCTGTGGAGCTACCGGAACGAAGGCGCCTTCCACGAGGCGGTGACCAACAAGATCTGCGACGACCTGGTTGCCGTGCTCGCGCCGCGGTGGATCGAGGTCACCGGCGACTTCACGGTCCGGGGCGGCATCCACACCGCCGTGATCGTGCGCCACGGCGAGAAGCCGGCCGTTGTTGACTGATCGTCAAGTAGCCTGAGCGGCTCGCGCGCCCGGCGCTTCGCGCGGGCGTTGCCCTTCCCTCACCTCCTCGCGCTCGTCCGTCCGCCCTCGTGCTCGGCGGGCGGCGCCGCGCATCTCCTGCGTGCCCCACGCCTGCCCGGCCGCATACGCTCCGGGAGACCGTACCCTCCTCAGCCTGTGGACAATATGGGTGCACCGTCAGCGATCGGACGAGCGTGAGGTAGTCCGTCCCCTGAGCTGACGGCACCCCTCTCCCGGGGCGCGCTGGCGTGGAAAACAGCAGGCAGGCGAGCCTCGCAGGAGCGCGTGCGTGGAGCGTCGGCAGAAGTGCCGCGATGTAGGCGGAGGGGTGTTCTACACCCGCACCGTCTCTCGGCCGGAGGGAACAGGCCTGCTCGGCAAGCCGTTCGGTTGGCAAAGGCCAACGACCCCCGAAAGGAGTCTATTTGCTGACCACCCGCCGAGCAGCCCTCACCCTCGCCGCGCTCATGGGAATTTTCCCGCCCGCAGCGCGAGCCGCGACCGTCTGGACAGCAGTGGCGAGCGAGAAGATCCGCCCCGAGACCGCAGCCCGCAGCGACAGCAGCATTTCGCTCGCGGCGGCGAAGAACGAGTTCGAAGCCTTCCAGATCGTCGTCACCGGGCCGGCGACGGGCGTGTCCGCCAGCGCCTCGGAGCTCACCGGCCCGGGCAAGATCGGAGCGCCCAAGCTCTTTCGCGAGGAGCTCATCAACGTGCAGAACCCGTCCGCCGCAGATGGAGCGACCGGGCGCATCCCCGACGCGCTCGTACCGGACGTGGATGACGTCGTGGGCGAGAAGCGGAACGCCTTCCCCTTCGACGTGCCCGCCGGCGAGAGTCGAGCCATCTGGGTCGACTATCACGTGCCGCAGGATGCACCTGCGGGGACCTTTCAGGGCACCGTGACCGTCCACACCGCCCAGGGCGACACGGCCGTGCCGGTGCAGCTCACCGTGTGGGACTTCGCGCTCCCCTCGACGTCGTCGCTCAAGACGTCGTTCAAGATGACGTATGGCGGCGTGTCGAAGGCCCACGGCTTCTCGGGCGAGGCGCTCACCGAGCTCAGGCAGAAGTACGCGCAGCTCGCGCTCGATCACCGCATCTCCATCTCCGACCTCTGGGACGACGGGCAGGGCGCGGACTGGTCGCACTTCGACAATGCGTGGGGACCGTTCCTGGACGGGAACGCCACGACGCAGCTCCGGGGCGCGAAGCTGACCTCACTCGAGTCCGGCGCCAACCTGGGCAGCGCGGCGGAGCATGCGAACTGGGCGTCGCACTTCAAGTCCCGCGGCTGGTTCGACCGCCTCTTCCAGTACACCTGCGACGAGCCGCCCCTCACCTGCTCCTGGGGCGACATCGCCTCGCGCGCGCAGCTCGCCAAGCAGGCCGATCCTGCCTTCCGGACGCTCGTGACGACCGACGTCGACCAGGCCACCCAGAACGGCGTGCTGTCCTCGATCGACGTGATGGTCCCGCTCGTCAACTTCATGGACGACCGTCCCATGTCGGCCTACGGCTGGACCGACGGCGGCGAGAAGGCGCCCGCGTACGACGGGTTCCTCCACTCCGGCGGCGAGAAGGAGCTGTGGCTGTACGAGAGCTGCATGAGCCACGGGTGCGGCGGGACGGTCGACATCGGCAACCCGAGCGCCGACCAGCTCTACTTCACGGGCTGGCCGAGCTACATGATCGACGCGAGCGCAACCCGCTCGCGCGCCCTCGAGTGGTTCTCGTTCCGTTACGGCGCGACCGGCGAGCTCTATTACGAGACGACCCAGGCCTTCTACAGCCACGACGCCTGGGTGAGCCAGTGGGACTTCTCCGGGAACGGCGACGGCACGCTCTTCTACCCCGGGACCGTCGGCAAGATCGGCGGCAGCGTCGACGTCCCGGTCGCTTCGCTGCGGATGAAGATGATCCGCGAGGGCATGGAGGACTACGAGTACCTGAAGCTCCTCTCCGACCTGGGAGGCGCGGGCGAGGCGAAGCAGATCGCGCAACAGCTGTTCCCCCACGCGTACCAGGCCGACGTGAGCCCGGCGGACCTGATGGCGGCGCGCGAGGCCATCGCCCGCTCCATCCTGGCGCGCACCGGCAAGTCCGTCCCGCCCGCCGGTATCTCCACCGGTGGCGCGTCGAAGCTCGAGGCCGCTTCGAGCAGCTCGGGCTGCGGCTCGACGGGCCAGCGCGGCGGCCTGTTCGCGCTGCTCGTCCCCGTGGGCCTCCTCGCCCGGCGCTCGCGCCGGCGCGGCCCGTGACTTCGGGGGCTGCCCCGGGGACCCCGGAGGGCCTGCGCGGGAACGCGGGGCGAGGTGCTCGCGCCCGCTCCACGGTGGCGCGTCAGCGAGTCCCTGCGATTCCCTCTCGCCTTCCGTGGGCTCGAGGAGCAGTTTGCCTCGCCTCCAGCCGACCCCGAGGGAGGCGTACCCGCCGAAGCGGGTCGTAGCTCGGTCGCCGCGATGACGCGGCGGGCGGAGGGGTAGAATCGGCGGCTCGTGATCCCAGCGGCAGACAGCTTTCATCCTGAGTCGCTCGTCGGGACAACCCTCGACGGGCGCTATCGGATCGCCGCGCACATCGCGAGCGGGGGCATGGGAGCGATCTTCCGCGCCTACCACGTGTACATGAAGAACGAGCTGGCGCTGAAGGTGCTCCGGCCCGACCTCTCGACGCTTCCCGACATCGCCGAGCGGTTTCGGCGCGAAGCCGAGATCGCGGCCTCCCTCGAGCACGACAACATCGTCCGGGTCACCGATTTCGGCCGCAGCTCCGAGGGGTGGTTCTTCCTCGCCATGGAGCTGCTCCAAGGCGAGAGCCTGTTCGACCGGCTGCGGCGCGGGCCTGTCACGCCGGAAGAGGCCATCCCGATCCTGGTGCAGGTCTGTCGCGGGCTCGACGCGGCGCACGCGCGCGGCGTCGTCCACCGCGACCTCAAGCCGGAGAACATCTTCCTCACCCCCCGTCCCCCTGGGCTGGTGAAGCTGCTCGATTTCGGCATCGCGAAGCTCACCGATCCCCAGACCGTGAGCGACACGCAGGCGGGCGTCATCGTGGGAACGCCCGAGTACCTGTCGCCCGAGCAGGCGACGGGCGCCCCCGTGGACGGGCGCGCCGATGTGTACGCAGTGGGCCTCATCGGCTGGCGCATGCTCGCCGGCCACCATCCCTTCTCCGCGACCGACGCGCGAGGCCTGCTCATGATGCAGGCGACGAAGCCCGTCCCGCCGCTCGCCGAGTCGAGACCCGACCTCGCGGCGTGGCCCGGCCTGCTCGCGGCCATCGCACGCGCCTGCGCCAAGGACGTCGCGGAGCGTCACGCCAGCGCCTCGGATCTGTGCGCGGACCTGGAGGCGTGCCTCACCTCGCTCGACGGATTACCCCTCCTGCCCGCCGCGCGCATCGCCACTCCGAGGTCGATCTCGAGCCCGCCTGCCGCGCGGGTGCGCCACGACACGCTCGCGCTCGCCCCCGAGCCGCCCCTTCCCGGGACCGCCTCGCCGTCTTCGGTGCTTGCACGCGTCCTGGCATCTGCTCGCGCCCAGCCGCTCCTGTTCTCGATCGCCCTCGGAGCCGCCCTCGCCCTCGTCGTCTTCGTCGCCTTCGCGGGCGCGCGCTGGCTGGACGAGCGTCCCGCGGCGCAGGCACGGGAGCTCCTCGACGCCAACCACCCCGAGGCGGCGCGCGACCTCATCGCGCAAGCCGTGCTGCGCCGGCCGGCCGACGTGCGCCTGAGGGTCCTGCAGGGCCGAGCCCTGCACCGCATCGACGGTCAGGTCGCCGCTGGAGTGGAGGCCTACGCCGCGGCGCTGGACCTGGATCCGCGCTCGCTCGACGGCGTTGCGCTCTCCGACCTCGCGGCGGACCTCTCCCGGGACCGCAACCTCGCGGAGCGCTCCGCGCAGCTGCTCGTTCGCGCGGGAACGGCTGCGATACCGGCAGCGCTCGCCGCCACCCGTTCCGGCAGCGGCACAGCGCGGCTCCGCGCGCTCGATCTCTCGCGCGCGCTGGGCGCGGAAGACCACGTCGACCGCATCGAGGCCTATGGAGGGTTGCTCAGGGACGACGACTGCGAGGTGCGCCGGGCGGCGGCCCGGCGGCTCGGCGAGATCGGCAGCCCCGCCGCCCTCCCCCGTCTCTCGGCGATCGCCCGCGAGACCCGCACGATAAGGCCGCTCTTCGGCCATGCGCAGCAAGTGCCCGCTTGCGGCGCCGACGAGGCGGGGGTCGCCATGCGGAAGATCGAGAAGCGCTGAGTACCCGGGGGCGCAGGCCGCCCCCGCCCCGCCGGGCAAAGCCCATCGGGGCCCCACCCCGGCCACGCCGCAGAGCGATCACATTCTTCGACAGGTCTTGAGCGTCGCGAGCATTCGATCGCGCCGGCTGAGCCGTCGCGATCTCGCGATCGCGCCCATGACCGCGACGAGCGCGGTCATGGGTCCCCGGCTGAGCCGTCGCGATCTCGCGACCCTCGCCCCTGTCCGCGATAAGCGCGGCCAGGGGTCCACTTCGCTCGCGGCACGACCCAGCCCACCGTTCGCTCCATGGCGACGCGCCCATGCCCGTGCTACACCCCGCCATCTCCCTGCTCGTTCACGCGGAGGCATGGCATGTCGGTGGTGGAGCTCACGGGCGCAGCGCCGGTCAGGATCGAGGCGGGCCTTCTTGCGGTG
>JBGQLS010000325.1:0-7422 GCA_041500205.1 Anaeromyxobacteraceae bacterium | reverse complement strand
TCTGCCGGCGGGGTCGACGGAGGGCCGGGGTGAGGGGCTGGCGCCCGAGGATCGGCCCCCTCACCCTAACCCTCTCCCCCGGTGGGGGAGAGGGGATAGGTACGGAATCAAAGGCGTTTCTTACTGGTCGCTGCTCTAGGAAGCCTGAGGCCTGAAGCCCCGCTCGCTGAAGCGAGTGGCATAGGGCTCACTTGCTCACGCGCTCGCTTCCGCGCACGGCGACGCCGAGCTCGTGGAGAAGGAAGACGTCGACGTCGGCGATCTCGGCGATCCGCTCGTCGAGCGCGGTGCCGATGCCGTGGCCGAAGTCGCTCACGCGCAGCAGCACGGGCGCCCGGGAAGAGGTCGAGGCCTGGAGCCGGGCCGCCATCTTGCGGGCGTGGTAGGCGTCGACGCGCGGATCGCGATTGCCCGCGGTGAGGAGCACGGCTGGATAGCGCGTGCCGGCCACGACGTGGTGATAGGGCGAGTACGCGTAGAGCGCCTCGAACTGGGCCTTGTCCTTCACGGTGCCGAATTCGGTGACGTTGAAGGCGCCGTTGGGGTGGAGCTCGACGCGCAGCATGTCGAAGATGCCCACCGCGGCCACGACCGCCCACGCCAGGGAAGGGTGTTGCGCGATTATGGCGCCCATGAGCAGCCCGCCGTTCGAGCCGCCCATGATGGCGAGGTGGGCCGGGGTCGTGTACTTGCGATCGACGAGGTGGCGCGCGCAGGCGGCGAAGTCGTCGAAGACGTTCTGCTTGCGCGTGCGATAGCCGGCCCGGTGCCATTCCTCGCCGTACTCGCCGCCGCCTCGCACGTTCGCCTCCACCAGCACGAACCCGTGGTCGAGGAACAGCCGCCGCGTGGTCGTGTAACGCGGCGAGGAGCTCACGCCGTAGCCGCCGTATCCGGTGAGGAGGGTCGGGTTCTTGCCGTCGAGCCTGGTCCCCTTCCTTCGCAGGATCGTCATCGGGATCTTGGTCCCGTCCTTGGAGACGGCGAACTCGCGGACCGCCTCGACGTCGGAGAAGTCGACCGGCGACGCGCTCGAGACGGCGAGCTTCCTCGGGGAGAGCGTCGCGTCGTCGGCGCGGTACCAGGCGAGCGGAGCGAGGTAGGAAGACGAGGCGTACACGACCGCGTCCGGGCCGATCCGGCGCAGCCCGTCGATCGCCGTCACGGGCTCCACCGGCAACGCCCCGCGCGGCTTCCCGTCGAGATCCAGGACCCGGACCTGAGACGGCCCGCCGACGATCTCCGTGACGTAGAGGCGCGAGGCGGTGACCTCGAACGCCTCGATGGACCCCTCGACCGCCTCCGCCACTGCGCGGGCCTGGCCGAGCTCGGGCGCGTCCAGGGAGACGCGCAGGATGCGGCCGCGCGGAGCTCCCTTGCGCGAGAGGAGCCACAGGCCTCCGTCGAGCCCGAAGCGCGCCGCGACCACCTCGTCGGCGAGACCGCTCACCTTGCGCCAGCCTCCCCCCGGACCGCGCAGATACAGCGCGTACTCACGGCCGTCGCCCTTCTGCACGAGCGAGAGCACGTGGCGGCCGTCGTCGGACGCCTGGAGGAAGTGCTCGGCGATGCGCGGGTCGTCGAACTCCCTCCCCAGCTCGTAGACGTCCTGATCCGAGGGGGTTCCCAGGCGGTGGAACCAGATCTCCTGGTAGAAGCCGAGATCGGTGACCGGGCGCTCGCCCGCGCGCGGGTACCTGGTGTACCAGAATCCGTCGCTGCCGGCGTTCCAGGCCAGGCCGCCGCCCGCCGTGCCGCCGTTGACGCGCGGTATGCGATCGGGCAGTTCCTTCCCCGTCGCGGCGTCGAAGACGCGCACGTCACCGCTCTCGCTCCCCTTCTCCGAGAGCGAGGCGGCGAGGAGCTTGCCGTCGGTCGAGGGGACGAAGAAGTCGATGGACGTGCCGCCCGAGGGGTCGAGCGCGACCGGATCGAGCACGGTGCGCTCGGAGGCGAGGTCGTCGGGAGACGCGAACGCCACCACGAAGGGCTGCTGGCGGGGCGGCTTGAACTTCTGCGCGAAATAGGTGCCACCTCGCGGCCGTGAGAGCCGGTACTGCGACTGCGTGGCAAGGACGAGTTCGCGCACGCGCGCCCGGATCGGCTCCGCGCCCGGAAGCTTGGAGAGGAACGCGCGCGTCCGCGCGTCCTGTGCCTTGCTCCAGGCCTGCACCTCGGCGTCATCCCCCTTCTCGAGCCAGCGATAGGGATCGACGATGGAGACGCCGTGGTAGACGTCGGTCACGGGCCGCCGCGGAGCGGGGGGCGGCGGGGCGAGCTGGGTGGCGGTGAGCAGGGAAGCGAGGAGCACGTACCGCATGTCTTCTCCGGACTGGATGGAGCCCGGGATCTAAGGGCCTCGTCCGTCCGCCGCAGCGGTCGGTCGTTCACGCGCCACGCGCTGCTACGTGGCTTCGCAAAGCGGCCACTGCCGGAAGAAGGCGCCGCCCTCGGCGAGCACGAATTGCTGGAACGCCAGCGCCGCTGGCGACAGCTGCTTCTGGCGCAGGTGCACGACATTCCATTCGCGCACCACGGGCAGCCCCTCCACGTGCACGAGGGCGATCTGCCCCGCGGACAGCTCGAGGCCGATGGCGTGGAGGGAGATGAAGCCGAGCCCCATCCCCGCCATCACCGCCTGCTTGATGGTCTCGTTGCTGCCGATCTCGGTCGTGGCTGCCGGCTCGACCCGGTGAGCGGCGAAGAACCGCTCCATGGCGGCGCGGGTGCCCGACCCGGGCTCGCGCACGAGGAAGCTCTCTGTGCGCAGCGCCGACGCTGGCACGCGGCGGCGCCTCGCGAGCGGGTGATCCGGGTGCGCGATGATGACGAGGGGATGGCGCGCGAACGGCAGCGCGACGGCGTCGATCCCGCGCGGCGGCATGCCCATGAGCGCGAGGTCCGCATCGTTGGCGGTGAGGAGCTGGACCACCGTGTCGCGGTTCTGGACAGCCAGCTTCAGCTGGATCTCCGGATGCCGCCGAGAGAAGAGCGCCAGGAACTTGGGCGCGAAGTACTTGGCCGTGCTCACCACCGCGATGGTGATGCGCCCGGCGTGGAGGCCTTTCAGCGCGGCCAGCGCGTCCTCGGCATCGCGCAGCGAGCGCAGGACCGCATGAGAGCAGCGCAGGACCTCATCACCGGCCTGCGTGAGCCAGATCTGTCGGCCGGTCCGCTCGATCAGCGTCAGCCCGGCCAGCCGCTCGAGCTGCTTTACCTGCATCGAAACCGCCGGCTGCGTGAGGCGCAGCGCCTGGGACGCGCGCGAGAAGCTCAGCTGGCGCGCCACCTCTGCGAAGATCTGGAGCTGCCGCACGGTCGCGTCCTGCATGAGTGTCTATATAAATAGCATTGATGAGTCGATCTACGATGTCTTATTGGCGCTTATGATCGGCGCTGCCTAGATTGCCCCCATGAGAGCTCCCGACGCCAAGGCCTTCGACGCGCCCGCCTCCGCCCACGGCGCAACCCCACGAGTTCCCCGGGATCGCTACCGTTCAGGGGTCATTCCGTACCGCTCCATGGGCTACTGGCAGCCCGACTACGTCCCCAAGGACACGGACGTCCTCGCGCTCTTCCGGATCGCGCCGCAGGAGGGCGTCGAGCCGGAGGAGGCAGCCGCGGCCGTCGCGGGCGAGTCGTCCACCGCCACCTGGACGGTGGTGTGGACCGACCGTCTCACGGCCTGCGACCGATACCGGGCGAAGGCCTACCGGGTCGACCCCGTGCCCGGCACCGGGCCGGGGACCACGACGCCACAGCAGTACTTCGCGCGCATCGCCTACGATCTCGCGCTCTTCGAGGAGGGGTCGATCGCCAACCTTACCGCCTCCATCATCGGCAACGTCTTCGGGTTCAAGGCGGTGAGGACGCTCCGGCTCGAGGACATGCGGCTGCCGGTCGCCTATCTGAAGACGTTTCAGGGCCCTCCCACCGGCATCGTGGTGGAGCGCGAGCGCCTCGACAAGTTCGGCCGGCCGCTCCTCGGCGCCACCGTGAAGCCCAAGCTGGGGCTCTCGGGCAAGAACTACGGGCGGGTCGTGTACGAGGCCCTGAAGGGTGGCCTCGACTTCGTGAAGGACGACGAGAACATCAACTCCCAGCCGTTCATGCACTGGCGCGACCGGTTCCTCTTCGCGATGGAGGGCGTGAACCGGGCCATGGCCGATACCGGCGAGGTGAAGGGCCACTACCTCAACGTCACGGCCGCCACCATGGAGGACATGTACGAGCGCGCCGAGCTGGCCCAGGAGCTCGGCTCGGTCGTCATCATGATCGACCTCGTCATCGGCTACACCGCCATCCAGAGCATGTCGCGCTGGGCGCGCAAGCACGACATGATCCTGCACCTGCACCGCGCCGGTCACGGCACGTATACCCGGCAGAAGGCGCACGGCGTGAGCTTCAGGGTCATCGCCAAGTGGATGCGCGCCGCCGGGGTCGACCACATCCACGCCGGCACGGTGGTGGGAAAGCTCGAGGGCGATCCCAACGTCGTCCGCGGCATCTACGACACGCTGCGCGAGACGCGGACGCCGGAGTGCCTCGAGCACGGGCTCTTCTTCGACCAGGACTGGGCCGACCTGCGCAAGGTGATGCCTGTCGCCTCGGGCGGCATCCATGCTGGCCAGATGCACCAGCTGCTCGCCTACCTGGGCGAGGACGTGGTGCTGCAGTTCGGCGGCGGGACCATCGGCCACCCCATGGGCATCCAGGCTGGCGCGACCGCCAACCGCGTCGCGCTGGAGGCGATGGTCCTCGCTCGCAACGAGGGCCGTGACCTGTGGAACGACGGGCCGGACATCCTGGAGCAGGCGGCGCGCCACTGCGTCCCGCTCAGGGCCGCGCTCGAGCTCTGGAAGGACGTCACCTTCGACTACGCGTCCACCGATACGGTGGACTACGTCGCCACCCCCACCGCGTCGTAATCTCCGAGGTCATCGCATGCGCATCACCCAAGGTACTTTCTCCTTCTTGCCGGACCTCACCGACGAGCAGATCGGGCGCCAGCTCGACTACGCGCTCTCCCGCGGCTGGGCGCTCTCCGTCGAGTCCACCGACGACGCGCACCCGCGCAACGTCTTCTGGGACATGTGGGGGATGCCCGCCTTCGACCGCACCGACGCGGCCACCATCCTGGGGGAGGTGCAGGCCTGCCGGCGCGCCCACCCGGACCGCTACGTGAAGGTGAACGCGTTCGACGCGGAGAGCGGCTGGGAAACGGTCCGGCTCTCCTTCATCGTGCAGCGACCGAAGGACGAGCCCGGCTTCGCCCTCGAGCGACAGGAGGGACCGGGCCGGACGCAGCGCTACACCGTGCGCGCGTATGCCTGCGATCGCCCCGCCGGGCGGCGTTATCCGGGGGACGCGCCGTGACCCGCCTCCGGCCCGCCCAGCCTGCGAGACGCTCCCGGTGAACCCCACGGCGCCATCGGGAGATCGTCCGCCGGGCGCGGCGGACGGCGCGGGCGGAACGGGCGCGGAAGGACCGGGCGAGGAGCTCGCCCGCCTGGCCGACGACGACATCGACCTGTCGGCGCTGCACGCGGCGTCGAACGTGCGCCAGGTCCTGGCCGCCCTCGACCGCGACCTGGTGGGCCTGGCGCCGGTGAAGAGCCGCATCCGGGAGATCGCTGCGCTGCTGGTGGTCGAGCGCGCGCGCAACCAGCTCGGCCTCTCCACGGGGCCGCCCTCGCTCCACATGTGCTTCACCGGCAACCCGGGCACCGGCAAGACCACCGTCGCGCTGCGGATGGCCGAGATCCTCCACAGCCTCGGCTACCTGCGCAAGGGGCACCTGGTGGCGGTGACCCGCGACGACCTCGTCGGTCAGTACGTCGGCCACACCGCGCCCAAGACGAAGGAGGCGCTCAAGAAGGCGATGGGCGGTGTCCTCTTCATCGACGAGGCGTACTATCTCTACCGGCCGGAAAACGAGCGCGACTACGGCCAGGAGGCGATCGAGATCCTCCTCCAGGTCATGGAGAGCGCCCGCGATGACCTGGTGGTCGTACTGGCTGGCTACAAGTCGCGCATGGATGCCTTCTTCGAGAGCAACCCGGGCATGGCCTCGCGCATCGCGCACCACGTCGACTTCCCCGACTACGCGCCGGTGGAGCTGCTTGCCATCGCCGACCTCATGCTCGACCGCTTGCACTACCGCCTCGCGCCCGCCGCGGGCCGGGCGCTCGAGGAGTACGTGGCGCGCCGCATGACGCAGCCGCGCTTCGCGAACGCGCGTTCGATCCGGAACGCGCTCGACCGGGCCCGCCTGCGGCAGGCGAGCCGCCTCTTCGAGTCCGGCGGCCGCGTCACCCGCGAGGCGCTCGTGACCATCGAGGCCGACGACATCCGCCGCAGTCGCGTCTTCGCCGAGCCGGGCAAGGAGCCTGCATGACCACCGGGACCACGCTCGCCAGGTTCATCCTCGAGGAGCAGCGCCGGGCCCCGGGCGCCACAGGCGAGTTCAGCGTGCTCCTGCAGGACGTGGTGACCGCCCTCAAGGCCATCTCGCTGGCGGTGGGCAAGGGTGCCATGGCCGGGCAGCACGGCGAGGCGGGGGCGGTGAGCATCCAGGGCGAGAGGCAACAGAAGCTGGAGGTCCTCGCCAACGACATCGTGCTGCGCAGCTGCGAATGGGGCGGTCACCTGTCCGCCATGTCCTCGGAGGACATGGAGGGGGTCTTCGCGATCCCGGAGCACCTGCCGCACGGAAAGTACCTGCTCGTCTTCGACCCGCTCGACGGGTCCACCAACATCGACGTCAACTTCTCGGTGGGCACGATCTTCTCGGTCCTGCGCCGCCCCGACGGCCCAGGGACGGCATCGGTCTCCGACTTCCTGCAGCCCGGGGTGCGCCAGGTCTGCGCCGGGTACGCCATCTACGGGCCGTCCACCATGGTGGTGCTCACCTTCGGGCGGGGCGTCCACGGCTTCACGCTCGACCGCGAGATCGGCGAGTTCGTCCTCACGCACCGCGACCTGCGCATCCCCGAGACGACGCGGGAGTTCGCCATCAACGCCTCCAACGCGCGGTTCTGGGAGCCGCCGGTGAAGCGCTACATCTCCGAGTGCCAGGCCGGCCGGACCGGTCCGCGCGAGGCCGACTTCAGCATGCGCTGGGTGGCCTCGCTCGTGGCCGAGGTGCACCGCATCCTCATCCGCGGCGGACTCCTCATACACCCGCGCGACACCAAGGAGCCCTCGCGGGCAGGGCGTCTCCGGCTGCTCTACGAGGCGAACCCCATGGCCTTCATCGCCGAGCAGGCGGGCGGCGCCGCCTCCACCGGCCGCGGCCGCATCCTGGACGTCGTGCCCGCCGGGCTTCACCAGCGCACCCCCGTCATCCTCGGCTCGCGCAGCGAGGTGGAGCGCCTCGTCCGCTACCACGACGAGCACGACCGCGGCGTCGACCGCCCCTAC
>JBGQLS010000324.1:0-7453 GCA_041500205.1 Anaeromyxobacteraceae bacterium | reverse complement strand
GACCTCGTTCACGGCGTTCGGGCCGGACATCCTGGTCCGCTTCGACGCTCCCCTCTGCAGTCCCCGCGGCGACGCGCCCGACCTCCCCGAGCTACCCGGCTACTGTGCCCCGATGGGCAAGGACACCGGAAACGTGCCAGGCGTGAAGCTGGCGGTCGCCGGCACGGACGTGGCCACTCTCGCCGATCCCCAGGCCAGAGCCATCCACCTTCAGCTGGCGGGCGGCTACGACACCGTGTCCGACGGCTACCTCGGCGGCGACGCGGACGCCGTCCACCTCGTCCCCTGGCTGCCGCTCGAGGACGGCCAGCGCTACACGCTCACCATCGACAGCGTTTTCGTGGACGTGACGGGTGTCGGCTTCGGCGTCACGCCGGATCTCTCCTTCCAGGCAGCCGCCGGCGACTTCCGCGTTCAGGTCGTCCAGCCGCCGAACGGCGCGACCGGCGTCTACCCGACGACGGACCTCGCCCACTTCGGTGCGGCGGGGAACGGGCACGGGATCGAGTTCGTGGTCTCGCGCCCCCTGGCCCTGGACGGCACGGGCAGGCCCGTCGGGACGATCGAGCTGCACGAGGGCGATTCGACGGGACCACTCGCTCAGCTGGGTGGGGCGCCCATCAGCGCGGACGTCGCTGCGCTCGACACCCGTGGCCGCTGGTTTGCGATCGGCGCGACGGTCGGGCAGGGCGACCTCGCGCTCAAGGCTGGCGCGACCTACACGGTGGTGTTGCAAGGCCTCGCTGCGCTAGACGAGCCGGGCGTCACGATCCCGAGCCACAGCTGGAGCTTCACGACGGCCTCCTTCTCGCGCGACAAGGCGCTGAGCGTGCCCGTCATCGGGAGCGCCAACACCGCCGTCGATCCGGTGCCCGATCCGGCCGGCGGGGTGAACGGTACGTTCCTCGCCCAGTACATCGTCGGCAAGGTGAAGTACGACCCCTTTGCACCACCAGGGCGTGCCCCCCAGCTCGGTGGGGAGCAGTTCTTCCCTCTCCTCGGAGCCCCCGGGAAGCCGCCACCGTCGGTCGCGCTCGTGAAGGTGCGGGACGCGCGGGGTCAGGCGTGTGCGACCGGCTGCGAGGTGGCTGGTATCTCGGGCTACGTCAAGACGACGAGCGGCCTCGAAGTCTTCGCGAACGGGGCAGATGCAGACCTGAACCCGAATCTTCGCAGCGCCGATCGCGCCTCCGCGAGGCGCCGCGCCGGCCTCCCCCACTCGGTCATCGGATTCCTGCCCGAGGCGCCGCTCGATCCGGGCTCCGCCTACCAGCTCACCCTCTCGAACATCGTCAGCCTGGACGACGTCCCGCTCGCGGACCTCGATCCGAACGGGCAGCTCGCGATCCCCTTCACGACCCGTCCCTTCACCGTGCGCCGGGTGCTGAGCCAGGCCGGACTGGACGCCGGCGGCAGCGGCGAGGCGCTCCAGAGCGGCGCCCGCTTCGTCACCCTGGACGGCGCGAACCCGCTCACGCTCGAGTTCCGGGGAAGTCCCGATCTAGCCGGCACGACGACCGCGGGTGACCTCGCGACGGACCCCGTCGCGCTCGTGGATGCGCAGACCGGCAAGGCCCTGCCCATCACCATCTCGCCCGACCCGACGTCGGCGCTTCGCCTCGGCGTGAAGCCGGTGAGCGCGCTCGCGCCGGGCCGCACGTTCGTGCTGCTCGTGACGAGCAAGCTCAAGGCGAAGGCGCAGCCGCCGGGGAGCGGTGAGGGCGCGGCGCCCTTCTCGCTCGCGTTCACGACGGCGGACGCCAAGGATGGCGCCGACAACCTGGTATGCCCGTAGGGCCCCGCCGACCCTCACCCCGGCCCTCTCCCTTCCAGGGAGAGGGGGTCCAACGTCTCAGGGAGGGGGAATCCAACGTCTCCAGGGAGGGGGAATCCAACGTCTCCAGGGAGAGGGAATCCAACGTCTCCAGGGAGAGGGAATCCAACCCGGCCCCCTCGCCCCGCGTAGCGGGGAGAGGGTTGGGGTGAGGGGCAGCGCGGGAGAGGGCCCGCGCTACGGTGGCTGATCTCGAGTGGAGGACCCCACCTACCGCGCTACGCCTTCAGTCCGGCCGCCTTCGCTATCTCCTCGGCGAGGTTCTCCTGCCTCTTCTCCAGACCCTCGCCGAGCACGAAGCGGACGAACCGGCGCACCTGGATGTTCTCGCCCATCTTCGCCACCGACTCGCTGAGGAGGTCCTGCACGCTCTTCTTGTCGTCCCTCACGAAGGGCTGCTCGAGGAGCACGAACTCCTTGTAGTACTTCTCGACCTTGCCTGTGGCCATCTTCTCCACGATGGCGTCGGGCTTCTTCTGCTCCTTCGCCTGGGCGCGGGCGATCTCGAGCTCCTTCTCGACCACCGCGGGCGGCACCTCCTCGCGGCGCACATAGAGCGGTGACGCCGCGGCGATCTGCATGGCGAGGTCCTTCACCAGCGTCTGGAAGCCTTCCGTCCGCGCGACGAAGTCGGTCTCGCAGTTCACCTCCAGCAGGACGCCGATCTTGCCGCCCATGTGGATGTAGCTGGCGACGGCGCCCTCGGCGGCGATGCGGCCTGCCTTCTTGGCCGCCGCGGCGAGGCCCTTCTTCCGGAGCACTTCCTCGGCCTTGGTGGCGTCGCCCCCGGTCTCGGTGAGCGCCTTCTTGCAGTCCATCATTCCGGCGCCGGTCCTCTCCCGGAGGTCCTTGACGGCATTTGCGGTGATCTCGGCCACGGTTCTTCCCTTTCCTATCACTGATGAAAAATGGGGCGGGCTCGCTGGGAGCCCGCCCTCGAAAACGATGTCTCGCTTGCGAAGTCGCCGGGAGGCGAGCTCGCGGCGGCGGGGTCTAAGCCCCGACTACTCCTTCTGAGGAGCCGGCGCCGCCTCAGCCGCCGCCGGCGCCTGGGCCTCGCCCGCAGGCGGCGTCACGTCGCCCTTGCGCACCACCTCGATCTTGGCGCTCGCCGCGGCGCGATCCTCGCGCGGCGGGCGGCGCTCGCCACGTCCACGTCCACCGCGGTCGCGGCGATCGCGCGGGCTGCGCTCGCTCGCGGCGTCGCGCTCGTCCTGTTCGCGCTCGGCGCCGTGCTCGGCCACCCAGGCACCGTGACGTGACTTGCCCTCGATGGCTGACTCGGCCACCTTCCCGGTGAACAGGCGGATGGAGCGGATGGCGTCGTCGTTACCGGGGATCACGTAGTCGATGCCCTCAGGGTCGCAGTTCGTGTCGACCACCGCCACCACCGGGATGCCGAGCCGGTTCGCCTCGTGCACCGCGATGTGCTCCTTCTTGGTGTCGATGACGAAGAGGGCGGCGGGAAGCCGGCTCATGTCCTTGATGCCGCCCAGGTTCTTCTGGAGCTTCTCGCGCTCGCGCTCGAGCTGCGCGATTTCCTTCTTGGGCAGCCGATCGTAGGTGCCGTCCGCGGCCATCTTCTCGATGGTCTTGAGCCGCTCGATGCCGGTCTTGATGGTCTTGAAGTTGGTGAGGGTGCCGCCCAGCCAGCGGTTCGTCACGTGGTACATGCCCGAGCGCGTGGCCTCTTCCTGCACCGCGTCCTGGGCTTGCTTCTTCGTGCCGACGAAGAGCACCGCGCCTCCGCGCGCGACCGCGTCCGAGACGAAACGGAATGCGTTGCGGGCGAGGGTGACCGTCTTCTGCAGGTCGATGATGTAGATGCCGTTCCGCGCGCCGAAGATGTAGGGCTTCATCTTCGGGTTCCAGCGCTTGGTCTGGTGCCCGAAGTGAACGCCTGCCTCGAGGAGCTGCTTCATCGTGATGGCGCTACCCTGCGTCTGCAGGGCGGCCGCCATCCCCTCGGCGGGAGGGGGTGTCGGGGGGGCCGCGGCCGGGGTGGGCGCGGTGTTCGTAGGCTCCTGCTGAATCTCCATGGTCTTCTCCGGTTCTTGTCCGCCACTCTCCGTCCTTGCGGCGCGCTGGCCTCTGCGGGCGGAAAGCATCTCCGCCGGCTGGGAGGACACCGGGGCGCGACGCCGGAAAGTGTGTGAATTTACTGCACTTCTATTGCTCGCCCTTTTGCCCCCGGCGATCGGCCGAAGGCGGGCGGGACCGGTCCTTTAACACGGTCGGGGCGCCGTCGCAAGCGGGCGAACTGGCGCGGGTTTCCCAGGTCGTCCAGGATACCGGCGGAAGCGAACCAGGCGAGCGAGAACCGCAAGGGGGCATCGGGGGCGCACCCCCCCCCGAACCGCAAATGGTGGCGTAGCCGGAGGACGCTCGCGCGAGCGAGTGAGAGCGCCGGGGGTACCGCCGCCGGGACCGCGTACTGGACAACCTCTAGCGGCGACCAGAGCGCCACCATGCCAGCTCGACGAGCGCCCCGTCGTACCCTCGCCAGGCGACCGGCCGCGGCTTTTGACCCGGGCAGGCGTGGCGTACCAGGCGGGCTCCCACGACGAGGCCAGCCCCGCCGCACTCCGGACAGAGGAACGCCGTCGCGAGCCGGGTGCGCTCGCGCCGCGACAGAGGGGCAGAGACCCCGAGCGTCGGCCCGGGCCGCGGTCCCAGGAGACCCCGCGCCCGGTATGCCTCGAGTTCCGCCAGCTCCGCCTCCTCTCCTCCCCGGGCGCGACCCGCCTCGGCGCGTGCGGTCACCTGGCACGACGGACAGCGAGCCACACCCATGGTGCGTGTAACGCGCAGGGCGACACCGCCGGCGATCTCCTCCTCCCACGGCTCGCGCGCGTCGACCTCGAGCGCGGGAAGCCTCAGCCTTGCGAGCGCCGTCTCCTTCTCCGCGTCCACCGCGTGCGTGACCCGCACCTCGAAGGCGAGCGCCGGCGAGCCACCGCGCGTCACGAGCACGTCGGCCCGGAGAGCGCCCGCGGCGGCTTCCGCAGTGGCCGCGTCGCCCATCGCCGCGAGAGGGAGCGGCGTCTCGCGCCGGCACCCGCCGCAGCGCGCCCGGAGGAGCACGGTCATGCGGCCCGAGAACGCCTCCCCGCACAGGAAGAGGAGCCGCTCCTTGGCGTTGAAATGGAGCAGCGTCTCGGGTCTCGTGAGGGCGCACGTCGAGCCAGGTCGATGGGCGAAGTGGCGAGCTCGGCGAGCGCCCAGCTTCGCCACCAGCTCCTCGCCGCAGGCGGGGCAGGCGAAGGGAGCACGCTCCCGGCGCCGCTGCGGGTCGAGCGCCACCACCTGGACGCGCTGCCCCTCGCGGTCGAGCGCCCACGCCAGCAGCACCGGCGGCGCCGGGGGCCTGCCGGATGCGTCGCGCGGCGCCGTGCCCCGTGGACCCGCGGGCGCGGCGTGGCGAACCCTGATCCTGCGGTTGCCGATTGCGCGCGGCACGGCGATGAGTCTATTACGCCTGACAACCTGGGAGGCACATGGCACTCGAGATCGGCAGGAAGGCACCCGACTTCGCGCTCCAGGACGAGGACGGGAAGACCGTGAAGCTATCCGACCACAAGGGAAAGCGGGTGGTCGTCTTCTTCTACTCGAAGGCGAACACCTCTGGCTGAACGCGCGAGGCCTGCGACTTCCGTGACGAAGTCGACGCGTTCCACAAGAAGAAGGTGGCCGTGCTCGGGATTTCGAAGGACCTGCCCGAGGCGCAGAAGAAATGGAAGGAGAAGCTCGGGTTACCCTTCCCGCTCCTCTCCGATCCCGACACCCGGGTGCAGCAGGCCTGGGGCGTGTGGAAGGAGAAGAACATGTACGGCAAGAAGGTGATGGGGACCGAGCGGACCACGGTGATCGTGGGGGCGGACGGGAAGGTGGAGAGGATCTTTCCCAAGGTGAAGGTGGAAGGCCACGTGGCGGACGTGCTGGGGGCGCTGTAGCTGTCGGACCTCGCGGCCAGACACGTGCGCACCGATCTCCTCGATACCTGCGTGCTCGAGGTGCTCGGTCTCGTGCGCGAGCAGGGCTGGCTCGCGGACCGCTCCCTCGAGCGCGTCTTGCGGCGCGAACGCCGGCTCTACGCGTCCGAGCGGCGGGCGGTGGCCGAGACGGTGTACGGCATCCTGCGCTCGCTGGGGCAGCTCGAGTGGCTCCTCGCGAACGAGACCGCCCCCGCGCCCGCGGTGCTCCTCGCGCTGTGGCTCGCCCGGACGGGCGCGGCGCCGCCCGAGGTGGCCGCGCGCCGGCTCGGCGTTCCCCCGCGCGCGATCATGGCCGCCCTCGACCGTCCGGCCGAGCGCATCGCGGCCATCACGGATCCGGTGGGGCGCCTCGCCGTCGAGGCGTCGCTGCCGCCCTGGATCGTGGAACGGTTCGTCGCCGAGCTGGGGCTCGCCGAGGCAGGCGCCCTCGCTCGTGCCATGAACGAGCGCGCCCCGCTCACCGTGCGCGCCAACCTGCTCAAGACGCGCCGGGACGCGCTGCAGTCGCGCCTCACCGGGGAAGGCACCAGCGCGCGTTTGACTCGTTTCTCCCCCTGGGGGCTCGTGCTGGATGGCCACGCCAATGCCTTCGCGCTTCCTTCCTTCCAGGAGGGGCTATTCGAGATCCAGGACGAGGGGAGTCAGCTCGTCGCGCTGGCGGTGGGGGCGCGCCCGGGCTGGAAGGTCGCGGACGCCTGCGCCGGAGCGGGCGGGAAGGCGCTCGCGCTCTCGGCGGAGATGCACGGCAAGGGCTCCCTCATCGCCCTCGACAGCGACGCCGACCGGCTCGCCGAGGCGCAGCGCAGGGCGCGGCGCGCCGGCGTCCACAACCTGCGGGCGCGGCCGATCCCGGCTGGCCAGGAGGCGATCGCGGACCTCGCCGATCTCGCCGGGCAGTGCGAACGGGTCCTCGTGGACGCCCCGTGCGCCGGGCTCGGCACGCTCCGGCGCAAGCCGGACGCCCGCTGGCGCCTGAAGCCGGACGATCCGGCCAGGTTCGCCGCCCTTCAGAAGGAGCTCCTGGTCCGCTTCGCCGCGCTGGTGAAACCCGGCGGAAGGCTCGTGTACGCCACCTGCTCCATAGGCCGCGCGGAGAACGCGGACGTCGCCGCCTTCGTCGTCCGCGAGGTGGCGGGCTTCGCTCCGTTTCCGCTCGCTGTCGCGCTCGGCGAGGATCTCGCCCGCGACCTCGGCGCGGACGGCCACATGCTGCAGCTCCTCCCGCACCGCCACGGCACCGACGGGTTCTTCGTCGCCGCCTTCACGCGCACGAGCTGAGTCGCCGGGGGCGCAGGCCGCCCCCGCCCCGCCGGGCGAAGCTCTGGGCATTGGTCTCAGCGCTGTTCAAGAACTTGGCATTGTTGGGGAATCAAGGGAGGTCCGGTAGGTGAAAAGCGCGAGCGCGGTGGTCTGGGCCGAGGATGAGTCGCAGGGGATGGCCGGACGAGACGGAGACGTCGAGCTCTGTTCGGTGGGGTGGAGTTGCAGGTGGGTGAGGGGCGAGAGCATTACCCCCTCTCCCCCAGCGACCCCCAGCGGGGGAGAGGGCCGGGGTGAGGGGGCCGCACGCTGACGGCTGACGACCGCCCAGATGCTCTCGAGCACGCGCTTCGTCTCGACCAGT
>JBGQLS010000323.1:0-7458 GCA_041500205.1 Anaeromyxobacteraceae bacterium | reverse complement strand
GAGCCATGGGTGATGGCGTTGAAAATCCCCCGGGGCGCGAGCCCCGAGGGGCGGTGTGCTCGGCGCCACAGGGAGCGACGTCGAGCTCATCGAAGACCTGTACTTGCAGCCGCAGACGTCGGGCACCGACGTCTGCGGCGCTGCTCACGGAGTAGCCGGATCCGGCTCCTTCTTCGCCTTCCTCTCTGCGCGACCTGAGCGCCGCGATGCGATCCGCTCGCCTTCTCTATCGCGGCCAGGTCGACGCCATAGGCCGAAGCCGCCGCGGTGACGCGCTCGGAGTACTTCGTCGACCAGGCGAAGTACGCGCCACGTGCCAGCGCCAGCTCGAGGATGAGGGCCCGCAGGCCGCTGGCATCGAGCGAACGGGCATGAGCTGCGAGGGCGGTCTCCGGTGCTTCACCCTTGCCTCGCTCGATGCCGCGCCGCTTCCGCACGTCGGCTGCGGCGCGCGCTGCCGATGGGTCGATGGGCTCGCGGCCCTCCCCGGCCTCCTCGGGCCGTTCGCCGTTGCCGCCCGCCGGCGCACCACCCAGGCTCCCAGGCGGCCGGCCGAACTCGATGCCGGTGCCCTTGAGAGCGGCCTCGGCCTCAGCCTTGAGGAGAAGCGCGCGGGGAATGCCGGTGGGTCCGTGGCGAGCGTCGGCTTCGGGCAGAGGTCGCCCAGGTGCGTGCGCCAGGTGCGCCGCTCCGGATCGTCGTAGCACGACGAGTCGGCGTCGACGTACTTGCTGTTCCAGGGGAGCTGCACCGTGCCCTGGTAGACCTCGTTCAACTGGTGCTCGGCGAGGACGACACCGCCCTTGGCGACGACGTCACCGGCGAGCTTCTCCCGGTGCGCCGTGAGCTTGCTCCGGAAGCAGACGGCATCGGTGCAGGTGCCCCGGCAGCGCGCAGAGACGAATGTGGAAGGCCGCGACCCCAATCCCCAGAACCGCCGTGTTCGCCTTTCACCGGCCCGAGACGCTGGTGGACTGGTTCGCGGAGCCGCTCAGTTTTGACGTGCGCTCCATGAGCCCGCCAGGGCCAGGAGAGCCAAGGGAGGGAGGTCACGCCTGGCTAGACTCCTCGGCGCGGACGCTGAAGCTCTTCAGGGTGTTCGGGCCGAACGTACTGCTGATCGCGACATCGGCCGCGTCGCGACCTCGCGCGATCAGCACGCGTCCGATACGCGGCACATTGTTCCTGGCATCAAAGGTGTACCACTGGCCGTCGAGGTACGCCTCGAACCAGCCTGCGAAATCCATAGGGCTATGAGGCGGCGAAACGCCGATGTCGGGCAGGTAGCCGGTGCAGTAGCGTGCGGGGATGTTCATGCAGCGGCAGAACGCAACAGCAAGATGAGCGTAATCTCGGCAGACGCCGGTCCTTTCCTGGAAGACCTCCCAGGCGGTCTTGGTGGAGCGCGCATGCTCGTAGCCGAAGGCGATATGGTTGTGAACGTAATCGCAGATCGCCTGTACCCGTCCCCATCCTGTCGGTGAAGTGCCGAACAGTTGCCACGCTTCTTCAGAAAGGCGATCCGTCTCGCAATAGCGACTCCCCAGGAGAAACAGGAGGGTCTCGTCGGGGAGCTGTTCAACCGGCGTTTGTCTTGCGTACGCGGCGATCAGATCGGGCCGTCCCGCGTCGTTCACGAGGGCGTCCGTGGAGAGCAGGACCTGGCCCTGTGGCGCTACGATACGGGTGCACCAGTTGCCGAAGCTGTCCCGATAGGCCGTCATGGGTACCGGAGGGACGGCGATCAGGTGGTCCGGAACGATGGTGTCCGAGACGCGCGTGTAGTGCACGCTCAAGGTGAATATCATCGGGGTCGGTTGTGGACACTCATAGACTAACTCGTAACCGATGCGGATTTTCATGCTGGGCCTCCTGCTGACGCCAGTCTAGTAGCCTTCCGCCTACGACACTTCACGCGACCTACACCAGCACCGTCACGCGGCGAGCAAGCTCGTGCGCTGCACGTTCGGCGGGCAACTCCTGCGCGTGCTCAAGGCAGGCACAGGTGGGGGGGGCGAGGGCAGCGGCGTGGTGGCGTATGTCCGGCAGTGGTCGATCTACCGGGGGAAGCATAGAGGTCGCCCTTCGCCTTGGGGAAGCGTGGTGACGGTGCTGACCATGGGCCGCGCCCGGGTTAAACCGACAGGCAGCCCTACTGGGCCTGACGGGAGCGATGATCCGGATCGGCCCGCCGTCACTCGAAGAGAGTCGGCGGGGCGTCTTCAGGACAGCGGTTCGCGGTCTTGGCGTACACTACGGGTGTTGCTCCCACTTCCCTGGACGCCGTGCAGCGTGGTACACAGGGTGTACCTATGCCCATTGCCGACATCGTCTCCCAGAACATCCTCGCCACCCGCGAAGCGAAGAAGCTCACCCAGGCTGCACTCGCCAAGAAGGCCAAGGTCTCGGTGAGTTACGTGTCCATGCTGGAGCGGGGCATGCGTGTACCCCCGCTCGACACGCTGGAGAGCATCGCGAAGGCGCTCGGTGTGCCTCCACTGGATCTGCTGCAGCCAGCGGGCAAGGCTGCTCGGCGCGCCCGACGGTAGACGGACTCGGATGTTGCCGAACGCACCTTCAGGCCGACTCGTACAGAGCCCGAACCAAGTCGAGGAGTGTATCTACCCGGAAGGGCTTCTCCAGGAACGCGGCCACTTCGCTTGGCGGCTCTGCCACATCACCGCTCATCCACACAACGGGGATGTTCGCCAGTCGCGCGTCGCTCGTCATGGCGGTGAGGACGCCAGCCCCATCGAGATTGGGCATCCAACTGTCCAGGAAGACGGCCCTCGGGCGCAAGCCTGCCCGAAGGAGGTTGAGCCCTTCGATGCCGTCGCGCGCGCCTCTCACTTCGATGCCCTGAGCCTCGATGACCTCCACGAGCGAATCCCGCAGGGCGTGGTTGTCCTCGATGAGAAGCAGCGCGCCTAGCCGCCCCGAGATCGCAGGGACCTGCGCAGGAGCATGGGTGACCGACTCCACGTCTGGCGGGCCTTCCAGTCCCCGAACCACCTTGTGCAGCATTTGCCCGACCCGCTCGGCATTGAAGGGAAGGCGGGCGACCTCGACCGTCTCGGGCCAGGGTTGGCGATGCTGCCACGTGCAGACGAGGAGCGGCACGTCCGGGTAGGCAGCACGCGTGGCCCGCACGTCCGCAACTCCGGGCTCCCAGATCAGGATGGCATCGGGAATCACCGCGCAAGCGTCTCCTGGTGCGCCGACGTTTGGTCGAAAGCCCATGCGTGCGAGTACCTCCGCGCATGTAAAGCGAATGCACTCGTCTTCGGCCAGCACCAGCACGTTCACCATGGTTCCCTGATCCTTCCGAGCCACTACGTTCGTAGCTGGCGCGGCGGCGTGTTCAAGTCGGAGCCTGTCCTGCGTACGTGTGGCAAATGCTCGTTTCGACCGGGCGCGAGCAGGACGAGGTGCGTGATTAGCTCTTCCCGGACGGATCATCAACTCACGTCGCTTCGCTGTTGGTTCACTTCAGGTGTTGACTCGTCCGTGACGTGGCCGGGCGACGTGCTGTGGTGTCCTGCGAAGGAGGGGCCAGCGCGGACGTGGTAGGAACAGGTAGGAACTGAGTGCCGCGCCACACGTTCCTGCAAACCACCTTGTCGTTCTCCGCGATCATGTCCTCGATGGTCAGGTGCAGGTCGGGCATCTGCTGGTGCATCGCGATCCTCATGCGGCGGTCCCCTTCTCGGTCCATCGGCTTCCCGTCTGGGCCGTCGTGGTCCTAGAAGTCGTCCGAGAGGGTCTGCATCACGATGTCGTGGTTCTTGTTGTTGACGAACTCCTCGAAGTGATGCCGGACGAACGCTTTGGCCTGGTCAGGGGTCATGGGAATAGATCCACGGTTAGTGTACTGGCCAATGGCCTACGTAGCAGAAGCCCGGAAGGCGAAGTGCAACCCTACCGATGCCCGCCACCGCCATGCTTCCCGCCTTCGGAGTGGCCGTCGACTTCGCCCCGACCGATGGTGTGGCGGGTGGGCTGGCTCCGCAAGACGAAGCTACCGCGGTGCGGCACAGCCCTCACCCCATGGAACACGAAGGACGGCATGGGGCTGAAGTTCCAGTGCCGGGGCGATCTCCACCAGCCGTGGCGATACCACGCGAAGTGAGACGGCCCGCGAGTCCCGAAATGTGGCCAAGGGCCAAAGCCCCACACCCACGGTGCTACCACCCAGGTCCATCCCATAGCCGGGTAGAAGACGTACATGCAAGGCTCGCCGGTTCCGTCCGGCGGCACGTACGCGTAGTCATCGGCGTAGGGCATCCAGACCCAGCCGTATTGCTCCGCGTACACCCACTGGCCGGGAGGAACTGACGGCGGTGGCGTCGAGCGGGCCTCATCGGCGAACGGTGCTGTCGGGGGAGTTTCTGCCGGTGGAGCCGATGGCGGCGGCGTCGGAGGGGATGGCGGCTCTGGTGGCCCAGGAAGAACATCTCCCTGCTGCTCGTCGGCCTGTGCCACGAGCAGGCGGCTCAGAGCTGGCATCACGGTCACAATCCCGTCGCTCGACCGGGTCACGGCCGGAGCCAAGATCAGGAGAGCGCACGCGGCGAACGTCTTGACGGAGCTGGCCACCGTCCCTGCTCTATCCGGAACGGCACCTGTGGGCCGCACTCGCTCGTTTCGTTGCCCGTAAGATTGGGTGGAGGCCCGTTCCAGAAAGAGCATGGGCGGCAGGGGTGATGCTCGCGCGTTATCCCACAGGGTAGTTCGCCAGCGCCCGACGTAACCTTCGCGCCCCAGAAGTGTTCGGAGGCCCATGAGATCGTTCCTTGCCGCCCTGCTGATCTTGGCGTCTGCCTGCTTCGCGGAATACCAGCGTCCGCCGCCGCCCAGGATCCTGTCAGCGCAGGACGCGGTGAACATCGCCACGCAGTACGCTCGGACGCGCGGCCTTGTCATCGAGTACACGCGAGACGTTCGCCTGGATCGGTACGCCCGTTGGTACGTCGACCTCGGCGGTGCTGGAGGTCGCGACATCGCCTTCGTGCTTCTCGACGGCTACTCGGGGCGGGTGCTTTCCGCGCGAGTGAGCAGGTCGAGCGGCGAGTCCCTTCCCCAGCCTCCCCCATCTGGCGCACCGCCGGAACCCCCAGAGCCCGGCATCCCGCCAGGGCCCCCGGCTCCTGGCGCTCCACCGGAAGCTCCACCGCCGGGCGGACCGCCGAATGATGGTGCGCCACCTCCCCCTCCGCCGACCGGCGATGCCACACCTGAACTTCCGGGTCCACCGCCTCCACCGCCGGTGGGTGACGAGTAGGGCCGAGGCGGCCTGGGCTGGACGATTCCCCTAGCTGATCGTCTCACGCCGGAGGCTGCTCGTTCCGTCTGGACGGCGCTGCGGCGGCGGATCCGACCGCAGCCGATCCGGTCTCTCCAGTTTCATGGTCTCGGGATCGAGTTCGTGACGCTCGGCGGCAAGAACGGAGCGGACCGGCAGATGTGTCGGCTGGAGGTCCCTGTTGGCGGAATACCTCGACTCCGGCCCTCGCACCTCCTTGAACGCGGACAGCATGATCACGAGAGCAAGTGAACCATACGTGCCGACCGCTAAGAAGATGACGGCGAGGTTGGCGATGCTACCGTGCATGGAAAGGCTCGCTACGTGAAGGAGTACCAGCAGAGCGGGAAGGTGTGGCCGCTCATCAAAATGACACCGGTCTTCCACGAGGAGCGCCACGTACCGGAAGCTCGCCTCAACTGAGTGTTCGGACTGCCGAGAGTACGTGAAGAGGCAACGCTATCGGCCGAGTGAGGTCGGCCGACCGCCCGCCGATCTCCTCGATGCCGGTTCTTCTTGGCATGGCGACCATGCCCGAAGATCGTGCACGAGCTGGCCGCACAATGAGTCTCGCGAGGCGGCGAGCCGTACTTCCCGGAATCCGGGAGGTGGACTACCACCGGCTCGCTTCCGAGGGGCTCCTACTCGACGCAACGCGTCTGACCTCAGGGCAGGTCCTCGTCGCCGATGGGCTGTCGTGTTCTGGAGAGCGCGTGTAGCGGAAGGTTGGCGCGTCTCCCCTCCGGGGAATAGCCCGCGGTCGTGCCATCGAACGATCTCCACCGATCCGAGGATGTCCCTCGATCCCGGGACAAGGGGCGCGCCACGCTGACCGCCCCAGTAGTGCTACGGACGACGCCGTCGCGGTCGGAGTCCTCCCGGGAGTGCCCGGCAGGCGCTCACTACCCGCCAGAAATCACGCATTCGGAATTGGCGGGGTGTTCCGGCGACGGCAGCGAGTGCCGTTCCGACGGTGCGGCGTTGGGCGTCGCCCGCCATTCTCGTGCTCGGTCACGGCTCGGCCATCCCACCCCCCACGGGTGGCGGTGGAGCGGAAGCTCGTCGGGTTCTGATTCAGCTGCGGTTCAGCGTACTTAGAGGACGCCGCGCGACCGCAGCACATCGAGTTCGGCCTGGACCGCGGTGAGGCCACCGCGCTGGTAGACGAACGCGATGCGCTCAGCGGAAAGCTGCGACAGGGCGACGTTGCGGAACGACCAGTTGTAGCGGGCGACGTCGACGGGGTCGAATCCGTACCGAGGGGCGAGCGTCCGCAGGATCGTCTCTGACTCGGTGACCACCGGGCCCGTGAGGATGAAATCCGCGTCAGATAGGTTGTGGATGACGTACTCGGGCAGGAAATTGAGCTGCGTGGGGGCGGCGGACTCGAGGTCCAGGTCGCCAAGCCGGCGCAGCGGCGGGAGCCGAAGGTTCCCGGCCATGTCGCGGTGGAGGTAACCGGTAGCCACCGGGTCTACGCGCGCGATGATGGCTGCGGCGCGGAGCCAGTGACGACCTTGAACTCGTTCCCGCCGGTCGGCGCGGAGTGCGCGCTAGCCTGCGTGACCACCATGTCCGGTGCGAGGGCGCGGGCCATAGCCTCCGCGATGCTCATGATGTGGTGGCCGCCCGTGCGGGAGTCACCGGCGGCTCCAAAGAAGTCGGTCGTGCCGTTGCCCCCGAAGTTGAATTCCTTGAACTCGCTCCCATCGGCGTTCCACTGAAAGACGATCGACTTCGCCCAGTCGTGCCAGATGGGCGCGGCGAGGACGACGTCGTCGTTCAGTCCTGGGAAGGCGTCGTCGTGGTGATCGTCGTGCGGGAGTCCTGGCACACGGTAATTACGAGCGTAGTTCTCCGCGAACGAAACGTCGCTCTTCTCGTTGAACGCCTCGTGGATGGGGAGGCCGCCGGGCATCGAGTGGTGGCCGCCGAAGGAGCTGCCGGGAGCAGAGCGGAACGGCTGTGGCAGCTTCGGGCAACCCGAGCCCTCCTCCAGGACCGGCGGGAAGATGCCGGCCATTGCACCCCCGGGAAAGGAAGCTGCGTCCGAGGTGGAGTAGAGGCCCTCGGCTGCCGATGCACCAGGACGAGTGTGCTCCGCCGGCGTTGGCCACCAGGTACGTTCCGAGGACTGTCTTGCCAATGCCGGGGGG
>JBGQLS010000322.1:0-7482 GCA_041500205.1 Anaeromyxobacteraceae bacterium | reverse complement strand
TCCCCTTCGACGATCCGGAGATGTCGCTCCAGCACGCCGAGGTCCGGCTCGACAGCGGGGTCGCCGTCGTGAGGGACCTGGGCAGCGCGTCGGGCACCGGGCTCAACGGCGAGCCCCTGCACGGCACGCACACGCTCGTTCAGGGCGACGTGCTTCGCATGGGAGACACGCTGCTCGTGTACTCCCGTGCGGCTGGCGCCGACGAAGGCGAGACGAGCGCCGGCACGGAGCCCGAGCTGACGGGCGGGAGTGCTTCCGTCGCGGCCATCCGACGCAGCATCGACGCCGTCGCACCGCACAGGCGCACGGTGGTCATCACCGGCGAGACCGGCACCGGGAAGGAGATCGTCGCGCGCCAGGTCCACCGGCGCAGCGGCCGGCCAGGGCCCTTCGTGGCCGTGAGCTGCGGCGCCTTCACCGAGGGCCTGCTCGCGAGCGAGCTGTTCGGGCACGTGCGCGGCGCCTTCACGGGCGCGGTCCAGGATCAGCAGGGGCTCTTCCGCTCGGCCCGCGGAGGGACGCTCTTGCTCGACGACGTGGCCGAGATCCCGCTGGCGCTCCAACCGACGCTCCTCCGCGTGCTGGAGACGTGGCAGGTCCGCCCGGTGGGGAGCACGCGCGACGTCGAGATCGACGTGCGCGTCGTGGCCACCACCAACCGTGAGCTCCTCGCCATGGTGCAGGAGGGGCTATTCCGATCCGACCTCTACGCGCGGCTGGCGCAATGGACCATCCGCCTGCCGCCGCTGCGCGAGCGGCGCGAGGACATCCCGGCGCTCACGAGCGCCCTGCTCGGACGCTGCGACGCCCCGGGCCGGCCCCTCACGGCGGATCTCCAGGAGGCGCTGCTCGTCCACGACTGGCCGATGAACGTGCGGTGGCTGCTCAACGTGCTGTCGGTCGCGGCGATCACTACGCCGAAGGGCGCGCTCGCGCTCGGCGACGAGGTGCGCGAGGCGCTCCGGAAGGACCTCCCGGAGAGCGCCGTCCAGAGCACCGTCCTCCACCGCGACGCGCAGGCGCTCGACAAGGCCGGCCTGGAGGATCTCCTCGGCCGGTTCCAGGGCCGGGTGGCGGAGATGGCCCGCCACATGGGGATCACGAGACCCAAGCTATACCGGCTCCTCTGGGCCGAGGGCCTCGAGCCCGCTCAGTTTCGCGGGCGCTGAGATCGCGGTTCAGGGTACCGGTCGAGCGCTCCGCGTCCTCTGGCGCCAAGGCACTTCGGCCGGGGAATAGCGAACGTCCGCAGACGTCCTCGATGAACTGAGTCGCCGGGGGCGCAGGCCGCCCCCGCCCCGCCGGGCAAAGCCCGTCGGGGCCCCACCGCGGCCACGCCGCAGAGCGATCACATTTTTCGACAGGTCTTGAGCGCCGCTGTGAGAGGCGCGCTCGTTGACGTTCGCGAACGTTCGCTTTGCCTCGACCGTCCGTGGGCCGTGTGGAATCGCGCTCATATCGCGGCAGCGATTCAGGCATGGCTCTGGCACGGCGCACGAGGGACGGCAGAGGTAGCCGGGGGACTCCCCCCCCTCGCCTTCGGTTCCACCGGAGGAGAAGTGGGCCGAGCCGGTTCACCGCAAAGGAGCACGGCAGCCATGCAAGCGCACGCAGCAGCCAGGTGTCCGTGGAGGCGGGAAGTGAGAGACCAGGGCCCCGTTGGAGAGTGTCAAGTGTGAGGAATTCATGACCCTGCACGCGTTCATCAGAGCGAACCTGGACGAACTCATCGCACGCACGAGGGCGAAGGTCGCACAGCGGCCGTGGCCGTCGGTGTCCGTCTCCGAACTGGAGAACGGAATCCCGCTCTTCTTGACCCAGCTCGCGGAGACGCTGCGCCTGGAGAACACGGTGGCTCCGTTTTCTCCGACCGCCATTGGGTCGAGCGCGACCAAGCACGGGGGCGACTTGCTGGCGATGGGCTTCACGGTGTCGCAGGTCGTCCACGACTACGGTGATGTGTGTCAAGCGGTCACGGAGCTCGCCATCGAGAAGGATGCCACGATCAGCCCGGAAGAGTTCCACATCCTGAACCGCTGCCTCGATACGGCCATCGCGGAAGCGGTCACGGAGTACGGACGGCTGCAACAGGAGGTGAGCTCGAAGGAGGAGGTCGAGCGGCGGGGGCGTGACGCTCACGAGCTGCGCAACAAGCTCAGCACGGCGCTCCTGTCGTTCGAGGCGTTGAGGACTGGCAAGGTGGCCATCGGCGGAAGCACGGGCGCGGTGCTCGGTCGCAGCCTCGTTGGCCTTCGCGAGCTGGTCGAAAGCACCCTGTCCGAAGTCCGCCTGGATGCCGGCAAGGAGCTACGCGAACGGATCTCACTACCCGTCTTCGTGGACGAGATCGCGGTCGCCGCCAGACTGCACGCCGAGTACCGCGAGATCCGGCTCACCGTGGACGACGTCGATCCGGCGCTGGCAGTCAAGGTGGACCCGCAACTCCTCGCGTCGGCGGTGATGAACCTCCTGCAAAACGCCTTCAAGTACACGCACGCTCACGGACTGGTGACACTCAGGACGCGCACGGAGAGCGGCCGCGTGATCATCGAGGTCGAGGACGAGTGCGGTGGTCTCGCCAAGAACGAGACGGAGACGGAGATGTTTCGCTCCTTCGGGGACAGGCGCAAGAATGACCGTTCCGGCCTCGGCCTCGGGTTGCCGATCAGCCGCAGAGCCATCCGGGCGTGCGGTGGCGAGGTCCACACGCTCGACCTCCCAGGCAAGGGCTGTGTCTTCACCATCGAACTCCCGTCGGCTGCGTAGCACCTGCCGAGGTTGCAAACGATGCCAGGCGACTCTTTGCACCCCATCCATTTCTTCCCCCTGGCGGCCATGTACTCGGGTTCTCTATTCTGCGGCGACTTCCGCGACGGCGACGGCTGGACAGCGCTGCCGAAGGGAGTGACCTGCTCGGAGTGCCTTCGACGAGTGGGAGCGTTCACCATGGCTCCAGAGGCGGCGAGCGGTCTTGCTGAACAGCAGCGGGGTCAGAGCGAGGCGCAATGACTGAGTCGCCGGGGGCGCAGGCCGCCCCCGCCCCGCCGGGCAAAGCCCATCGGGGCCCCACCCCGGCCACGCCGCGGAGCGTCACATTCTTCGACAGATCTTGAGCAGCGGGCGGCTGTTACCCTGCTCAGCACACCTTCGGTCGTTCGGACCCTGCGAGGCCAGAATCGCGCCTGGAGCATTGCCGCGATTAGAGGGTAGGGACCAAGGAGCCGACCCTGTGGTGTATCGCCCGGCGTCGCGCTCGCCCTCGGTGAACGTTCGCTGGCTCCGGTTAAACGTCCGCGGCGGGTCCACTGGGGAAACCCAACCACCCGAAATCGCGTGGTCCGCCCACTCCCGCTCTCCTGGCATCTCCGATGCTAGCAGTCCGGACATGAAGACCTCTCGCCGTGCCGCCCCGCCCAGACTGTCCAAGAAGATCGTGATCACGCTCGGTGACCTCATCGCCGCGGCGTACGAGGCCAGCGAAGGGTTCGGTCGGAAGCGCGCCGCGGGCGCCGCGAGGCTGCTTGCCGAGTCGTGGCTGGCGCGCCGCTGCAGCCGGCAACTCCAGTTCGTGCGCTGAGGGCGCCGTGCAAGGCTGCGTCGCTTCGCGCGACGTCCTTCGCCATCCGGCGCACGGCCGGCGCGAGGCATGCAGTCCCTCCCAGACGAAAGGAAGTGCTTCATGAAGAGATTCTCGACCATGCTCGTCGCGGTCGCACTCGGTGGGTGCTACGCGACGGTTGGAGAAGACGGAAGGAGGGGGGGCGGGGAGGCTGGCTTCACGCTGAACCTCCCGGCGGTGCTGCCGCCGCTCATCGTCGTGCAGCCCGGCGTCAGCGTCGCCCGCGACATGGACGACGAGGTCTTCTACGCGGACGGCTACTACTGGGCCCGCCAGGATCGGACGTGGTTCCGTGCACACGACCACCGCAGCGGCTGGGCCCGCATCGAAGACCGTCAAGTCCCGGCCGTGATCGTGCAGTCTCCTCCTGGCCGTTACCGCCACTACCGAGGGGACGAGCACCAGCAGGGCGATCAAGAACACAGGGGCGATCAAGAACACAGGGGCGATCAGGAACACTCGAGGCGCGACGGGCATGAGGGGCATGAGGGGCATGAGCATGAGGGCGACCGCAGGTAGCGCCGCGGCGTCCGACCCCCTGACGTCGCCGTGACGAGCTGGACTCGAGAGCTCGGAGCCGCGCGGCTCCGAGCCTTTTCGTCACGGGTGAGGTCGGGCCGCGCTCCGAGGCTGCCGCCTCGCCGCTCCTCCAGGGGTCAGTTGCGGTACCGCGCCACCCCTCTGCAATGGACGTCGGACGGTCCGCTTCCTTGACGAGAGCGCGTTCGCTGCTCGCGCAGCTGGTCACGGCGGCCTTGGTGGTCTTCCGAGGTAGCCGAGGCGTGGGCTCGAAATCGACATCTTCTCGAGGCCGCTTCGTGGAATGAGAGGGGATCGATGGACGCGACCCCTGCCGATCTGCCCGCCATCGTGTCGCCGCGCCCGTATCCGGCCGCGGAGTTCCACTTCCTCCAGCTCGCTGCCCGGCTCATGCTGGAATACAACTTCCGCACCGAGCTGGTGAAGACCAAGCTCCTGCAGGCCGCCAAGCGGCTCGGGGTGGACGTGCTGGTCTTCGTCGCCTATCGCGGCGTGACCCTCTACAGCCCCGAAGGACACCAGTTCCACGCGCAGGCCAGCGAGCTGCGGATCAACGTGGCGGTGAGCGCACAAGTAAACCACGTCCTCCAGGAGTTCGTTGCGGGCAAGCTCTCGCTGGCAGCGAGCGCCACTGCGCTCGAGTCGGTCGAGCAGGACGCGCCGCAACACGATCCCTGGGCGCTCGCGTTCACCTTCGGCCTGGCCGCCTCGGCGCTGGCCTGGCTCCTCCGGGCCGACGCAGGCGCGGTCGCGGTGAGCGGGGTCTCCTCCGCGCTCGGCCTCGTGGCGCGCCAGGAGTTGGCCCGGCGGCGCGCGATCCTCCCCCTGCTGCCCTTCACCGCCGCCCTCATGGGCGCCGTGCTCGGCGGCGTCGTGATCCGACTCGGCTGGACAGCCACGCCCGGCTCCTGCCTCATGGTGCCCGCGCTCATGCTGGTGCCCGGGCCGCACCTCATCAACGGTTTGTACGACATGTTGGAGAACCACATGCAGACCGGACTTTCGCGCCTCGGTCTGGCGGCGGTGATCCTGGCGGCGGCGGCGCTCGGCGTCTCCCTCGGCGGCTGGATCACGGTCGGCACGACCACCGTGAGCGCGACGCCTGCCGAAGGCGTGGTCGTCACCTTCGCGCTCGACCTCGTGCTGGCTGGCATGGCCTCCTGCGGCTTCGGAGCCTCGTACAATGCGCCCTGGCGGATGATCTGGATCTCCATCCTGTGCGGCATGGTGGGCCACGGCATTCGCTTTCTGTGCTTGCGCCACGGCATCAGCATCGAGATCGCCACGCTGTTCGCGTGCCTGGCGATCGGCTGGATGGCCGGCGTCGCGGTCGAGCGCCTCCACGTGCCCTTCGCGGCGGTGGCGTTCGCCGGCGCGGTGCCGATGATGCCCGGGACATCCATGTACCAGGGTCTGGCCGGCACGGTGCTCATCTCGAAGGCCGGCGTCGCGGCAGGCCCCGTGCTGCTGGCCAGCACCTTCTCCAACCTGTTCAATGCCGGCTTCGTCGTCGGCGCGATGGCGCTCGGCCTCCTGGTCGGCGGGCGAATGGGGAGCGTCCTCCCCGTCCTCCGTCCGAAGTGAGCCGCTCGCACCACGTCGATGCCGACATGATGGTGGCTCGCTTCGTGCTCCTCCGGTCTGGGCAGACTAGATGTCGCCGTGGGTGCGCTCAGGCCGAGACGGCGCATCCCATCCAGGGCAAACTCTCAGCAAAGATGGTCAATACGACCGCGATGGTCATGGTCCCCTGGAGCCGAGGACGGGCGCATCTTGCCGGAGGCCGTATCCCAGCTCCTTGGCGAGAACCTTCAGCCGCTCTTCCGTCGGGGCGGTGAACACCGGGAAGGTAGCCGCCACCACCGAGGTGCCGGCGAAGCCTCCCTCCGTCCCCATCCGATAGGCCCTCCAGTAGAGGATCGGAGAGCTATCTGTCTTCCTGAACGAGCGATAGGGAAGCACTTCTTGGTCGGCCATGTTCTCGCTCCTCGAAGCAGTCGGGACGGCGGAACGGTCCAGAGGCGAGGAGTCGCGGTGAGAGCTCGGCGCGGGTGGGCTGGCCGTCGAGCAGGACTGTGCAGCTCGACGGCGACGAGATCATAACCGCGGCCTGACGGCGCTGCCCGGTTGAGTTGATCCCGTGTTCGCGCATTCTGTAGCGCGGGGGCTTGTCCCCCGCCAAGACCGCCAAGCGGGGGACAAGCCCCCGCGCTACGGGAACGGGCTCAATGCAAGCGAGCACCGCTGAGAGTCCGAAGCACACGTCAAGCAGGTGCGCTGTCTCATCCCGGCACCGTCATCTTGAGTAGAGGGGGCGATGACACGGGCGGCAGGCCCGGAGGGTGTGGCTCGAGAACGGATTGCACGGCGCCGAGGACGGCGTCACGCGTGGCCGGCTTCGCGAGGTGCGCCTGGAAGCCTGCGGCCAGGCATTGCTCGCGCTCCCGCTCTCCCGCGAGCGCCGTGAAGGCCACGGCGGGGGTGTCGCCGCCCCGGGCACCGTCGAGGGCACGCAGCCTGCGAACGAAGGAATAGCCGTCCTCGCCGGGCATGGCGATGTCGCACAGGATGACGTCGGGACGGAAGGTCTCCACGGCCGCCAGGCCGGCTTCGACCGACGCGCGCGTGGTGACCTCGGCGCCTTCGCGCGCGAGCAGATCGGCGATGTCCTCGCGGACGTCGTCGTCGTCCACGACCAGGACCCGCACCGCAGCGAGGCGTTGAGCATCCGGCACGGCGTGGACGCCCACCTCGGCCTTGTCGCTCACGCCGGAGACGTCTGGCGGCGGCGCGTCCACCGCGTCGCGCAAGGGAAGCGTGGCCGTGAACGTGGCGCCGAGATCCCTCCCCGGGCTCTCTGCCTGGATGGTCCCGCCGTGGAGCTCCACGATGTGGCGCGCGATCGAGAGGCCGAGCCCGAGGCCGCCGTGACTGCGGGTGTGTGAGCCGTCCTCCTGGGCGAAGCGGTCGAAGATGCGCGGCAGGAACTGGGGGTCGATCCCGCGGCCCGTGTCGGTCACCGTGATGCGCGCGGTTCCGTTCACGCGGTCGAGCCTCACCCCCACCTGACCGCCCTCGGGGGTGAGCTTGATGGAGTTGGTGAGCAGGTTCGCGACGACCTGCTGGAGGCGCGCGGGATCGCCGCGGAAGAGGGGGATCGCGGCCGCGACATCCGTCGCGATCCGCAGCGACTTCGCCTCTGCAGGCGCCTTCACGAGCTCGAGAGCCGCCGCCACCACGGGCGCCAGATCGACCCACTTGTCCTGGAGGCGCAGCTTGCCGGCGATGATGCGGGAGACGTCGAGCAGCTCCTCGACGAGCCT
>JBGQLS010000321.1:0-7483 GCA_041500205.1 Anaeromyxobacteraceae bacterium | reverse complement strand
CCCGGCGGGGCGGGGGCGGCCTGCGCCCCCGGCGACTCAAGACCCGTCGAAGAATGCGATCGCTCTGCGGCGTGGCCGGGGTGGGGCCCCGATGGGCTTTGCCCGGCGGGGCGGGGGCGGCCTGCGCCCCCGGCGACTCAGGGTCCGACCGGTATGACGATGGTTCCGCTCTCGCTGACGGTGACGGACCTCTCCAGCCTCCGCGCGGCGCCGTCGGCGGCCACCGTGAAGCGCATGAGGTACTCTCCGTCCGTCAGGCGCACGCGGTGGCTCACCTGTGCCGACGGGCCGCTCGGCACGCGGAACTCGGCGCGCCGCACCTCCACACCCGCCTTCTCGATGTCGACCTCGAGCGTGCGCGCCCCGGCGTCGCGGACTTCGTAGACGAAGGTCACGTCGCGCGGGGCGGCCCGTACCAGGAAGAGCCCGATCGCGACCGCGCCGGCGAGGAAGAGGAGCCGCGCCGCTTGTTTCATGTCACCCGGCGCTCACTCCTCGCCCTTGTCCTCGCTCGTGTCGTCGGCCTGTTTCTCGTCCTTGCCCCGACGCAGCTTGGGCTTCACCCCGGAGACCTTGAACTCGGTCTCCATCCTGCCGCCCTTGGCTGGCTTGAACTTGAGCTCCGCGTGCACCTCGATCGACATCGAGGTCAAGATGCGCAGAAACTCCCGCCGCAGCGCCTCCGACTCGAAGAACTTGCGGACCTCCTCGGACACGACCCGGACGATCTCGTCCTTGGCGCCGCCTGCCTGCGAGACAACGTATCCGACGATCTCCTTGGGCAGCTTCCAGTCGCGAGCGATCTTGCGCGCGCTCTCCTCGGTGAGGAAGACCGCGCCCAGGCCCGTGAGGACGGCCTTGCGCACGGTGTCGGCGACGAGGCGGCGTGCCCCACCCTCGCCGGGCTCCCCTGGTTGCCCCTCTCCCGTCGGAGGTGGCGCGGTGCTGTCGTCCGGCACTATGCGCTCGGCTGCGCCCCGACGACGGGGAGCTTGGGCGACTTCATGACCTGCATCGAGACCGCGGCGGCCACCTGCTTGGCGGCCTCGACGAAGGCCTGTGCCTGCGGGCTCGCGGGCTGCCCCGCGACGATGGGAACGCCTTCGTCGCCGCCCTCGCGGACAGCGAGGTCGAGCGGGATCTCACCCAGGAAGCGGATCCCCATCTTCACGGCGGCGTTGCGAGCGCCGCCGTGGTCGAAGATGTTCGTCACCTTGCTGCAATGCGGGCACACGAACGAGGACATGTTCTCGATGATCCCCAGCACAGGGATCGCGACCTTGTCGAACATGAGCTTGGCCCGGATCACGTCGGCGAGCGCCACGTCCTGCGGTGTCGAGACGAGCACCACGCCGGCGGCGCGCACATTCTGGGCGAGCGTCAGCGGAACGTCGCCCGTGCCCGGAGGAAGGTCGAGGATCAGATAGTCGAGGTCGCCCCAGTTCACGTCACGCAGGAGCTGGATGAGCGCACCTGTCACCATCGGGCCGCGCCAGACCAGCGCCTGGTCCTGGTCGACGAGGAAGCCTATCGACATCGCCTTGAGCCCGAAGAGGTCGAGTGGGTCGAGCCGCTTGCCGTCCCTCGAGTTCGGCCGGGCCGTGCAGCCGGTCATGAGCGGCAGTGACGGGCCGTAGATGTCCGCGTCGAGGATGCCGACCTTGGCGCCGAGCTGCCCCAGCGCCACCGCGAGATTCAGCGCTACCGTGCTCTTGCCGACGCCGCCCTTTCCGGCGCCGACGAGCACGATGTTCTTGACGCCAGGTGTGAGGGTCGCCTCGGAGACGCCTGGCGCCGAACGCACCTGGGCGCCCCAGACGATGTTCACGCTCGACGCACCGGCTCCTTTGAGCGCGTTCTCCACGTCTCTCCCGATCGTCTCCTTGAGCGGGCAGGCCGGCGTCGTGAGCTCGACCTTGAGGCGCACCACCCCATCATCGACGTGCAGGTCCTTCACCATCCCGAGGCTCACGATGTCGCGCCGGAGCTCGGGGTCCATCACCTTCTTCAACGCTTCGAGGGCGGTCTGGGGGTCGAGTGCCATGTTCGGGTACGTATAGCGGGCGGCTGGTCAACACACAATGTCGGCGGGAGCTCGCTCCCACGCTCACTCGAGCGCGTCCACGCGCCAGGCTCGGTCCTCGCGCACGAGGCGAGCAGCGCGGTCCGCTCCGATCGGCAGGGTGGCCACCTCGCCGTCCACTGCGACAGCCGTCCCCGCGACGAGGAGCGCCCGCACGCGCCGCACGGCATCGAGGCCGGCGGGACCCGCCGCGGCCAGGTCCGAGGCGAGCCGCGAGGGAGTCTCGCGGACCCGCCATCTGGCCGAGAGCAACGGATAGGCCTCGTCCCACCTCCTCGCCTCGACCGCGGAAGAGAAACGCTCCAGGACCGCCCGAGGATCGTCCTCGGAGGGCGGTGCGCGCGGCGCTGGCGCGGCGGCGCAGCCGAGCAGCAGGGAGAGCAGCGGGGAGAGGGCGGCGAGACGGAGCGGCGAGGGTCGTCGAGACATCCGAGGCTATCCGTTCTCCATGGGCAGGACCTCGACGCTTCCTCCAGGCGGCTGGACGCGCACCTCCCCTTCCTCCTCCTCGCGGCCGACCACCGAGATCTCCACGTCGAGGAAGCGCTTCACCACAGCCGCGTTGGTGACGAGGTGCTTCGTCACCGAGGAGACGGTGTAGCGCGTCGCGGGCACGATCCCGGGCGGCGGAGGGACGAGGCGCGCCGCCATGATGGCAGCCGGCAGGAGCAGCTGGTCGCCGAGGTGGGCGTCCACGGCCGCGCCGCCCTCGAGAAAGCGGGCGCAGGCGGAGACGGCCTCCTCCGCCGCCTGGTCCGGCGTCTGGCCGCGATCCCCGAGCGCGCCGAACCCGGCGCGCGTCCGCTCGAAGGAGGCGACGAGCAAGAGGTGGCTCCCGGCCGAGCGCCGAGCCGGAACGGGCAGGCGCGTGGCGTCCGCGGCGACGCCGATGTCCCGCAGCTTGCGTATCGCGTGCTCTGCCAGGCGCTCCGCCACGGCGAAGGGCATGCCACCTACCATCGCGACGACCTCGACCTCTTCCAGCGTCCCGCGGTGGCGCAGGTCGAGGGGAGGCATCGCGTGGGCGGGCCGGACGACGGCCGTGATCTCGCCGCCGCCCTCCGGGTAGAAGGCCGCGGCCTGCAGGGCCACTTCGAAGTGGAAGCCAAGGCGCGCCACGGCCGGCGCCCACACGAGCGCGAGGTCGTGGAAGGTGGGGCTGTACTGGTAATGCGTGCCGCCCCGGAGCGTGAGCTGGGAGGGACCCTCCGCCAGCGCCAGCGGCCAGCACAGCGCCTGGAAGAGGAGCGGTGTCGAGCCCGCCGTCCCGATGTCGAAGAGGTGCTCCCCCGGAGTGACGCGGGTGGTTGGCCGAAACGAGAGCCGGTCGGATCCGACCTCCGCACCCTCCACCTCTGCGGCGCAGAGGCGGGCTACGGCCTTGACCGCCTCCCTGTGCTGGGGCCGCAGACCTGGCTTGATGCGGCTACCGCGGATCCTGTGGATGGTGAAAGGCTTGCCCGTGATGGCCGAGAGCGGGAGCGCCGTGCGGAGGATCTGCCCTCCGCCCTCTCCCGCGCTACCGTCGAGCACGATCGCTATGTCCCGGGGCATCCCGCGGAGCGTGCTATATCGCGCGCGCCTGCTCAATCACCACGCTGCAACCCTTCCGGGGCAACTTCCGGGTGTGGCGAGGCTGCACGGGCAAGAACCGAGGGGCTTGACCAGCAGACAGTGGCCTTTCTCTGGTTGTCCCCCTGGTAGCCATCGGCCAGTGAGCACACCCTTCCGGGATCGGCCTCCAAGAAAGCGATGACCTCCGCCCTCCTCGTCTTCGCCCTCACCTACCTCGCCGTCGCCGCGGGTCGAGTCCCGCTCCTCTCCCTCGACCGGCCCGCTGCCGCTCTCCTCGGAGCGGTGCTCATGGTGGCGCTGGGCGTCATCACACCGGGTGAAGCGGGCGCCGCGGTGAACGGCGACACCCTCGGCCTCCTGCTCGGGACCATGATCATCGCCGCCTATCTCACCGAGGCAGGCTTCTTTCGATGGGCGAGCTTCAAGGTGGTCACATCGGTATCGACGCCGCGCACGCTCCTCTGGGCAATCGTGTTCGCCGCCGGTGGCCTCTCGGCCTTCCTCGTCAACGACACGGTCTGTCTCATGATGACGCCGCTCGTGCTGCGCATCGTGGACGACGCCGAGCTGCCGCCCATCCCGTTCCTCCTCGCGCTCGCCTTCGGCTCGAACGCCGGCTCGGTCGCGACGTTGACCGGAAACCCGCAGAACATGATCGTGGGGACGCTCTCAGGCATCTCGTACGGGCGCTTCGCCGCTGCGCTGGCCCTCCCAGCGCTTGCCTCGCTCCTGCTCGTCGCGGTCCTGCTCCACCTCCTCTTCCGGCGCGAGCTGCCGCGCCGCCGCCTCACCTCGCCTCACATCGGCCGGCCCCAGGTGGATCGGCGGCTCCTCGCGAAGTCGCTCGGCGCGACCGCGCTGGTGTTGCTCGGCTTCGCGGCGGGCTTGCCCCTCGCCTGGACCGCGCTCACGGGCGCCGCGCTGTGCATGGCCGTGAGCGGGCGGGCGCCGCGCGAGGCGCTGATGCGGGTCGACTGGCCGCTCCTGCTGTTCTTCGCCGGGCTCTTCGTCGTCGTGGCGGGAGTCGGACGCTCCGGCGCCGCCGACCGCATGCACGAGGGCATCGCCCCACTGCTCGGTCACGGCGCAACGAGGCAGACGCTCGTGTTCTCCGTCTTCTCCGTCGCCGCCTCGCAGCTCGTCTCCAACGTGCCATTCGTGCTTCTCGCCGGGCACTGGATCCCTCGCATGGCCGAGCCGAGGCTGCTCTGGCTCGCCACGGCGCTCGCGGCGACCCTCGCCGGCAACCTGACCGTGGTCGGGTCCGTGGCGAACCTCATCGTCCTCGAGCTGGCCGGCGACCGCGGCCGCATCGGCTTCTGGCGCTTCCTGCGCTACGGCGCGGTGGTCACGGCGGCGACGCTCGCTGCTTCCATCGCCCTGCTCCTGGCCGAGCACCGCCTGGGCTGGATCCGGTAGGTGAGACCGGCGCCTGCCGGGACCTCGCGTGTCCTCTCAAGACCTGTCGAAAAATCAGTTGCGGTCGCAGGGGCCCGGGTGGGGCCCGGGTGGGGCCCGGGTGGGGCCCCGACGGCTTCGCCTGCGGGGCGGGGGCGGCCTGCGCCCCCGGCGACTCAAGCCCGGGCGAATAAGTGCCGTTGGCATCCTAGCCGGGGTGGGGCCCCGACGGCTCGGCCGGCGGGGCGGGGGCGGCGTGAGCCCCCGGCGACTCAGTGCGCCGCTCTCGCCGACGGTAGCTTGGCGAGCGCCTCCATGGCGGCGCGCCGGACCTCGCCGTCGTAGTCGCTCCGAAGCGCCTCCAACCAGCCTCCAGTGGCGTCCTGGCGCAGGCGCCCGAGGGCGCGTGCCGCCGCGGCGCGCACGCCGGGTCGATCGCTGGTCAGCTCCCGCGCGATCTCGGACGCCGCCTCGGCCACGCCCAGCGCTCCCAGAGCCTCGATCGCTTCCGCCCGTCCGGCGACGCCCGGGCCTGCCAGGAGGGCCGTGAGCGCCGACTTGGCGTCCCTCGTTCCGATGCGCCCGAGCGCGAACGCGGCGGACGCGGCGGCGGGCCCGCGCGCGAGCGCCGCGAGCGCCTCGACCGCCTCGGGCGAACCCGTCTCTCCGAGCGCGCGCGCGAGCGCCGCCGAGCGGTCCGGGTCGTCCGGGCGCGCTTCCGCCGCCGCTCGCGCCAGCGCGGGAACGGCCGGCGGCCCGATCCGCCCGAGCGCCTCCGCCGCGACCGTCCACACGCGCTCGCTGGGATCGGAGAGCGCGGGGCCGATGCGGGACACCTCCTCGCGGCCGAGCGTCCCGAGCGCAGCGACGGCGGCCGCGCGCAACGCCTCGGAAGGATCGCCGAGGCGCGCCGTTGCGAGCGCGCCCGCCCCCTCGGCATGGATCCGCGCCAGGGCCACCAGGATCTCGGCGAGCTCCCCCGAGGCCTCCCGCTCGGCCTCGTCCGCGTCGGCGGCGCGCGCGAGAGGGAGCCGCTGCGACGCGTCCACCGCTCGCCGCGAAAGGGCCGGTGCCGCCTTCGCCGCGCCGAGCCGCCCCAGCGCGCCTGCCGCGGCGGCCCGGATGGACGCATCGAGTGACGCGAGGAGTTGCTCCAGGCGGGCCGCCTTCTCGAGCTCGGGCGTCAACCGCAGCTCGCCCAGGGCCGCCAGCGCCGCGACCGCGTCGCCCCCGCGCCGCGAGAGACGCGACAGGAAAGGGCCCTCGGCGCACTCGCCTTCCCGGGATCGAGCCTGCGCGGCGGCCCGCGCCGCCAGGCGGGGATCCTGTGAGCGAAGGGCGAGGTGGCACAGCGCGGTGGCCACCTCGGGGGCCTGCGGTAGCGCCTCCAGCGCCTCCAGCGCGGACGTGCCCAGGCGCCCCGATGCGCCGGCGATGGCGAGCGGGGCGGCGGCGGCCGGATCGCCGAGCGCTCCGAGGGCCTCCGCCGCGGCCTCTGCCAGCGTGGCGGTGGGCGCCTCCTCGAGCAGTGTCTCCAGCGCGGGGCGCGCCGCGCGGTCGCCGGCCGTGCCGAGGCCGCGCGCCGCGGCCGCGACCACGCGTGGATCCTCGCCTCGCTCGGACTCGAGGAGGGGCGCCAGGAGGCGCACGGCGTCCGTGCGCCCGCTGCGGCCCAGATCCTCGGCGGCGCCAGCGCGCTCCGCGGGGGTGCCGCCCTGGAGCGCGCGGACGTTCCGATCCCAGGTGAGGCGCGCCTCGAGCTCCACGGCCTCGCGCAACGAGCCGCCGACGGCCTTCAGCGCGACGGCGATCTCGAGTCGCGCGGCGGGGGCGGCCCCGGGGTACGCCATGACGAGCAGATCCCTGGCGCGCCGCTCCGACGGAAGCGCCGCGAGGGCCCGGGCTGCGGCGCCTGCCACCTCGGGATCGGGATCGGCGACGAGCTTGCCGAGCGCCTCGACGGCCTCCGGCCCGCCGCGCGCGGCGAAGGCCCCGGCCGCCGCCTTGCGCACGAGGGCGCTCGCATCGTCCTGTGCCACGAGCAGCGCTGGTAGGTCGGCCTCGCCTCGCGACGACGCGAGCCTGGCCACGGCCGCTGCGCGCCGTTCGGGATCGGGTGAGGAAACGGGCGAGGTCCCGGGCCGGCAGGCGATCGCTGCCGCCAGGGCGACGACGAGAACCGCGCTGCGCCGGGTCCGCTCCACGCCGTCATGCGCCAGCGAGGTCACGGTGATCCTTCACCGCGACCGCGTCCGTCGCCGTGAGCTACCCTGCATTCCGCGACCGCGATCCGGCTTCCGAGATCCGGTGCCCTTCTTCGACGGAGCTGGCCCCTTCTTCCGTGATGGAGCACGCTTCGCAGCGATCGCTTCAGGGTCCTTGCGCGCAGGCTCCACGTCGGCAGGACGCGCCCCCGGCACCGGCGGT
>JBGQLS010000320.1:0-7512 GCA_041500205.1 Anaeromyxobacteraceae bacterium | reverse complement strand
GTCACGCTGGACATCACGATGCCGAACGAATCGGGCGTGAGGGTCTACCGCGAGCTGAAAAATGACGCAGCGTTGCGCAAGATCCCGGTCGTGGTGGTGACCGGCATTTCCCACAGCTTCAAGCAGTTCATCTCGTCGCGGTCCCAGGTGCCGCCACCGGACGGCTACCTCGAGAAGCCGGTGACGCCGGACGGCCTGCTGGCCGAGGTGAAGCGCCTCCTGAGCTGATGGCGATGGGAGTGGCCGGCGAGCCCCTGCCCGAGCGCGTTCAGGGGCTCCCTCTCCCCCGGTGGGGAGAGGGGATAGGTATGGAATCAAAGGCAGTTCTTGCTGATCGCTGCTCTAGAGCCCGGCCTGTCGCAGCTTTCGGATGAGCGTGGTGCGGTGAATCCCTAGCTCCGCCGCGGCGCGAGTGCGATTGCCGTTGTTGCGCTCGAGGGCGGCGCGGACGGCACCGATCTCGGCTGCGGCGATGCTGGTGCCAGCCGGCACGACGGTCACCATCTGTGCGGCCGACTGGACGACCGAGCCGGGGAGGTGCTCGAGGCCGATCCGGTCGCCCTGGCACATGATGAAGGCGCGCTCGACGACGTTCTCCAACTCGCGGACATTGCCTGGGAATGCGTAGCCCATGAGGCAGGCCATGGCCTCCTCGCTGAGACCCTGGATCGCCTTGCCGGTGGACTCGCGAAAGAGCCGCACGTAGTGGCTGACGAGGAGAGGCACGTCCTCGGCCCGCTGGCACAGGGGCGGGATCTCTATCTGCACCACGTTGAGCCGGAAGTAGAGGTCCTCGCGGAAGGTGCCGGCTCGGACGAGCTCGAGGAGCTCACGGTTGGTGGCCGCGATGACGTGCACGTTGGCCCGCACCGAGCTGTTGGAGCCGAGCGGCTCGTAGACTCGATCCTGGAGGAACCGCAGGAGCTTCACCTGGGTGAGGCGGGGCAGATCTCCGATCTCGTCGAGGAAGAGCGTGCCGCCCTCGGCGGCGGCGATGCGGCCCGGCTTGTCGCGTTTTGCGTCGGTGAAGGCGCCGCGCTTGTAGCCGAAGAGCTCCGATTCGAGGAGGGTCTCCGGGATGGCCGCGCAGTTGAGGGCGACGAAGGGGCTCTTGCGCCGTGGGCTGAGCGCGTGGACGGTGCGGGCGATGAGCTCCTTGCCGGTGCCGGAGGGCCCGGTCACGAGCACGGTGGAGTCGCTCGGGGCGACGAGCGGCAAGAGGTCGAAGATGCGGCGCATGGCCGGGCTCTTGCCGATGATGTCGGAGAGCCTGTACTGGGCGTCGATGCGGCGCTTCAGGTCCTGGATCTGCGTGAGATCGCGGAAGACCTCGACACCGCCCAGGAGCTTGCCGCCGCGGGTGAGGAGGGGCGCGGTGGAGACGGAGATGGGGATGGCCCGGCCATCGCGCGACTTGATGTTGATCTCGCGGTTGCGGGTGGGGCGGCGGGAGGCGATGCTGAGCCGCAGCGGGCAGACCTGGTCGCAGAGATCGGTGCGGAAGACCTCGGCGCAGCGGGTTCCGATCACCTCGTCGGCGGCGTAACCGGTGATGCGCTCGGCGGCCTGGTTGAACGAGGTGATGCAGGTGTTCCCGTCGACGGTGAAGAGGCCCTGGTCGAGCACGTCGAGGATGAGCGGGAAGTAGCGCGGATCGAGCGCCTTCGAGTCATCGACCATGTAGCACCATGCGACAGTGTAGCACGACGGTGTCGCGTCCTGCTACGCACGTGTGTGGCCCCCGGGCGGGATGGCGCACCTAAGTACGCGATCCGCCGCGCGAACGTGTGCGGCACGGCGCATGCGATGCCCCTGTCGCATGGATGAGCGGCCGAGACGGCGCAAGGGGGCGGGGACACAGGAAGCGCTCCCGGGCGCGGCGCGAAGTGCGCGCGGGGAGGCTCCCCGCCTGGCCTTGACCACAGGTGAGGCATCGCGGCACTGCCTGGTGACGCCGGACACGATCGCGAACTGGATCGCGAGCGGGCACCTGCCGGCGCAGCGCACCCGGGGCGGGCAGTACCGGATCTGGGTGGAGGACCTGCGGAGCTTCATGTCCGCGCACGGGATGCGGACGGACGTGCTGGATCGCGACATGGGGCTCTCCCCGACGTGCTGGGAGTTCTGGGGCTCGCTCGATCAGACCCAGCAGTGTCCGCACTCCGCGACGAACTGCTCCGAATGCCCGGTCTACCGATCACACGCCGACGTCTGCCACGAGGTCCGGCCGCTCTTGCCGGGCGGGACGTTGCGCGCGCCGTCCTGCGTGGATTGCATCTTTTTCGCCACCGTCCGAGGAGTCGAGCGCAATGAGCTCTAGCATGCTGCCGATCTTGGAGAACATTCCGGTCAAGTACGTGAACGAGAAGGTCGCGCCGATGGATCGGCCGCGGCGGTTCCTGGAGGTGTTCGCCGCCATCCTCAAGCACTCACACTATGGATACATGCTGGATCACTTCGCGCGGGTGTCGGCGAAGTGCGGGATGTGCGCGGTGGAGTGCCCGGTCTACCAGTCGACGGGCCTGACCGAGGACGTGCCCTGCGCGCGGACGGAGCTGTTGCTCAAGGTCTACCGGCGGCACTTCACGGCGGAGGGGCGGCTGATGGCGCGCCTGGCCGCGTCGCCGCCGCTCGCGGACGCGGACATCGACAAGATGGCGGAGGCGTTCTACCGCTGCACGGCCTGCCGGCGTTGCAACCTGCAGTGCCCCATGGGCCTCGACCACGGGCTCATGACGCACCTCGGGCGCTACATCCTCTCGGAGATGGGGATCGTGCCCAAGGCGCTGGCCGTCTCGGTCCGTGAACAGCTGGTGGGGAAGAGCGGCAACACCTCGGGCATCCCGGTGGCGGCGCTCCTCGACACGCTCTCCTTCCTCGAGGACGACCTGAAGGAGAAGTTCAACCGGGACATCAAGTTCCCGGTGGACGTGGAGGGGGCGGAGTACGTGTTCTTCCCGGCGGTGAGCGACTACCTGCTCGAGCCGGACGTGCTCATGGGTCAGGCGGCGGTGTTCCACGCGACCGGCGACACGTGGACGATCGGGACCGGGAACTACGACGGGATCAACTACGGGCTCTTCTACAACGACCGTTTTCTGGAGGACATCGTGAAGCGGGAGGTCGCCGAGTGCCGGCGGCTGAAGGGGAAGAAGATCCTGGTCGGGGAGTGCGGCCACGCCTCGCGGACGGCGAAGGGGTTCGTGCCGACCTACGCGGGCGAGAACCCGCCCGAGGTGGTGAACATCCTGGAGTACACGGACCGAGCGATCCAGGCGGGCAAGGTGAAGCTCCGGAAGGACGTCATCACGGACCGGGTCACCTATCACGATCCGTGCAACTACGCGCGCTCGGGGTGGATCGTGGAGCAGCCGCGGCGGATCATCCGGTCGTTCATCAAGGACTTCGTGGAGATGGAGCCGCACGGCAAGGAGAACTACTGCTGCGGCGGCGGCGGGGGGACGGTCTCCATCGACGAGATGCGCGACTTCCGGACGAAGATCGGCGGCAGGCGCAAGGCGGAGCAGCTGCGCGCCACCGGCGCCCGCTACGTCATCGCGCCGTGCGCGAATTGCAAGAAGCAGCTCAAGGAAGTCATCGAGGACCACAAGGTCGATATCGAGCTCATCGGCCTCCACGACCTCATCCTGCGGGCGATCGAGTTCTAAGGGGCTTCCATGGATACGCTCATCGAGTTCGGAAGAGGGCCGCTGTTCCGGTTTGCCGTCGCCTTGGCGGTGCTGGGGCTCTTGCGGCACGCGGCGCTCAGCCTGTGGGGGATGCGGCAGGTGCTACGCCGCGCCGGGGACAAGCGGCTCGTCCTCGGGCCCATCATCCGGCGGACGTTCGTGCACCTGAACCCGGTGCGCTACTTCACGGGGAACAGGGGCTTCTACAGCGTCGTCTCGACGCTCTTCCACGTCGGGCTGATGCTGGTGCCGATCTTCCTGGCCGGACACATACGGCTCTGGCGGCGAGGGGTGGGAATAGGGTGGCCAGCCCTGCCGTCGTCCCTGGCGGACGCGCTCACGATCCTCACGCTCGTGGCGGGCGTGGCGCTCCTGGTGGGCCGGGCCTGGTTCGTGGCCTCGCGGGAGATGAGCCGCCCGCAGGATTGGATCCTGCCGCCGCTCATCGCCTTCGAGTTCCTGAGCGGGTACCTGCTCGCGCACCCGGCGAGCAATCCGCTCGATCTGCAGCTCGTCACGTTCCTCCACGTGGGGGTGGGAGACCTTCTGCTCCTCGTGACGCCGTTCACCAAGATCGCCCACTGCGCGATGCTGCCCTTCTCGCAGCTCGTGTCGGAGATGGCGTGGCGTTTCGTCCCGGGCGCAGGGCATGAAGTCGTGAAGACGCTCGGCAAGGAAGGGCAGCCGATATGAAGGCCATCCTCACCGATGTGACGAAGTGCATCGGCTGCGAGAAGTGCGTCGCGGCCTGCGCCACCGAGAACAAGCTCGAGGCGCCGCTCCCGGCGCGCTGGACGCGCGGTGACGGCCTGTCGGCGGAGCGCTTCACGGCGGTCGTGCACGAGGGCGGAGCCAACGTCCGCAAGCAGTGCCGGCACTGCCTCGAGCCGGCGTGCGCCTCGGCGTGCCCGGTGGGCGCGCTGCACAAGACCGCGGAAGGGCCGGTCGTCTACGACCGCGAGAAGTGCCTGGGCTGCCGGTACTGCATGATGGCCTGCCCGTTCGGCATCCCCCGGTACGAGTGGGGAAAGGCGGTGCCGTACGTCCGCAAGTGCACCATGTGCTACGAGAACCGGGTGAAGGAGGGGCGCCAGCCTGCCTGCACCGAGGCGTGCCCCACGCAGGCGACCATCTTCGGTGAGCGCGCGCCGCTGTTGGCGGAGGCGCACCGGCGCATCGGCGAGGCGCCCGAGAAGTACGGGCCGGTGGTGTGGGGCGAGACGGACGCGGGCGGGACCTCGGTGATGTACGTGTCGCCGGTCCCGCTCACCTTCCTCAACGTGGGCAGGAGCGTCGAGGGGCAGGCGCTGCCGAGCCTCACCAAGACGGCGATGGCGGCGGTGCCGCCGGTGTTCGTGAGCGTCGGCGCCGTGCTGGGCGGAGTGCGCTGGATCATCGGGCGGCGCATGAAGCTCTCGGGCGGCGAGGAACACACAGCTCCACAGAAGCACGACAGCGCGAATGGGGAGAAGCCATGAGACGTGTGCTCGCGACCAAGGCTCTCTTGTGGTTCGTCCTGGGAGGGGCGGCGATCCTGGCCGTCGCCCGGTTCGCGCGTGGCCTCGGGGCCACCACCGCGCTCACCGACCTCACGCCGTGGGGTTTCTGGATCGGCTTCGACGTGATGGGCGGGGTGGCGCTGGCGGCGGGCGGCTTCGTCGTCGCGGCGACCGTGTACGTGTTCCGGCTCGAGCGCTACCACGCCATCGTGCGGCCGGCCGTGCTGACCGCCTTCCTCGGCTACCTGGCGGTCGTGGGCGGGTTGCTCTTCGACCTCGGCCTGCCGTGGAACATCTGGCACATGGTCGTCTACTGGAACCCGCACTCGCCGCTCTTCGAGGTCGGCTGGTGCGTGATGCTGTACCTGACGGTGCTCGCGCTCGAGTTCGCGCCGGTCCTGTTCGAGGCGGCCCGGCATCCGCTGCTGGCGAAGACGTACAAGTTCCTCAAGGGCGCGACCGTCCCGCTCGTCTTCCTCGGCATCATGCTCTCGACGCTGCACCAATCGTCCCTGGGCTCCCTCTCCCTCATCCTGCCGCACCGCCTGCATCCGCTCTGGTACACGCCCATCCTCCCCATCCTGTTCTTCGTCTCCGCGATGGGCCTCGGGCTCATGATGGTCTCGAGCGAGTCCTTGGTGAGCGCGTGGCTGTACGAGCGTGAGCCGGAGGTGGAGGTGGTGCAGGGGCTCGGCAAGGCCGCCCGATGGGTGCTCGGCGCCTATGTCCTGCTGAAGCTCGGTGACGTGCTGGTGCGAGGGCAGGCACAGGCCTTGTTCGCCGGTAACTACGAGTCGTGGTTGTTCATCGTCGAGCTCTTGGCGTCGGCCATCGTCCCGCTGGTGCTCCTGTCGCTTCCGGCGGTCCGCCAGAGCGTGGCCGGACTCACCACCGCGGCGCTCATGTCGGTGACCGGCTTCGTCATGAACCGCATCGACGTGGGCGGGCTGGCCCAGATCGGTGCGACCGGGACGCACTACGTGCCGTCCTGGATGGAAGTGTGGATGTCGCTCGGGGTGGTGGCGGCGGCCGCGCTGGCGTACTTCTTCGTCGCGGAGCGCTTCAACCTGTTCCACGCGGGTCCGGTCAAGCGTGAGCAGTTCCGGAACACCTTGCCCGGCTTCGATCCCGGGACGTTCGTCGTGCGTCCGGATCCCTACACGGCGGGCCTGGCGCGCTACACGCTCGCGGGGGTGTTCGGGGCGGCCGCGGTGCTCGCGTTCCTGCCCCAGACCGCCTTCGCCGGCCTCTCGCTCAAGTCGCAGCGGGTCACGGCCCCTGGCTTCGGCGATCGGATCGTCATCGACGGCAACCGGAAGGGGGAGGCCGTCGCCTTCGACCACAAGGCGCACGTGGGACGGGAGGGGGGCGACGCTTCCTGCGCCCGCTGCCACCACCTGCAGAACCCGGGCGAGCGCGCGACCGGGTGCGCCCGCTGCCACCGCGACATGTACGAGACGACCTCCATCTTCGACCACAGGCTGCACGAGGCCCGCCTCGGCAAGGGCAAGGGCTGCGCCTCCTGCCACGTGGACGAAGGAGCGCTGAAGGACGTGGCGCACACGAAGGCCTGCCTCGATTGCCACAAGCACATGGTGCCCGAGGCCGCCGTGCTGAAGCCGCACAATGCCCCGCGCCTCGGCCCGGCCGCGAACTACGTCACCGCGCTCCACGGCCTGTGCATCAGCTGCCACCAGGAGCGGGCGAAGGACGCCCGCGTCAACAAGCCTGCCCTGGCCCAGTGCGCCACCTGCCATGCTGGCAAGGTGCCCGCTTTCGACCCCCTCCGGCCCGACGACCGCCAGACGCTCTGACGGCCATGGCCCTCCCCCTGCGCGTCATGGCCTCTCAAACCGCCCTCCAGACCTTCCTCCGGGACCAGCTGTTCGACGTGGTGCCGAGCGCGATCGCGGTCCTCGACCGCACCTTCTCGGTGGTGGAGGCGAACAAGGCCTTCGAGGAGCGGTTCGGGGAGTGGCGCGGCCGGCACTGCTTCGAGGTCTACAAGGGGCTCAAGCGACGGTGCGCGCGCTGCCGCGCGGCGCGCACCTTCGTGGACGGGAAGCCCCGCAGCCACGCCGAGGTCGGCGTCGATCGCAACGGCCGCACGGCCCACTACGTGGTCCACGTCGCCGCGGTGACCGAGCAGGACGGGAGCATTCCTTATCTGGTGGAGATGTCCACCGACGTCACCAAGCAGCAGCAGCTCGGGGACGAGCTCTCTCGGGCGCTCGTCCTGAACCGGGCGCTCGTCGAGGCCTCGGGCGACGCCATCCTGGCGCTCGACACCAAGGGGCGGGTGACGGTGTGCAACCCTGCCGCGG
>JBGQLS010000319.1:0-7520 GCA_041500205.1 Anaeromyxobacteraceae bacterium | reverse complement strand
ACCCGCCATCTCGGCGGCCAGCGCCAGCGCTTCGCTGCGCGCGCGTGCGCCGAGTGCGAGCCCGGTCGCGACGATCGCGACCATCGAAGCACCACCCACGACGAGAGCCGCCGCGCCACCGAACCGTCCCGCCACCAGGGTAGCCGCCAGCGCGGCGGCCGAGGCCAGCGCGACGGCGATCACGCGCCGGTGGTTCGTGTCGTGGGGCTTGCCTGCATCCGTCGTCATGGTCAACTCCTCGTATCCATCCATGGCCCTGAGCACGATGGCTCTACGCGGCCGCCGACTCGTTCCCGAGCACCTTCGCGATGTCGAGCAGGAAGACGACCCGCTCCCCGGCCTTGCCGACACCCAGGATGAACTGCGATTCCGTGGCGACCTCGCCCAGCGAAGGCGGCCCTTCGATCTGCGCGGGCTCGATCTTCAGCACCTCGAGGACCTGGTCGACGAGGATTCCCATCGTCAGGTTGCGTCCGCCCACCAGGCACTGCACCACGATGATGACCGTCTGGTCGGTGGCCTGGCACGCATCCATGCCGAACTTCAGGCGGAGATCGGCGACCGGGATCACCTTGCCGCGCAGGTTGATCACGCCTCGGATGAAGTCGGCGCTCCTCGGTACCCGCGTGATGTCCATGAGGCCGATGATCTCGCGGACCTTCAGGATCTCGAGACCGTAGATCTCGTTGGCCAGCTGGAACGTCATGTACTTCCCGGCAAGCTGCGCGCCGAGATCGACCGCGGACGGCTCCGTCGAGGGGTCGGTGTTGGCTTCATCGGTTCTCATGCTCGGGCCTCCTGGCTTTCGGGTGCGGGCGCGACCGTCCCCCCGCGCTCGTGGAAGAAGTCGTGCGCCTTGTGGATGAGCATCGCGATCTCCTCGACGTTGAGGATGAGGCCCACCCGGCCGTCGGAGAGGATGGCCGCGCCCGACATGAAGCGCGCGCGCCCCATTCCCTCGCCCAGGCTCTTGATGACGACCTGCTGCTGCGTGACCACGTCGTCGACGAGGAGGCCCATCCGGCGGCCCACGCCCTCCACCACCACCACCAGCGCCTGGGTGGGGTCGGTCTTCGCGCCGTCGAGGCCGAAGAGCCGGTCGAGGCGGAACAGCGGCAGGAGCTCGTCCCGCAGGTTGATCATCTCGTTCTTCTGTGCGAGCGAGACGAGCATCTTCTTGTCGGGCTGGATCGACTCGACGATGGACAGCGTCGGGATGATGTAGCGCTCCTCGCCGCAGGCCACGAGCATGCCGTCGATGATGGCGAGCGTGAGCGGCAGGATGATCTTGAACTTGGTGCCCGCGCCCGGGATGGAGGTGATGACGACGCGCCCTCGCATCGCCTCGATGTTCCGCTTCACCACGTCCATCCCGACCCCGCGGCCCGAGATCTCCGTGACCTTGGCCGCCGTGGAGAAGCCAGGCGCGAAGATGAGGCCGTTGATCTCGGCCTCGGTCATCCCGTCAGCCGTGGCGATGAGCCCCTTCTCGAGGGCCTTCTTCAGGATGGCGTCCTTGTCGAGGCCGCGGCCGTCGTCCGCGATCTCGACGACGACGCTCCCGCCCTCGTGGTAGGCGCTGAGCCGGATCTGGCCGACAGGGGCCTTCCCCGCGGCGACGCGCGCCTCGGCCACCTCGAGCCCGTGGTCGCACGCGTTGCGGATCATGTGGACGAGCGGGTCGGCGATCTGCTCGACCATGCTGCGGTCCATCTCCGTCGATTCACCAGACGTGACGAGCCGGACCTGCTTGCCGCTCTTGCGCGTGAGGTCCCGCACCATGCGCGCCATCTTCTGGAAGACGCCGGCGACCGGGACCATGCGCATGCGCATGCCCACGTCCTGCAGGTCGCGCGTGACCTTGGCCAGCTGGGCGAGGCAGTTGCGCACGCGCACCGAGGAGGCCTGCGAGATCTCGGGCGCGTTCACCACCATCGACTCGACCACCACCAGCTCGCCGATCATCTCGACCAGGCTGTCCACCCGCTCCAGGTCGACCTTGATGGTCTCCTTGAGCTTGACCGGCCCCTCCTGCTCGGGCGCCGAGACGCGCGCTTGCGCCCGCAACGCCTGGGCCACCTGCGCCGGCTCCGCCGCGCCGAGGGCGACCAGCTCCTCGCCCAGGCGGCGGCCCGTGACGGCTTGGTGCTCGAGCGCCTTCTCCACCGCCTCGGGCGCGACGCTGATGGGAGGGTGCGCGAGCACCTCGCCCAGCTTCTCCCCCTGCTGGGCGGCGGGGAGCTCCTTCTCCGGGGCCGAGCGGCCTTCGGTGACGTCCTCGATCCGCGCGAGGAGCGCCTGCAGCCCGGGGCGGGAAGGGAAGTCGGTGCCCGCCTCGACCGCGACGCGCACGCTCTCCAGCATCTCGCGGAGCGCCGTGGTCGCGTCGAAGACGAGGTCGATGACGGAGCCCTTGAGCGCGAGCACGTTCTCGCGGCACATGTTGAGCATCGTCTCGGTGTCGTGCGCCAGCGAGACGACCTCGCCGAGCTCGAGGAAGCCGGCGGTGCCCTTCACGGTGTGGAATACCCTGAACAGGCTGTTGACGCTGTCCCCGTTGATGCCGTCGCGCTCCACGTTCATCAGGATCTGCTCGACGCGGTTGAGGCCCTCGGCGCTCTCCGAGAGGAACTCGCCGAAGATGCTCACCGTCTCGGCGTCACGGGTGACCTGGAGGGCAGTGGCCCGCAGGGCCACCACCTCTCCCCCTGCAGGGGGAGAGGGCAGGGTAAGGGGGTCGGTCGGGTTCAGATGGCCCTCACCACGACCCTCTCCCGCCTCGCGGGAGAGGGGGCCGGAACCCAGCGCTGAGCTCGCGGTCGGGGGCGAGGTGGACCCTTGACCGCGCTCGACGCGGTCAAGGGCGCGGTCGCGAGACTGCGACGGCTCCGCCGACGCAGTCGAAGAGGCCGCGACGGGTGTCAGTTTCGCGCTGGGAGTCTGGCTCGTGCTCACGGCTGCGCGCGCGGGGGCTGCCATGAGCACCTCGGCCACGAACTCCGCCGCCCGCTGCCGAGGCAGGCGCATGCAAGCGTAAGCGTCCACCGCCTTCGCCATCCAGTCGCGGACCTTGAGCAGCCGATCGGTGGCCTCGGCCGAGACACCGCACGTCTCGATGAAGTCCTCGGTGGCGTGGCAGACGCGCTCCATGTCGTCGAGGCCCAGCACGCCGGCCTCGCCCTTCATGGTGTGCAGGCGCCGGCGGAAGGCGCCGCGCCGCTCCTGATCGCCGCCCTCCATTCCCAGGATCTCTTCCTCGAGCTCCTCGAGCGAGCCGCGCTGCGCGGCCAGGAAGTCCTTGAGCACCTTCTCGTCGCCCCAGTCCGGCAAGACGAGCGCACCCGGATCGGCGTTCTGGCCCTGCGTCGCGGCGACAGGCGCCGCCGCCGGTCGCGCCGCCTTGGCGAGCGCCTCCTGCATGCGGGCCACTTCCTCGGAGGCCGCGTCGAGCGCGACGGCGAGCGCGCGCACGTCGGCGGACGCGGTTCGGACCCGAGCTGCCGCCTCCGCGGCCGGCGCGGCGAAGCTCTGATCCTGCGACGCGGCGAGCTCGTCGAAGATCGCGAGCAGCCGGGCCACGCCCGGCTCGTCGGCTGCGTCCGTGCTCATCACGGCGCCCGCCAGCTCTTCCAGGATGACCGCGGGAGTGCGTCCGTGCGGCCCGCACGCGCCGTGGGGCTCGTTCGCCATTAGCTCTCCTCCATCGGACAAGTCGAAGAACGCGAAGTCGGGAGCGACGACGGGGTGCCGACCGCCACCGCGACGACGGGAGAGGTGGGGCTTCCCCTGGGCGCTGTCATGGCAGGACCGCCTGGAGCACGGCCTTGACCGCGTCGGGCGTGAAGGGCTTGCAGAGGAGGAAGAGCGCTCCGGCCTGCAGCGCCTGTGCGCACAGCTCAGGATGGCTCTCCGACGTGACCATCCCGATCTTGAAGGTGTGTCCCTCCGCCCGTACCGCCTGGATGAGCTCGAATCCCGACATCTCGGGCATGTTCCAGTCGGTCAGGACGAGGTCGGGAGCCAACGCGCGGATGGCGGCGAGCGCCTCCACCCCGTTCCCTGCCTCGCGGTAAGTGGCGTCGGCAAAGCCGGCCGCCTTCACGGCCCGCGTCACGAGGGAGCGCATCGCCTTGCTGTCGTCCACAATGAGAATGTTCATCGACCGGGAACCCTCCGCCTGCGGGGTACGTTGCACCCGTTGTGCCGCGCCGCGTTCGCGGCCTCCGGCCGCCGGCGCCAGTCAGCGGACCTCTGTGATCGCGAGCGGCTGCGCTGTTCCTCTCCTCGGCGAGGCGGGCCACCTACGGGGTCCAGCCGCGGGTCGCTGGCCGCCCGGGGTCCAAGGGGACCACCCCGCCTAGAGCCAGCCATTCCGGACGACCCCAGGGTCGGCGCGGCCCACGCGCCGGACATCTCGGAGGTCATACAGCCCAACGTCGGGAGGTAACTGGCCTACGCGACAGGAGTCCGGCCGCCCTTGGCGCTGGCGCTCCTCGCGGCGCGGCACCCGGCGCAAGGGTCGCAGCCAGGGTCTCGGGCACCCCTGGGCCGGCGGCGAGCCAGGTGTGGCCGAGGGCCGGATCGCTGCGCCTTCGGCCATTTGCCGCGCGAGGGCGGCGGGCGTGCACCTTGCAGTGTCCAGGCTGACGCCAGGCCGGAGCCTACCACCACATGAATCCTCTGCCCCCTCCCGAAAAGATGGCCTCGCTGGTCTCGGGCGTGACCCAGACCATGCTCGGCCTGACGTTCGTCCCCGACGGAGCACCAGGTCACCGCGATCTCTCGTGGCGGACCGCGGTGCTGCCCATCGCGGGCGAGCGGCCGATCACCGTCGGGCTCTCCAGCGACAAGCTAGGCTGTTCCCACCTCTCGGCCGCGATGTTCGCCTGCTCCCCTGAAGAGGTGGACCAGAACATGATGAACGACGCGCTCTGCGAGCTCGTCAACATGACGGCAGGGCTTCTCAAGAGCGTCATGTCCCTCAACCAGGCGCTCGGGCTGCCCAAGATTCTCACGGGACAGAAGGCGCCCGCGGTTCCTTCAGCTAGCCCACAGGTCATCGTCCTCAAGGCGGACGCGCTCGGACTGGTCCTCTGGATCTACGAGGGCATCGCCTGATTCGAAGGAGGTCGCCACGACATGGCAACCATTCTCACCGTAGACGACAGCCGCGCAGTCCGCACCATCGTAACAAAGCAGGTCAAGGACCTGGGCTTCGAGGTTGACGAGGCGGAGGACGGCGTGCAGGGCCTGGCCAAGGTCGCCGAGTGCCAGTTCGACCTCGTCATCCTAGACGTGACGATGCCGAACATGGACGGGCCGACCATGCTCGGCAAGATGCGCGAGAGCGGGAACACCACGCCCGTCATCATGCTCACCTCCGAGTCGAAACGCTCCATCATCGCGGGCGCGATGAAGTCGGGTATCACCGACTACATCCTGAAGCCGTTCAAGCCCGAGGAGCTGCGCGCCAAGATCCTCTCGGTGCTGCAGGGGGCCGGCGGAGAAGAAGACGTGGTCTCGAGCGACAGTCCCGGGGGCGCGCCGGCGGCGGGCGTGGCGGAGCAGAAGGGGGCCGGGCGCGACGCGGGGGCCAAGCAGTTCGTGGACGTGATGGTCGTGGACGACATGGAGAACGTCCACAAGCGCCTGCGCGGCATGCTGCCCAGCCACCTCAGCATGAACGGCTACACCAGCGCCCAGTCGGCGCTCGCCAGCGCGCGCGAGAAGGTCTACCGCGTCATCATCGTCGACACCGACATCCCCGACGTCAACAGCGCGGTGCTGGCGCAGCAGATCAAGGTGCTCCAGCCGCACGCCGCATTCATGGCGCTGGCGCTGCGCACCACGGCCGGCGACCAGACGAAGGACCTGAAGGAGCAGGGCTTCAACGACGTCCTGTACAAGCCCTTCACGCAAGACCACGTCGACGACTTCCTCGTGCAGTACTTCGACAACCAGGAGTTCCTCACCAACGAGGACAACCTGCTCAAGGTGGCTCCCTTCGTCGGGAAGCCGGAGCGCCTCGAGCGCTACTTCAGCCGGCTCTCGCAGCTCTTCCCCGCCGTGCTCAACAAGGTCGCCGCGGCCTGCTACGAGGAGGTCATCGTCGACCTGGGCAGCATCCCCACGCAGGGCGACCGCCTTCCCAAGCTGCTCGTCTCGGTGGCCGGCCAGGCCAAGGAGATCGGCATGAGCATGTCGGTGGTTGGAGCCGCTGACATACAGAAGCTCCTGGCGTCGTTCGAGGAGACGCGGGGCATCAAGTACTTCGGTAGCACGCAGGCGGCACGCGCCGCCTCGGTCTAACCGGGCGCGGTCGCGCACCATGAGCGCCGATAAGCTCGCCTCCGAGCTGCAGAACATACTGCTCAAGCGGATCCAGTCGGACCAGCTCGTGGTCCCGACCATCCCCGCCGTCGTCCAGAAGGTGCAGGACGTGCTGCGCGAGGGCGACCAGGCCGCCTCCAAGAAGGCCGCGGAGATCCTGGAGCAGGACCCGTTCCTGGCGGCGCGGGCGCTGCGCGCCGCCTGGGGAGCGAAGGGCGCCGCCAGCCAGAAGAAGCCGACGCTCGGCGACGCGGTGAACAAGCTGGGCCCGCGCGGCGTCAAGGCGCTCCTCGTCGAGGCGACCGCGCAGAAGGTCTTCGTGTCGCGCGACGCCGAGATCGCGAACGCGCTGCGCCGCACCTGGGAACACTCGGTGGCGGTGGGAACCCTGGCCCGGGACGTCCTCGCGCTCTCGGGCCATTCCGACTCCGACGCCGCTTACCTGATGGGACTGCTCCACGACATCGGGAAGCCCGTGGTCACCTCGATCCTGCTCGAGGCCGAGCGGCAGACGACCGAGCTCTACAACCGTCCGTGGATCTCCTGCGCCGACTGGATCGAGGTCGTCGCCAAGACGCACCGCGCGGTGGGGCAGGCGCTGGCCGAGAAGTGGCAGCTCCCCGAAGGCATCCTGAAGTGCCTCCAGGAGAACCTGGACTACGACAACTCCGATCGGACCTCGCTCGTGAACGCGGTCGTCTTCGCGAACGCGCTCGCCAAGAAGACCGGGGTCTATGTCGGCAAGGTTGACGCGGACGACACCGACGCCATCGTCATGATCGGCCGCTCGCTCATCGGCGTGAACGACGACGTCCTCAAGACGCTGACCAAGGGGTTGAAGGACCGGGTGACGGGATTGTTCGACTGAGTACCCGGGGGCGAAGGCCGCCCCCGCCCCGCCGGCAGAGCCGTCGGGGCCCCACCCGGGCCCCTGCGACCGCAGCTGATTTTTCGACAAGTCTTGAGTAGCCGGGGGCGAGGCTGCCCCGCCCCGCCGGCAGAGCCCTCGGCATTAGTCACAAGTAGTTCGACGGCTTCAAGAGTGCGGCAGCCGACTAAGCACACCTCCACGAGAGGGGAGGCCAACGGGATCCTGTCTCCCTCTCCCTCCGCGAGGGAGAGGGTTGGGGTGAGGGAGGCTCGGGGACGCCCGAAGCGTCGAGAACGCCATGACGGACCTCCCGCGCATT
>JBGQLS010000318.1:0-7529 GCA_041500205.1 Anaeromyxobacteraceae bacterium | reverse complement strand
GCTCGAGCCGGTGGCGCCGGGCCAGGCGGGCGAGCTCGTCATCACCACGCTCACGAAGGAGGCCTTCCCCGTCGTCCGCTTCCGCACGCGCGATCTCGTCACGCTGCGCGGCGACGCCTGCCCGTGCGGACGGACGTCGATTCGCATGAGCCGGGTGGCGGGCCGGACCGACGACATGCTCATCATCAAGGGTGTCAGCGTCTTCCCTGCGCAGGTGGAGGCGGTCCTGCGGGAAGTGGAGGGCACGGAGCCGCACTACCAGATCGTGATCGACCGCAAGGGCGCGCTCGACCACGCGACGGTCCTCGTGGAGATGTCCGAGTCGATATTCTTCGACGAGATGCGAAAGCAGATGCTGCTCAGGGACACGATCGAGCGGCGGCTCGGCTCCGACCTTGGCGTCTCCTTCGAGGTGAAGCTCGTGCAGAAGAAGGCGCTTCAGGTCGCGCGGCGCGTGATCGACAACAGAAAGCCGTGAAAGCGCTGCGCCTGTCGCCTTCTTGGGCCTCATGGCGGTGCTCGATTGGATCGATCCGTATTGCCGGCTCGCTGCGCGTGATCCCGCCTGATGCCTCCTTCACGCGTCCTTGCGCCCGGCGCGCCCCTTCCACCAGGCCGACCAGCTCTGGACGAAGGTCCCGGAAGCCTCCGGCGCGGGCTCGAGGTCCCGCGTCATGCGCAGGAACACGCGCTCGTGGCCCTTGCGCATCTGCTTGCCCATGCCCCGCTCCTCGAACCCCATCCGCTTCCAGAAGCGCAGCGCGTCGGGGTTCTGCTCCTGGACGATGAGGTGGATCGCCTTGCCACCCTCGGCGCGCACCCAGTCCTCCAGCCGGCGGTAGACGCGCTCGCCGAGGTGTCGGCCGCGCGAGGTCGGTCCGAACAGGAGCTGTCCCAGGTACCAGTTGCCGGCAACGGGATAGTCGCGGATGACGTCGAGAACGCCCACCATGTGCCCGGGAGCGTCGAAGAAGCCGATGACGAACTTGTCCGCGTAGCTCTTCCCGCGCGGCAGGCTCCGGAGGAGATCGCCGGCCTCCTTCGGGCCCGGCGGCTGCCCGGTCTCGAGCTCGAAGTAGTCGCGGCATTGTTCGCAGAACCGCTGCAGTTCGTCCTGGCGGCCCTCGTCGAAGCGCACGCCAAAGCACCCGGTCAGCTCGAACACGTGCTCGGACGGATCATGGGAGGCACCGGCCACGTCTCGAGGGTAGCGCAGCGTGGAGAGGAGCAATACGTCGCAGCCCCGTCCGAGCCCCGGGGGAGCCGCCCGGACACCTGGCGTCCGTGGCGGCAATGAGGTCGTCGAGACTAAGATGCTCCGGCGCGCGATCGGCGCGCGATCTCATGGCTTCGGGCGATCAGGGCATGCGGGGTGTCATCACGGGGCGGGACGTCCTGCGCCACTCCCTCACCATCCTGCGGCTGTGGGGCCCCCTGTGCTATCTGCGGCTCCTGCGCGCGATGGTGACGAACAGGTCTTGCACTTTCCTGGAGGTCATCAACGAGGGCGACCGGTATCCGAGCTGAGTCGCCGGGGGCGCAGGCCGCCCCCGCCCCGCCGGGCAAAGCCCATCGGGGCCCCACCCCGGCCACGCCGCAGAGCGATCACATTTTTCGACGGGTCTTGAGAGCGGTCGGCGATGCACCCAGGGTGGCGCGCCGGCCGCTGGTCGCCGAGCGGGTGACAAGCCCGGGAGCTACAGCCAGTGGCTTGCCGAGCGCGGCCGACTCATGTGGGACGCCCATGGAGCCGCGCGCTCCGCTAGGGTGACCGCGGCGGGGGACGGGCCCCCGCGCAACGAGGCTGGACAGACTTCGCGATCAGGCCCCGCGAGAAGTCGGGCGACGAGCTCGCTCGACGGGAGAGGACGACATCATGGCGACCGTTACGCTCAAGGGAACCCCCATCCACACCATCGGCGATCTACCTCCCGTCGGCGCGAAGGGGCCTGACTTCAAGCTCGTCGACGGCGACCTGAAGGACGTCTCGCTCGCCACGTTCCAGGGCAAGAAGAAGGTGCTCAACATCGTCCCTAGCCTCGACACCTCCGTCTGCGCGACCTCGACGCGCAAGTTCAACGAGAAGGCGGGCTCGCTCCGGAATACCGTCGTCCTCGTCATCTCCACCGACCTGCCGTTCGCCTCGAAGCGCTTCTGCACGACCGAGGGCCTCAAGAACGTGGTCCCGCTCTCGCTCATGCGGTCTCGGGACTTCGCCAAGGCCTACGGCGTGCTCATCACCGACGGTCCGCTCCAGGGCATCACCGCGCGCGCGGTGGTCGTGCTCGACGAGAGCGACAAGGTCGTCTACCGACAGCTCGTCCCCGAGATCGGCCAGGAGCCGGACTACGAAGCGGCCTTGAAGGCCATCACCGGCTAGCGGCCCCGCGCCAGGCCGGACGCCAGCGCGCCACGCCATACACTATAAGTGCGTTTAGCCTGGCTGCTTCCTTGTTCCGCAGGGGGCGGTTATGCTGCCAATTGTTGGGTCCGGCGACACACGCAACGCCTCCAAGGGAATGATATGACTAAGTATCTATTCGGAACCTTGCTGCTGGGCGCGCTCGCACTCCCCGCCTCGGCCGCAGACACCATCAAGATAGCGATCACGGGCCCGTTCACGGGCGGCTCCGCGCCAATGGGCGCGTCCATGCGCGACGGCGCCAAGCTCGCGATCGCGGAGCTCAATGCCGCCGGCGGGATCGCCGTCGGAGGCAAGAAGCTCAAGATCGAGGCGATCGAGCGCGACGACGAGGCCAAGAACGAGCGCGGCGCACTCATCGGCCAGGAGCTGGCCGCCATGGGCGACCTCTCCGGTGTGATCGGCTCGGTGAACACCGGCGTCGTGCTGGCCGGCGACAAGCACCTGCAGGAGCAGGGGATCACCAAGATCATCACTCCCGCCGCGGGCTCGCAGTCGATGACGCAGTGGGCGCAGGCCGGGGTGAAGGACCTGTCGATCTTCCGCTTCGCCGCCTACGACGGGATCCAGGCGGCGATGGTGGTCGAGGAAGCCATCAATCGCAAGTACGCCAAGGTCGCCCTCCTGCACGACGCCACCAACTACGGCGTATCCGGCCGCGACGACCTGCTCCGGGAGATCAAGAAGCAGGGGGACAAGCTGCAGATCGTGGCCACCGAGAAGTTCAACATCGGCGACAAGGACATGACCGCGCAGCTCCTGCGCGCCAAGTCCGGCGGCGCCCAGGCCATCCTGATCTGGGGCATCGGCCCGGAGCTGGCCGCCGTGGCCAACGGCATGGCCAAGATCGGCATGAAGGCGCCCCTCATCGGCGGCTGGCCCCTGTCCATGTCCAACTTCATCGACAACGCCGGCAAGAACGGGAACGGCACCCTCATGCCGCAGACCTTCATCGAGGAGCCGATCACGCCCAGGGCCAAGGCCTTCATCGAGAGCTACCACAAGGCCTACGGCGTCACCCGCATCGCCTCGCCCGTGTCCGCCGCCCAGGGCTACGACGCGGTCCACATCTTCGCCGCGGCCGTGAAGCAGGCCCAGAGCACGGACACCCGCAAGATCAAGCAGGCGCTGGAGGATCTGAAGGAGCCGGTGAACGGCGTGATCGCCACCTGGCAACACCCCTACAGCAAGTGGGACCCGGCCAACGAGCCGACGCACGAGGCCTTCCGCCGCGAGCAGACGGTGATGGGCATGGTCATGGACGGCCGCGTGGTGTTCGCGAACGAGTCCGACCGCGTCCGGCTCGCCAAGGCCGGCGCCTCCGCCGCCAAGTAGCACGCCTGGGGAAGAGGCGGGGCCTTCCCTCCTCTTCCCCGCCCGCGCCCAGGCAGCCGCGTGAACCCCTCCATCATCGGACAGATGGCGGTGAGCGGCGCGTTCATGGGCCTCGTCTACGCGCTCATCGCCTACGGTTTCCAGCTCACCTTCGCCACGAGCAAGAGCATCAACTTCGGCCAGGGCGAGCTGGTGATGGTGTCGGCGTTCGTCAGCCTGTCGCTCGCGAACCTCGGCCTGCCCTACTGGGCCATGCTGCCCTGCGGGCTGTTCTTCGGCGCGCTGCTCGGCCTCGCCGTCGAGCGTGCCGCCGTGCGCCTGGCGCTCGAGCAGAAGAGCGAGGGTTGGATCCTGCTCACCATCATCCTCGGCCTGTTCTTCTTCTCGGCCGCGGAGAACGTCTGGGGGCGCGACGACCGCCCCTTCCCGACTCCCATACCGTCCGACCCCATCCGCCTGCTGGGCGTGGACGTCACGCCTCTCGAGCTCTCGGTGGCGGTCGGCGTCTTCGCGGTCATGGGTCTCATCGAGATCTTCAAGCGGCGCACGCTCCTCGGCAAGGCCTTCGAGGCGGTCTCGGCCGACCGCGACGCCAGCGAGCTGATGGGCATCTCGGCGACACGCACGGTGATGCTCTCCTACGCCCTGTCGGGAGCGGTGGCGGCGCTGGCGGGCATCCTCGTCTCGCCCATCACCACGGTGGGTCCGACCATGGCCTCCGCCCTGGTCCTCAAGGCCTTCTCGGTCGCCGTGGTGGCCGGGCTCGACTCCGGGTTCGGGGTGGTGCTCGTCGGGATGTTCCTGGGGGCGCTGGAGAGCCTGGCGAGCTACTACGTCGGCAGCGGCTGGCGCGAGGCGCCCGGCCTCGTCCTCCTCATCCTCGCCCTGGCCGTGCGACCGAACGGCGTCTTCGGGAAGGCGGCCATACGCAAGGTCTAGGGGAGCGGGTCGGCGGACCATGTTGAAGAGGTTCTTGCTCATTCGCGGCGCGGAGGTCGCGATGTTCGCCGCGCTCGCCGCCCTGCCCCTGGCGGTCCGGAACCCGTACGCCCTCGGGCTGCTCACCCTGCTCGCGATCTACGGGATCCTCCTCATCGGCCTCGACGTGACCGTGGGCTACCTGGGCCAGGTCAACCTCGCCCAGGCGGCGTTCCTGGGGCTGGGGGCCTATTCCGCCGGCCTCGGTGTCGCGAAGCTGGGGCTCGGCATGGGGAGCGCGCTCTTGCTCGCGCTGGCGGTGGGGCTCGTCCTGGGCGCCTTGCTGGCGGTGCCCGCGTTGCGCCTCGAGGGGCCACAGTTCGCCCTCGCGACCCTGAGCTTCACGGCGCTGACCACCACGACCCTCAACGAGCTGGAGTGGCTGACCGCGGGCGCGCAGGGCCTTAGCTTGAGCCGCCCGCCCGTACTCGGGCATCACCTGAACACCCAGGAGTTCTACTGGTTGTGCGTGGGACTCCTCGCGCTCGTCTGGCTCACCATGCGCAACCTGCTCTCCTCGCAATGGGGCCGCGCCTTCGAAGCGCTGCGCGACAGCCCCATCGCCACGGACGCGATGGGGGTCGGCACCTACCGCCACAAGGTGGCGGCGTTCGCGTTCGGCTCCGCGCTCGGTGGCCTGGCGGGCGCCTTGTACGCGTTCAACTTCCAGTACCTGCAGCCCCAGAGCTTCGTCTATGACCTCACCGTCATCCTGCTCCTGGGCGTCGTGCTGGGCGGGCGGAAGAGTCTGTGGGGTGCGTTCGTCGGCTCCTCGCTCATCGTCCTGCTTCCGAACCTCCTCTCCAACCGCATGCTGTTCCAGGTCTTCTCGAGCCTCGGTCTGCTCGCCGCGCTCGCCGCCGGCGCGCGAGGGCTCGCCCACAGGACCACGCGCCCGTTCCAGGCCATCGCCCCGGTGGTCGCCATGGCCCTCCTGGTGGGGGGCGGCCTCGTGGTGCAGAACACCGAGGACTGGCGCAAGGCCATCTTCGCGCTGATGCTGTTCTCGGTCGTGGTGGGGCTGCCGGAAGGCCTGATGGGATTCGCGGCGCGCTTCCTCTCGCGGCTGTTCCGCATCGCGCCATCGGCGCTGCCTGCTCCTTCCTCCCTGGAGGAGGTGCTCCCGCCGAGGCCGGCGGACGGCGGCCCGCTCCTCGAGTTGCGCGACCTCAAGCGCCACTTCGGCGGCGTGAAGGCGGTGGACGGACTCTCGATGACCGTATGCGCGGGCCAGGTCCACGGGCTCATCGGCCCCAACGGCTCCGGCAAGAGCACCCTGGTGAACGTCGTCTCCGGCCTCTACACGCCCACCTCGGGCGAGATCCTGCTCCGCGGCGTCCCCCTGCCCAAGGGCAGCCTGTTCAAGGCGGCGCGGACCGGGGTGGCCCGGACCTTCCAGAACCTGCAGCTCTTCGGCGAGCTCACGGCCCTCGAGAACGTGATGGTGGCGCTGAGGGGCGTCTATCGGAGCCCTCTGCCGCTGGTCCTGCTCGGTCTCGCCCGGGCCGAGGAGAGGCGGGCGCAGGGGGATGCCCTGGCGCTCCTGGAGTTCGTCGGACTCCGGGAGCAGGCCCGCGCGCGCGCCAAGGACCTCACCTACGGCGCGCAGCGCTTCCTCGAGATCGCCCGCGCGCTCGCCCGCAAGCCCGAGTTCCTGATCCTCGACGAGCCAGCCGCCGGCCTGGCGCGTCCCGACGCGCAAAAGCAGGTCGAGATCATCAAGCGCATCCACCAGCGCGGCGTCACCATCGTCCTCATCGAGCACCACATGGACGTGGTGAGCGAGCTGTGTGACGCGGTCACCGTGCTCGACGGCGGCAAGGTGATAGCGGAGGGCACGCCCGAAGAGGTGAAGCGCCACCCCAAGGTGATCGAGGCCTACCTGGGGGAGATCGAGAGTGTGGAACCGGAGCCGACGGGGCCAGGGGCGGCCCGGCCGGTGCCGGGATGATGCCGGGGGCGCAAGAGGCTGAGACGGAGGCCCGGATGCTGGTGGTGGAAGATCTCTACGCAGGATACGGCATGAGCGAAGTCCTGCTCGGCACTTCCCTGGAAGTGAAGGCCGGCACGGTCGTGGCGCTCATCGGCGCCAACGGCGCTGGCAAGACCACGACCATGCGGGCGATCTCCGGGGTGCTCAAGCCGACGAAGGGTCGCGTGTTCCTCGACGGCAAGCCCGTGCAGGGCCTGGAGGCCTCGCGCATCGCGCGGCTGGGCCTGGCGCACGCGCCGGAAGGGCGCAAGGTCTTCGGCCCCCTGTCCACCGAGGACAACCTGCTCCTCGGAGCCTACCGGCGCCTGCCCCTCTTCTTCGGGTTCCGTGCCAAGGCAGCCCGCGATCTCGACCGCGTGTACGAGCTGTTCCCGCGCCTGCGCGAGCGGCGGCGCCAGGCCGCCGGCACGCTCTCCGGCGGCGAACAACAGATGCTCGCCATTGGCCGCGCCCTCATGGCCCAGCCCAAGGTGATGTTGCTCGACGAGCCCTCCATGGGCCTGGCGCCGGTCATCGTGCAGGAGGTGTTCAGGACGCTCCGCCGCCTGAAGGAGGACGGCATGACGATGCTGCTGGTCGAGCAGTTCGCGAAGGCCGCGCTCAAGTTGGCCGACCATGCCTACGTGATGGAGCGCGGGCGCATCGCCCTCTCCGGCACCCCCGCCGAGCTGTTCAAGGACGAGCGGGTGCTGGCGGCGTACCTCGGGTGAGAGGGCGCCCCCTCCGCGCTATCCCACACCCCACCACGGCGCCGTACCGGTATACTGTTTCCGTGCACCTCGCAGGCCGGCTCACACCTGC
>JBGQLS010000317.1:0-7538 GCA_041500205.1 Anaeromyxobacteraceae bacterium | reverse complement strand
CGTAGCGCGGGCCCGCTGGCGCGCCCACGCGCTCGACCGAGTCGAAGACTGAGTAGCCGGGGGCGAAGGCCGCCCCCGCCCCGCCGGCAGAGCCGTCGGGGCCCCACCCGGGCCCCAGCGGCCGCAGCAGATCTTTCGACAGATATTGAGTACCCGGGGGCGCAGGCGGCCCCCGCCCCGCCGGGCAAAGCCCATCGGGGCCCCACCCGGCCACGCCGCAGAGCGATCACTTCTTTCGACAGGTATTGACTCGCCGTGAAAAGGGGGCGGGCCCTTCTCGAAAGGGCGAACGACCTCTCGCGCCGCGACAGATGGCCGGAGGGAGGATCGCTCCCGATCAGGCCCGGCCGGGCTTGGCTCCCGGCGCGGGTGCGCTCGACGGCGACGAAGACCAGCCACATCCTCGGGATCGCCACCCCTGCACCCGAGGTTGGAGCATCACAGCGGTGCTCGTTTGCATTGAGCCCGTTCCGTAGCGCGGGGGCTTGTCCCCCGCTTGACGTGTCGAGGCGGGGCACAAGGCCCCGCGCTACAGAATGCGCGACCACGGGATCAGCTCAACCGGGCAGCGCCATCAGACCCGGAAGTCCTCGGCCAGCTTGTCGATGACGGAGCCCATGCGCAGCTTGGCGAGGCCGATGCTCGAGTCGTTCTTGAGCACGAGGACCAGATGGATGTGGGCCTTGCCTGGCTGTGACTTGAGTGGATCGGTCCCCTCGTTCAGGCACCGGGCGAAGATGTGCGCCCGCTCCGCCTCCACGTGCACCTGCTGCCCTCGCCCCGTCCCCATCTCGATGGACGCCCTCTGCGCGTTGAGCAGGACGTTGTTGGCCAGGACGCCGACCTCCTTCAGCGGGTGGCCGTCCACCGCGAGCATCGTCAACGACTCTCCAGCCGGCGTGTAGACGGCGGCTCCGGCGAACCCCTCGATGCCGGAGAGTTCCTTCAGCTTGTCATTTGCGGCCATGGCTTCTGCCTCCCTGCTGGTCGACTTCGTGGAAACGCCGTCCGGCGGGGCGCCGGTGGCGGTGGTGGTGGCGCCCGATGCGCCCCTTGCGTGCTTCCTCGCGCGCTCGTTGTCGTCTTTCACCCGCAGTCCTTCGAGCAGCAGCTCGGAGACGGACCGCGTGATCGCCCGCGGGCGCTGGACCCGCCCACCCACGATCTCGATGGTGGGCTGGTCGCACTCGATCATGGCAAGCGCCGCCGCGTCGCCGCGGAGTGGCCCGGCCTCGGCGTCGAGGGGCTGGCCCTTGCTGAAATAGATCTGCCCGACCTGGCCGCGGCACCGGACGCGCAGCGTGCAGGTCTTGCGGTCGGCCTCGATCATCTGGAGGAGCGTGGGCAGGGTGATGCCCTCCAGGTGCCCGCTCGCGCTCGCGTCGAGCGCGTCGAACACGGTCTTCGCGAGGGCGGGGAAGTCGAGCGGCTTGTCGAGGTAGTGGGCGACGCCCTGCCCCTCGACGCGCGTCTCGATGTCGGGCGTGCCGAAGGCGGTCATGACGATGATGGGGACGGCGGGACAGGAGCGGCTCATGTGCGCGATGAGCTCGAAACCGTCCATCCCCGGCATCTTGAGGTCGGTGACGACCAGGTCGACGCTGCACCTCGCGAGGATCTCGGTCGCGAGCTTCCCGTTCGAGGCCGTGAGGACGTTCACGCGCGCCGCATGGGGCGCGAAGCCGTCCGCGACCGTTCGCAGGAACGGTTCCTCGTCGTCCACGATGAGCACTGTCTTGGGGCCGCTGGGCGTCACGTCGGAGATCCCAGAGCAACGGCCGTGCCCGATGGTTCCGCTGCGCAACGTGCCGCCATCTCGCGGTAGCGTCGCCGCGGTCGGCGGCGCCGGTTCGTTCTGGATGGTCTATTCCGAGCCGGTGCGCGCCAAGCTCACCTCGCGGGATCCGTACTGCCCGAGCTTGCGCTTGAGCGTGGAGAGCGAGATCCCGAGATCCCTGGCGCTCCGCGAGAGATTGCCCCCGCGCAGCTGCACGACGCGGCGGATGTGGCGCTGCTCGACCGCGGCGAGCGCGAGATCCTCGCCCGTCGCTGCCGGCGCCACCTCTTCCGCTCGGGTCCCGGCGCAGGTCTCCGCGATGAGCTCCGACGGCCGCAACGGATCCCGGTGCAGGACGATGGACCGCTCGAGCACGTTGCGCAGCTCGCGGACGTTGCCCGGCCAGGAGTAGGCCATGAGCCGCTCCAGCTCTCCTGGGCCGAGCGACGGCGGCGCCCCGCGACCCACCATCCGTCCGAGGAGACTCTGGACCAGGGCCGGGATGTCTTCCCGGCGGTCGCGAAGCGGAGGGACGTGCACGCGGATCACGTTCAGCCGGTAGTAGAGATCGGGCCGGAACCGGCCTGCCGCCACCAGCGACTCCGGATCCACGTTGGTCGCCGCGACCACGCGCGCGTCCACCGGGCGAGTCACCCGTCCACCCAGACGCTTCGTCTCCTTCTCCTCGATGATGGCGAGCAGCTTGGCCTGGAGGTGGAGCGGCATCTCCCCGATCTCGTCGAGGAACAGCGTTCCCCCCTCGGCCATCTCGACGACGCCCTCGCGGGCGCCGATCGCCCCCGTGAAGGACCCGCGCTCCCAGCCGAAGAGCTCTGCCTCGATGAGCTGCTCGGGCAGCGCGGCGCAGTTGACGGTGATGAAGGGCCCCTGGCGCCTCGCGCTGCCGAAGTGGATCGACTTCGCGACCAGGTTCTTGCCGGTGCCCGTCTCGCCCGTGACGAACACCGGCGCGTCGAACGGTGACGCGAGCGCGACCACCTCGCGCACGCGCTGAAGCGCGCCGACCAGTGACGCCTCGTCGCGGTCCTTGGCGCTGCGGTAGCGCTGGAGACGCTCTGTGCGTTGCAGGTCCTGCACCGTCAGACATCGCTCCACCACCAGGGCCAGCTCCTCCAGCTCGAACGGCTTGCACAGGTAGTCGTGGGCGCCGGCCTTGAGCGCCTGGAGCGCGTTGTCGAACGAGGGGAACCCCGTGACGAACACGATCCGGGTGGCCTCGTTCGTGTCCAGGATGGACTTGCACAAGGAGTGGCCGTCGGCGTCGGGCAGCTTCTGATCGAGGACGACCACGTCCACCGCGCCCGCCGAGCACGCGCGGAGCGCGTCCGCGCCCGTGTGGGCGGCGGCGACGTGCAAGCGGTCCGACCGCAGTGCGTCCCCGATCGCCTGACACAGGAGACGGTCGTCGTCGACCACGAGGAGCGTGCGCCTCTTGTTCACGGTGCCTGTGGGCACGCCGAGCTCTCCGGCAGGGACACGTGGACACTCGTGCCCCGCCCCTCCTTCGAGTCGACTGTGATCGTGCCGCCCATCTTCGCCAGCAGCTTGCGCGAGATGACGAGGCCCAACCCCGTACCGCTCTCCTTGGTCGTGAAGAACGGCTGGAAGAGCTGTTGCGCCTCCAGCTCCGGGATGCCAGGGCCGTTGTCGGCAATCCAGATCGTGATGAGCCCGTCGCGCTTCGAGAGCAGGATCCGCAGCACGGGGCGATCGTGCTGGCGGAGCGCGTCGCTCGCGTTCGCGTACAGGTTCAGCATGACCTGCTGCAATGCGCGGGGATCGCACCTCGCCCAGCACTCACAGGAGACGGCGACCTCCACGCTGATGCCGTTCTTGCGCGTGTCCTCCGACACGAATTGCACGAATTGCTGCAGGAAGGCGCCGACCTCGACCGCCTGCAGCGCGGGGCGTTCGTAGAGCGAGAAGCTCTTGAGCGAACGGAGAAGGTTCTCGACCCTGGCCACCTCCGAACCGATCCGTTCGAGGTACTCCGCCACCATCTGCTTCGGGTACGTGTCGAGGTTCGCGCTGAGGACGCTCAGCGCCGCCTTCACCGAGTTGATGGGGTTTCCCAGCTCGTGGCGCACGGCCGCGAACACGTAGCCGATGTTGTTCATCGTCTCGACGGCCTCGGCGATCGACTCGAGGCGCGCCTTGGCCGTGATGTCGCGGACGTAGACCCACGCGAACGACCGCGCACGGTACACCGTGTAACCGAGGAGGCGTGACCCGATCTGGAGCGTTCGCGCGGGACGGTCGCTGTCTCCGTCCGGTCCCGGCGTGAGGAGCAGCCCGGAGAGGGTGGCGTAGTCGGCCTCCCGCCGCACGCTCCGGAACAGGTCGCGCGCGAAGCGGTTCACGAAGTGGAGAGACGAGCGGCCCTGGTCGAAGACGACGACTCCCAGGCGCTGGCTCTCCATCACGTCGGCGTAGATGCACTCGCCGGGACAGGCAGTCCGGCTGATGGGGCAGGGCCGTCCGACGCCACAGCCCTCCACCCCGCCAGTCCAGTCGCGGTCTCGTGCCTGCTCGAGGTCCATGGTCGTCCCGGGGCTCACGGTCGGAGTTCCACACTGCCAGTACCCACCGTGCTTTCACAATGAGTCCAGGCGGACCCATAGCGCAGGACGGAACACACCGGGGCTGCCGCCCGCATGAGGGATGTCGACCTGCTGCCCCCGGTCAACGCCGCTCACCGCAACCAGGACGTGCGCCGACGTGTGGGACGGAGCGCCCATGGCCGGGCAGTGGCCAGCCGGTGAGCCACCCCGGCTCGAAGTCGAGCCAGGAGAACGGTCTCCCTCTCTCCGATCTTGAGTTCCATGAGAAGAGATCCTCTCTTCTCATCTTCCTCCTCGGAGAGGGTCGGGTGAGGGAGGCTTATCTTCTCCCTCTCCCTCCGCGAGGGAGAGGGTCGGGGGTGAGGGAGGCGTCCCCGAGAGCTGCCCGGTACAGGTGGTGTAGTTGACCAGCACCCGTCCGAGCAGATGTGCGGAGCCGGGCGGTGTGGTCAGGGCCGCGCCACGCCGGCGGCGGTGAGCACCTTCTCGACCGCCTCCGCGCCGAGCGGCTCACAGCGGCCGAGGAGACGCGCCAGGAAGGCGATCCGTGCCACCCGTTCCAGCGTCTCCATCCGGTCGAGCGCCTCGTGCAGCGTGCGCCCGAGGGCGAGCGCACCGTGTCGTTCGAGGAGCAAGACGTCGTGACGCGCCAGGAGCGGCGCGAGGGCGCGCGGCAGCTCGTCCGTGCCGGGGGTCGCGAAGGGCGCCACCGCCACCTCGCCCAGCGTCACCGACGCCTCGGGGACGAGGTCGTTGGGCGGCGGCACGCCCGCCACCGTCAGCGCCACGGCCGTGATGGGGTGCGCGTGCACGATGGCCTTCACCTCGGGTCGCATCCGATAGGCGGCGAGGTGCATGCGCAGCTCGGTCGAGGGCCGGCCGCGGCCACGCACCCGCTCGCCGGACGCGCTCACCACGACCAGGTCGGCCGGGCGAAGGTAAGCCTTGTTCGTGCCGGAGGGCGTGACCAGGAACCGGTCCTGGCCGAGGCGGCAGGAGACGTTTCCCTCGCCCGCGCCGATGAGGTCGCGCGCGTGGAGCCGGCGACAGGTCTCGACGACGTCGCGGCGGAGCTGGGCCTCGGCGGGAGCGGCTCGTGACATGGAAGACAGGATACAGCGAAAGCCTGGACCGGACCTGTGGGTGCCCGCGGCTCAACCCAACCACTTCCCATCCACCCATCGCCGGACGCCCAGTGGATTGGCCTCGTGCAGCTCCGGCGGCAGGAGCGCCTGCGGCAGGTCCTGGAAGCAGACCCAGCGCAGCCAGCGGTCGACGGCGGTGGTGCCGACCGAGCTGCTGCGTCCGTCGGAGGTGGCGGGGTACGGCCCACCATGCACCATGGCCGGGCTCACCTCCACGCCGGTGGGCATGCCGTTGGCCAGGATCCGGCCGACCTTGAGGGCCAGGACGGCCGCCAGTCGACCCGCGATCGCCTGGTCCTCCGGCTCCATCCAGACCGTGGCGGTGAGCTGGCCCTGCAGCGCGCCGGCGGCGCGCTCCAGCGCTGATACCTCGGGCGCCACCACCAGCAGCGTGCTGGGCCCGAACAGCTCCTGGTGCAGGACTGGATCCGAGAGGAAGGTGGACAGCCGGGTCTCGAGCAGGCAAGGGGCGCCCGCGGTGGCCGACAGCTCCGCAGGCGACGCCATCACCCCTGGTCGGTTGGCGTGACGAGCCAGGCCCTCCCGGTAGGCCTGAGAGATCCGGGACCCGAGCATCGCCGCCGGGGCTGTCCGGCCCAGGGCGCGCCGTAGCTCCTCTCGAAACGGTTCCAGACCTTCCCCTTCGGCGGCCAGCACCAGGCCGGGGCAGGTACAGAACTGTCCCGCGCCCAGGGTGACCGACGCAGCCAGGGCCCGGGCGATCTCCGGCGACCGCCGGCGCAGGGCGTGCGGCAGCAGGAAGACCGGGTTGACGCTCCCCATCTCGGCGTGAACCGGGATGGGCTGCGGCCGGGCTGCGGCCAGGTCCATCAGGGCGCGCCCACCCTGATGGCTCCCTGTGAACCCCACCGCCTGGATCGCCGGATGCTGCACCAGCGCCCTCCCTACCTCGAGACCATCGTCGAAGAGCAGGCTGAAGCTGCCCTCCGGCAAGCCCAGCTCGGCCACAGCCGCCTGAACGATCCAGCCCACGCGCTCGCTGGTCCCGGGGTGCAGCGGGTGGGCCTTCGCCACCACCGGGCACCCCACCGCCAGCGCGGAGGTGGCGTCGTTCCCGGCGACGCCGAATGCCAGCGGGAAGTTGGAGGCCTCGAAGACCGCCACTGGACCGACGCCGCGGCGCAGGGCTCGGAGGTCGGGCCGCGGCAGGGGCCGGCGAGCCGCATCGCCGTGGTGGATGCGGGCCTCGACCCAGTCGCCGCGCTCGGCCAGGTCGGCGAAGAGCCGGAGCTGGAAGCAGGTGCGGACCAGCTCCGAATCGGCGCGCGCTGCCGGCAAGGCGGTCTCCTGCGGCACCCATGCCCTCAGCTCCCCTCGGATCGTCTCCAGGCCGCCGGCGATGCGGCGCAGCAACTCGGCACGAGCCCGGCCGCCCGCGGCTTGCAGCACCGGCCAAGCCTCGAGAGCCAGGCGCGCCGCCCGATCTACGTCGACCGCGGTTGCCCGGTGATATCGGGCTCCGACGGGCTGGCCAGTGGTGGGGTTCGCGGCTCGAAAGGCGGCGGGAGGCATGGGCGGTTCCGCCTGGGCGGAGCCGATGAGCGATCGTCCTGGAATCACGTGCGACACCCCGTTCTCTGTGGCTGGGGGGCAATCCCTGCGCCCGGTCCGCCAGCGACGGTCCGGGGCCCCGGACGCCCGGCCCGCTCCCCGCTACCGCTGCACCTTCTGCATTTGCTGGGTGAACCAGACCAGCGCATTGAGCGCATCGCTGGTGGTGAAGATACCCACCAGGTGGCCCTTCCGATCCAGCACGGTGATGCCGTTCAGCTTCCGGTCGTGGATGATCCGGGCGCACGAGGCCAGCTCGGTGTCCGGTGACACCGTGTGCGGCTTGGGATTCATCACCTCCGAGATCGGCTTCGTCGAGAGCAGGGCGTTCATCTCCCATACGTCGAGCGTGGTGGCCTTGCTCGGCGAGTAGTCGAGCAACATCTTCTCGGTCACCAGCCCCACCAGCTTGCCCCTCTTCATCACCGGCAGGCGACGGATCTTCTTCTCCTTGAGCAGCCG
>JBGQLS010000316.1:0-7558 GCA_041500205.1 Anaeromyxobacteraceae bacterium | reverse complement strand
GCGCGGGATCGGCGTTCGCGCGTGGCAGGCCCGGCGCCAGCTCGAGCCGGACGCGCCCAGTCTCGAGCGCGCCGGCCGACTGCGCCATGAGCCGCTCGAGGAACACCCCCACCTCCACCGGCTTGAGCGAGAGCACGAGGCTCCCGCTCTCCATGCGCGCCGCCTCGACCAGGTCGCGGATCATGATCCCCATCTGCTTCGACGCGTGCACGATGCGTTGCGCGCTCACCTTCTCCTTCTCGAGCGGCGTCCCGTCGAGGAGCCTCTGCAGCCGCTCCGCCTGCAGGAGCACGATCTGGAGCGGGTTGCGCAGGTCGTGCGAGACCGCGCGCAGCAGGTCGTCGCGCTGGCTCTGCAGCTCCTGGATGGCGCCGATGTCCGTGATGGACGCCACCGCGCCGTCGAGGCGGCCGTCCTGGGCGCGCATGGGGGCGGCGCTGATGGAGACCCACAGGCGCTTGCCCTCGAACGTCTCGATGGAGGCCGGCACGCCGGGCACCGTCTCGCCCTCGAGCGCCTTCACCACGGGATTCTCCTCGACGGAGAAGGGCTTCCCCTCGGTGGTCTGCACCTTGAGGCGCGACCAGCGCTGCAGCACGGTCTCCTCGGAGGGCTCGCCGCCCGTTCTCAGCAGCCGCTCGGCCGCGCTGTTGGTGCGCAGGATCCGCCCTTCGGGCGAGTAGACCACGATCCCGTCCGGCACGGCCGCGATGGCCGCCTCCAGCTCGGCGCGCGCCAGCTGCTCGCTGGCCGAGGCCTGGCGTAGCCGCGCGATGGTGCTGGCGAGTTCGCCCTCCACGTGAGCGCGCAAGGCGTCGAGCCGGGCGTTCGACGCCGCCAGATCGCGCGTCGTGAACTCGAGCCGCCGGTACGGGTCGAGGATGGCGGTCACGAAGAGCCCGTCGAACATGAGCGCTGCCGACAGGAGCGCGTACACGTGTCCGGCCATGTTGTAGACGTCGTACATGGTCGCGAACATCGAGAAGGCGATCTCGGACAGCACGACCATGCCGAGGGCGGCCGCCATGCGCAGCGCCGTGCGGTCGTGGCCCTCGTGCCAGTTCCGCCAGTGCAGCACGGCCCCGGTGACGGCCAGCGCGGCGACCACGAGCTCCAGCCCGACCTTGGTGCTCGTGAGGCCCGTCCCCGGCTGGTAGAGGAGGCCCGCCGATTCCCGCAGCGGGATCTCCAGCGCCGCCGCCAGCGCCAACAGGACGAGGTTGGCGACGAGGAGCGGGCCCCTCCTCAGGAGCGGATGGCCGCTGTCGGGAGAGATGAAGGCCGCCGCGAGGAGCGCGCCCGTCAGCCAGACCCTCCCCAGCAAGAGGTAATAGATCCCGCGCTCGGTCGTGCTCGGCCCGAAGAGCCCCGGCATGCCAGGAAAGACGAGGAGGTGGAAGGTGTGCAGGATCCCGATGCCGAGGAACGCCGAGCCGAGGAAGCGTGCCCTCGCCTCGGAGGCGCTGCGCGCTCCCGCCGCGTACCATTGCACCCCGAAGGTGGCGAAGCCGACCAGCGCGATCGCGACCTCGACGAGCGTGTGGACGGGTACATAGGTCCGGGGGAGCCAGCTGAACTCCACGCCCAGCCCGCGCAGCGCCGCCAGCGGCAAGGCGGCTGCGGTCCAGGAGATGACGATCCAGGGGCCCTCGCGCCCGCGGGAATCGCGCGCAGGCGCGACCCCCGGCACCGCCGCTTCGGTCGTCTCCGACCTCATCGGGCAGACAACTAGCACGGGAAAGGTCCATGCGTCGCCGGGCCGCCCAGGGCCGGCTCCACCGCGCACGCGTGCTGGCGCCCGCGAGACCGCCCGCTTGCCAAAGGTCAGCGTGTTCTTAGGTTCACGGCATGAGACCCGAGAGATTGACCACGAAGGCCCAGGAGGTGCTGCAGGCCGCGCAGGCGTTGGCGCGCCGCCGCGACCACCAGGCCATCGACGTCGAGCACCTCGTCCTGGCGCTCCTCGAGCAGGAGGACGGCATCACCCGCCCCGTGCTGGAGAAGATCGGCGCCGACCCTGAACTCGTCGCGTCGCGCATCGAGGACGAGCTGCGGGCCGTACCCAAGGTGCACGGCGCCGAGCCGTACATGGCGAACCGGGTGATGAAGCTCGTCGACCGCGCCGAGGACGAGGCGAAGAAGCTCAAGGACGACTACGTCTCCACCGAGCACCTGCTCATGGCGGCCGCGGAGGACCGCGGCGGCGCCGGAGACGCGCTCCGCAGCGCCGGCGCCCGGCCCGACCGCGTGCGGGACGCCGTGAAGGGCGTGCGCGGAGGGGCGCGCGTCAACTCGCCCGAGGCGGAGAACCAGTACCGGGCGCTCGAGAAGTACGCGAAGGACCTCACCCAGCTCGCGAGGGACGGCAAGCTCGACCCGGTGGTCGGCCGGGACGACGAGATCCGCCGCGTGATCCAGATCCTGTCGCGGCGCACCAAGAACAACCCGGTGCTGGTGGGCGATCCCGGCGTGGGCAAGACCGCCATCGCCGAGGGCCTGGCCCGCCGGATCGTGGACGGCGACGTGCCGGAGGGCCTGAAGGGGAAGCGCATCCTCGCCCTCGATCTGGCTTCGATGGTGGCGGGCACGAAGTACCGCGGCGAGTTCGAGGAGCGCCTCAAGGCGGTGCTGAAGGAGGTGACGGGCAGCGAGGGCCAGATCATCCTCTTCATCGACGAGATGCACACCATCGTCGGCGCCGGCGCGGCCGAGGGCGCCATGGACGCCGGCAACATGCTGAAGCCCGCGCTGGCGCGCGGCGAGCTGCACGCCATCGGCGCCACCACCTCCAACGAGTACCGCAAGCACGTCGAGAAGGACCCGGCCCTGGAGCGGCGCTTCCAGCCAGTCTTCGTGGGCGAGCCCTCGGTGCAGGACACCGTCTCCATCCTGCGCGGCCTCAAGGATCGCTACGAGGTGCACCACAAGGTGCGCATCCAGGACGCGGCGCTGGTGGAGGCGGCGCGCCTCGGCCATCGCTACATCACGGACCGCTTCCTGCCCGACAAGGCCATCGACCTCGTCGACGAGGCCGCCAGCCGGCTCCGCATCGAGATCGACTCCATGCCCACCGAGGTGGACGAGGTCCGCCGGCGCATCGGCCAGCTCGAGATCGAGAAGCAGGGGCTCACGAGGGAGAAGGACGAGGCCTCGCGCGCGCGCCTCGGACAGGTGGAGAAGGAGCTCGCCGCCATGAACGAGCAGTTCGCGGCGCTCCACGCGCGCTGGCAGAACGAGAAGCGCGCCATCCAGGAGGTCGCGGCGGCGAAGGCGGAGATCGACAAGCTCAAGGGCGAGCAGGCTGCCGCGGAGCGCAACGCCGACTTCAACAAGGCGGCCGAGATCAAGTTCGGGCGCCTCCCCGAGCTGCAGCGGCGCGTCGCCGAGCAGCAGGCGAAGCTGGCCGAGCTGCAGAAGGGCGGCGCCATGCTGAAGGAGGAGGTGACGCCGGAGGAGATCGCCGAGGTCGTCTCCAAGTGGACCGGGATCCCGGTGACGAAGCTCATCGAGGGCGAGGTGGAGAAGCTCCTCTCCATGGAAGAGCGGCTCGCCGCCCGCGTCGTCGGCCAGGAGGAAGCGCTCCTCGCCGTCTCCGCGGCCGTCCGCCGCGCGCGCTCCGGGCTGCAGGACCCGAACCGACCCATCGGCAGCTTCATCTTCCTCGGCCCCACCGGCGTCGGGAAGACCGAGACGGCCCGCGCTCTCGCCGAGTTCCTCTTCGACGACGAGGCCGCCATGGTGCGCCTCGACATGAGCGAGTACATGGAGAAGCACTCCGTGTCCCGGCTCATCGGCGCGCCGCCCGGCTACGTCGGCTACGAGGAGGGCGGCCAGCTCACCGAGGCGGTGCGGCGGCGCCCGTATGCAGTCATCCTCTTCGACGAGATCGAGAAGGCGCACCACGACGTCTTCAACATCCTGCTCCAGATCCTCGACGACGGACGGCTCACCGACGGCCAGGGGCGGACCGTCGACTTCCGCAACGCGGTCATCATCATGACGTCGAACGTGGCGTCGGAGCAGATCCAGCGCCTGGCGGGACGCCCCGGCGCGCAGGTCCAGGAGATCCGCGAGGCGGCGCTGGAACACCTGCGCAGCGAGTTCCGGCCCGAGTTCCTGAACCGCGTCGACGACATCGTGGTGTTCCGCCCCCTCGGGCGCGAGGACCTGGGGCGCATCGTGGAGATCCAGCTTGGCCGCCTGCGCAAGCTCCTCACCGACAGGTCGCTCACGCTCGAGCTCTCCGAGGCGGCGAGAGAGACCATCGCCGACGCGGGGTACGACCCGGTGTACGGGGCGCGGCCGCTCAAGCGCGCCATCCAGCGCCTCGTGCAGGATCCGCTGGCCCAGAAGATCCTGAGAGGCGAGTTCAAGCCCGGCGACCACGTGGTGGTCGACGAGGGCAAGGGCGAAGCGCTGGACTTCAAGAAGGGCGAGCGACCGCCACTAGCCGCCGCGACAGTTCACTGAGTACCCGGGGGCGAAGGCGGCCCCCGCCCCGCCGGGCCCCACCCACGCCAAGGCGGTTCGGCGATCCATTTTTCGACAGGTCTTGAGAGGCCGCAAACCCCTCACCCCGACCCTCTCCCCTGTCAGGCCCACCGGGGGAGAGGGTTAGGGTGAGGGGGCCACGCCGTCCCGTGCCCTCCTCACGATCGCGACAGCCGCACGATCTCGTCCGCGAAGCGACGCGCGAACTCGGCAGGCTCCGGGTCTCCGCCATCGGCCATCGCCGACTTCCTGAACCTGTGCCACTTGTCCGCGATGACGGCGTCCATGAGCGGGTTCCACCCGAGCTGACTGCGCACCTTCCGGTGCCAGTCGGGCGCCTCGCCGAAGAGCCCCACCACCGCGTTCTCCGCTTCTTCCACCTCCTCGGGCGAGAGCTCGCCGATGACGTCCAGGGCGTAGCTCTCGATGACTGCGAGTTGCGGGTTGACGTCGTACCGTGCGGCGCCGGGATCCGAGCAGGGATCCTGCTCGAGATCGCCCTCCAGCACCGCCGGCGCAAGGGCCCGCCTCCCGGGCCACAGCCGGTCCATTGGCTTCATGTTTTCCACCCCACCAACGTCACGCGTTTTGGTCGCCCTCGCGCACGTGACGTGATGCCGGGCGGGGTTCTAGCGCGGGAGCGCTCCGTGCGCTGCTTGGGCCCCCATAGAACACCTCCTCGAGCACCAGCCCCTGCGGTGGCGCCGTCCTGCCTGCGCGGGTACGGTCGCGCGAGGCGAGGAGCGCGGCCATGGAGTCTGGGGCGCGGCGACCCAGCCCGACTTCGACGAGGGTCCCCACGATGTTGCGCACCATGTGCCGCACGAAGGCGGTGGCTTCGATCACGAGCTCGAGCTCGCCTTCCGCCAGCGAGAGGATCTCGAGACGTCGCACCTCGCGCACGGCGTGGATCGCGTCGCAGTGCGCTGCCTGGAAGGCGGCGAAATCATGCCGGCCCAGGAGCGGCGCGGCGGCGGCGCGCATGCTGGCGACGTCCAGCGGCCGGAAGATCTGCCACGCCCGGGCGCGCGAGAGAGGAGCGCGCGTCGGCGTGTTCACTATCCGGTACCGATAGCGCTTTCCGCGCGCGCTGCGGCGGGCGTCGAAGTCCTCCCCCTCGAGCCCGGCCGCGCGCACCGCGATGTCGGCCGGCAGGAGCGCGTTCATCCCCAGCACGTAGGCGCGGAGCGGCAGTGGCGCGTCCTCGCGGAAGCTGGCCACCTGACCGAGCGCGTGAACACCCGCGTCCGTGCGGCCCGCCGCGACGACGCGGCGAGGCGCACGGTGCAGTTCGGCGAGGGCGCGCTCTACCTCGGCCTGGATGGAGGACCCATTCTGCTGCACCTGCCATCCCACGTAGCGTGTCCCGTCGTACTCGAGCGTGAGCTTCACCACCGGCATGCGCAGAAGCTAGCACGGTGTCTCGACAGGCCTCACAGCGGTGCTCGCTTGCGTTGAGCCCGGTTCCCGTAGCGCGGGGGCTTGTCCCCCGCTTGGCGTGTCGAGGCGGGGCACAAGGCCCCGCGCTACGGAAGGCGCGGCCACGGATCAGCTCGATCCGGGCGGCTGTGGCTACTTCGCCGGGGCCGGACAGGAGAGCCCCAGCACGAGCACGGTGTTGTTCCCCGTGTCGCACTCCCCGACCACGCCCTGTCCGGTCCCGTCGTCGTCGAGGACCACCGCGACGTCGACGGGCGTGGCCGGGGGTGGGGAGAGGCCGATGGCCACCGTGGCGCTCGCGCCCGGTTCGATGGCCGTCGAGGTGTGGCCGACCGCCAGGAGCGTCCCGCCCGGCTGCGACTGGTAGACCGCGATGGGCACGCCCGCGGTGACCAGCACGGCTCCGCGGTTCCACACCGTGACGTCCAGGCCCAATCGCCCCGGGCAGCCAAGGACGTCGGGCACCACGTCCGCGTTGCCTGCTTGCAGATCGGGCGCCCGGAAATCGCCGTTCCCGATGGGGTTCATGCGGAAGTCGTTGAGCGGATCTCCGAACCAGGTGGCGGTCCAGTTCGGCTGCTCGACCGTCGGCACCGAGCCGTCATCGTTGATGTTCGTGACGTGGTACGCGTGCTCGTTCCAGATCGGCCGCGTCGAGACCCAGTGGTCGCGCAGGTCCTTGAAGACCGTGATGCCATGCAGGTTCGATCCGACGTGGCTGCCCCACGGGCACTGGATGTTGCACACGCTGTTCGTCGCCACGACGATCTCCGCCCGCCCGTCGTTGTCCACGTCCGCGATGACCGGGTTCTCGTGCACGGTGCAGGACGGGTTCGGCGACTCGAACAGCGTCGCCCCGCTCGTGCCGTCGTAGACGCGCGTGTAGCACTCGTCGCCGTAGACGACCTCGGCTTTGCCGTCGTGCTCGAAGTCGAAGACGGAGCTGCCGGTCACCCGGCTCGCGTCCTGCGTCGGCTTCGACCAGAGGATGGGGTTCGCCGCGAAGGGCTTGAAGACCGTGTAGGTCGACGCGCCGGCGACGCCGATCTCCAGGCTCCCGTCGCCGTCGAAGTCGGCGATGGTGGGCGCGCCGCCGCCCTTGCCATCGGTGATGCCTGGGATCGTGACGGGCCCCCAGATCACCTGTCCTTGCCAGTCCTGCAAGCGGACCGTCCCACCCGAGACGACCACGATCTCAGGATGATCGTCACCGGTGAAGTTGGCGACCGCCACGAGCCCGTCGGGTTGCCCGTTGGGCCAGCCTGGCTTCGGGTTGCAGTGGTTGTCGTAGACCGTGTTCCCGGTGACGATGTCCGGCGACCCGTCCAGGTCCACGTCCGCGACCGTCGAGATCGGGCCCAGGAAGTTGTCGCCCTGCCCGAACTGCCCCTGGCAGACGATGGCGCCGTGCGCGTCGACGACGGTGGCCCCGATGACGACCTGCGCCTCGGCGCCTCCGTACAAGTTCGCGATCGACGGCGCGCCCCAGTAAACGCGCTTCGTCCGGTCGCCCCCAAGGACGAGGCCCTTCAGGTCCCACAGGAGGCGCCCGTCGCTGCCAAAGGCGAGCAGCCCGTCGTCGAGCGGAGGCCCGAGGTGTCCCGGATCCGTCGGGGGCCACAGCGTG
>JBGQLS010000315.1:0-7579 GCA_041500205.1 Anaeromyxobacteraceae bacterium | reverse complement strand
CGGGCGGCCTTCGAGGCCGGAGCGCCCACCGACCAGGGCGCGCTCGTCGCGGGCCTCCTGCTCGCGATGTGGAACCTCATGGGCTTCGACAACGCCTCCACCTTCGCTGCGGAGGTGAGGGCGCCAGGCCGGAGCTACCCGCGCGCCATGCTCCTCGCGACGCTGGTCATCTCGGCGTGCTACGTGGCGACCGTCGCTGCCGCGTCGGCGACGGGGATGCCGGCGTCCGCGTGGTCGTCCGGGAGCTGGGTCGAGGTCGGCGCTCGGTTCGGTGGCGGCGGGCTCGCGGCGCTCGTCACCGCGGGCGGCGCGATCTCCGCGATCGGCATGTACAACGCGCTCCTCCTCTCGTGGTCGCGGCTCCCGGTCGCGCTCGCCGAGGACGGCTGGCTGCCTCGCGCTCTCGCGCGCCGCAGCTCGCGAACACAGGCGCCGGCGGCCTCGGTCGTCCTCGGCGGTTCCTTGTCGGCGCTCTGCATCGGGCTGGGTCTGCGACGGCTGGTGGTGATCGACGTCTTGCTCTACGGCGCGGCCCTCGTCCTCGAGCTGGCGGCGCTGGTGGCGCTCCGCATCCGCGAGCCGTCGCTGCCGCGCCCATTCCGGATCCCCGGCGGCCTTCCGGTCGTGGTGGGGCTCGTGCTCCTGCCGGCCTCGCTCCTCGCGCTCGCGGCCTGGCAGGCGAGGCGCGAGCCAGGGGCGCTCGGGATGTCCGGCGTAGGTCTCTCGGGGGTGGTCGCTCTCGTCGGCGTGGCCTGGTGGGCGGTCCGGACGCTGTCGCGCTCGGCCCGGGGCGCCAGGATCGGCCCCGGATGAGCTGCGGCTTCGCTGACGGCGCGCCATTGACGGCGCGTTCTTCTCGCCCACGATATCGACGCGCGGGGCGCAGGCACGCGCCGACCGCGAGTTTCAGGAGCGCCCCCCGCGGGCGCTCCTGGAACCTGCGGCCGTTCGATCAAAGGAGACGCGGCGCGGCAAGATGTGACAGGAACCGTCGAGGAATACCGGCCGTCACGAGGCACCGGAGGCCGCCGCCGAGGCGGGATCACGACGAGCGATCAGCTAAAAGCGTAGCCCGAACGCCAGCTTGAGCGAGTTTTCAAGTGGGTTGCGCTACCGGATGAATCTGTTCGCCTTCCGGGATGTGGCGCATGGCAACGGAGTTCATGCAGTACCGCTGGCCGGCAGGGGGCGGGCCGTCGGGGAAGACGTGTCCGAGGTGCCCGTCGCACCGGGCGCACCGCACCTCCGTGCGGGTCATCCCATACGCGCTGTCCTGGTAGGTGACGACCGCGTCGGGAGAGACGGGGCGAGTGAACGACGGCCAGCCCGTCCCCGACTCGAACTTCGCACCCGAGCGGAACAGCGGGTTCCCGCAGCCGGCGCAGACGTAGGTCCCGGGTGAGTGGGTCCCGACGAAGCAGCCGCTCCCGGCCCGCTCGGTCCCGTGACCCCGCAGCACCTCGTACTCCTCGGGTTCGAGCCGCTTCCGCCACTCCTCGTCGGTCAAGACAAGCTTCGTCACCATGAAGCCTGTCTACTGTCCCTCGCGAGCGTGGGCGGCGCTCGTTCGGGTCCCTCCCGGCGCACTCAAGACCTGTCGAAAAATGCCCTTGGCTTCTTAGCCAGGGTGGGGCCCCGACGGCTCTGCCGGCGGGGCGGGGCGGCGCGAGCCCCGGCTACTCAAGACCTGTCGAAAAATGCCCTTGGCTTCTTAGCCAGGGTGGGGCCCCGACGGCTCTGCCGACGGGGCGGGGCGGCGCGAGCCCCGGCTACTCCGTGTGTCTCGAGGAGTCTCCTCGGGCTGCGACGCGGACTGCTGCGATGGCCTGGCGCGCCAGGCGCTCCCGGCGCGCGCGGCCGAAGGAGCACGCCGGTACCAATCGGCGCGACAGCGGGGCACGCTCACCGCGCGGCCCTCCGCCGAGGGCTTGGCGAGCAGGAGCTGGAACACGCTGATCCGGCCGAGGCGGAACGCCGCGGCGGACGAGGCGAGGTACAGCCGGTAGGCGCGCGCACGCCGCCGGCCGACGAGCTTCTCGGCTTCGTCGAAGCGCGCCTCGAGGCGCTCGAGCCAGATCGCCAGCGTCTCGTCGTAGTGCTCCCGCAAGGACTCGACGTCGCGCACCTCGAAGCCGGCGCGTTCCGCGGCGGCCACGACCTGGCCGAGCGGGACGAGGTCGTGGTCGGGGAAGATGTAGCGGGCGATGAAGCCCCCTTCGCGCCGGCTGGCCCAGGGGAGCGTGGTGGCGTCCGGGGAATTGTCGGCGATCGCCTGGTTGAGGAAGAGGCCGCCCGGGTGCATGAGGCGGTGAACGGCTCCGAAGTACTCGTCGAGCCGGTTCCTGCCGACGTGCTCCATCATCCCGATGCTGGCTACCTTGTGGAACTTCTCGGAGGCGGAGAGCGTGCGGTAGTCAGCCGCCGCCACGGCGACGCGGGAAGCGGCTCCCGAGAGCGCCAGGCGCCGCTTCGTCTCGGTGAGCTGGTTCTTGCTGAGCGTGATCCCCAGTGCGTCCACCCGGTGTCGCTCTGCGGCGTGCATCAGGAACGCGCCCCACCCACAGCCCACGTCGAGGAGGCGTTCACCAGGCGCGAGCCCGAGCTTGCGGCAGACGAGGTCGAGCTTCGCCTGTTGCGCCTGCTCGAGCGCTTCGCCCCCTTCGGCGAAGTAGGCGCAGGAGTACACCATGGCGGGGTCGAGGAAGAGCCGGTAGAAGTCGTCCGAGAGATCGTAGTGGTGGCGGACCGCCTCTCGATCGCGCGAGACGGTATGGAGGCGCGATACGAGGGCCTGCGCGAAGGCGCCACCTCCCCCCTTGGCGAGCGCACGCTGGACCACGACTGACGCCAGCGCCCGTGCGAGCGACACCCGCGCGCGGGGCCCCTCCCACCGCGCGGCCGACACGAGGACCGCGATGGCGTCGCCCTCGATTTCGATGTCGCCGTCGAGGACGGCCTCGGCGAGCCGCCGCTCGGAGGCGGGTGGTAGCAGGGCATCGAGGGCGCGCGGAGAGAGGAGCACTACCTGCCCCAGCGCGCCGCCGTCCCGCGCCGGCGGCATGACCGTGCCGTCCCAGAGTCGGAACGCGAACGCGCGAGACGGGCTCTCTAACAGCTCCCTTGCCGCCTGGATGAGATCCATGGAGCGCCCTTCCTATCAGGTGCGCACCCGCCAGGTCCGCCGGCCGGCGGAGCAGGTGGAGTCGCACACGAGCAGGATAGCCCCTGGTCGGCTGCAGCGCAGTGAAACCCGGAGCCAGGGTCCTTCCCCGGCGGGTCGTTGTCCTTCGTCGCGGCGCCGGGGCCGTGGTCTCCCGCCGATCGGTCCGATCGCGGCGTGGGAGAGGATGGGTATCGTGCTCTTCTTCCAGCGTACGTGCCCGCCACGCCGACAGAGACGACGGCTACTTCAGCGCCTTCTCGACGAGCTCCGCGGTGTGCTGGACCCGCGTCTCTCCGCCCTCCCTGTCGAACCCGCCCCGGATCTGCAGGACGCAGCCGGGGCAGTCCATCACCGCGAGTCGGGCGCCGGTCGCCTTGATGTTGCCGAGCTTGCGCTCGAGCATCGGGGCGGAGATCTCCGGCAGCTTCAGGCTGTACGAGCCCCCCATGCCACAGCACATGTCGGCCTCCGACATCTCGGCCAGCTCCCCTCCCGCCTGCTTCAGGAGCTCCCGGGGCGCCGCGCTGACGTTGAGCGTCCGCTTGAGGTGACAGGAGTCGTGGTAGGTGAACTTCCCGAGCCCCTCGCCCTCCTTGAACGTGAGCCGCTTCTCGGCGACGAGCCTCGACACCAGCGTAGAGAAGTCGACGGCGCGCGCCGCGACCTGGGTCGCCTTCGGGATCAGCTCACCCCGGCCGAGGCTCTCGAGCGTGGCGATAAACTCCTGTTTCAGCGCCACGGTGCAGGTCGGGCAGGCGGAGACGATGTACTGCGCGTCCACTTCGAGCAGGGCGTGGATGTTGTCGGCGGCGTTCTGGCCGGCCACCTCGAAGGCGCCGCTGTACCGCGCCGGCGCGCCGCAGCAGGTCTGCTTCTCGGGGAAGAGGACCTCGATCCCGGCCTTGTTCAGGATTCGCACGACCGCCTCGCCCATCTCCGGATAGACGAAGTCGATGAGGCAGCCTGCGTAGAAGACGGCCTTCTCCCTGCACCGCGGCTGGGGTATCTCCCGGATGGTATCCCGGAGCGGCCTGTCCGCGATGGCCGGGAGGCTGCGGAAGTCCGTCAGGTTCGACAGGAACATCGGCAGATGGCGGATGAAGCCCTTCTTCGCGAAGGGCTTCTGCGCGATGGAGGCGGTCCGCAGCATCGAGTGGAAGAGCTTGCGATTGTTGACGACCGTGAAGATCGCCTTCTGCACGATGCCCTGGCCCTTGTCCTTGGCGAGGCGGCGCCGGATCTCGAGGATGAGCTCCGGGATGTCGATCTTCCCGGGGCAGACCTCCTTGCAGTTGCCGCACTGGATGCAGAGCCCCTGGATCTCCTCCGACTGCTTCAGCTCGTCGAACCAGGCCGTGAGGATGGTCCCGATGCCTCCCGTGTAGACCTTCCCGAAGACATGACCGCCCACGAGGCGGTAGACCGGGCACACGTTCAGGCACGACGCGCATCGGATGCACTGCAGCGCCTGCTTGAACTTGGGGTCCCGTGCCATCTCGGTGCGCCGGTTGTCCATGAGGATGATGTGAAGATCCTTCATCGACCCGTCGGTGTTCGGCACCGGGCCGGTGATCATGGACACGTAGCTCGTGAGGAGCTGACCGGTGGCGCTCTTGGGCAGCGCGGTGAGGATCGGCACCACGTCCTCGACCTTGCCGACGAGCTTCTCGATCCCCACCACCGCCACGTGGATCCTGGGCAGCGTGGTGACGAGCCGGGCGTTTCCCTCGTTCGTGATGATGACGAGGGTGCCCGTCTCCGCGACGGCGATGTTGGCGCCGGAGATCCCCATGTCCGCTTCGAGGAACCTCGGGCGCAGCTGCTCGCGCGCCACCTTGACCAGGCGAGGGATGTCCGAGCTGAGCCGCTCGTCCACCTCCTTGCTGAAGAGGTCGGAGACCTCCTCCTTGGTCATGTGGATGGCCGGCATCACCATGTGTGACGGAGTCTGCCCGGCGAGCTGGATGATCCACTCACCGAGGTCGGTCTCCTTGACCTGGATGCCTTCCTTCTGGAGATGCGCGTTGAGGTGGATCTCCTCGGTCGCCATCGACTTCGACTTGACGATGCTCCGGACGCCCTTCGCCTTGGCGAGGTCCAGGATGTAGCCCCTCACGCCCTCGGGGCTATTCGTCCGGAAGACCTGGGCGCCCTTGGCCGTGGCGTTCCTGGCGAACTCCTCGGCCAGCTCGTCCATGCGCGAGGCCGCGGCGCCCTTCACTTCCGCGATCCGGGTCCGCACCGCCTCGAAGTCGACGCCCTGGTACGCCTTGGCGCGGCTCACCCGATAGGCCTCCGAGAACTTCCCCAGCGCGCCGGTCAGGTTGGGGTTGGCCAGCGCCTTCGCGATCGACTCCTTGAACTCCTTGCGCATCGCGGCTCCCGTGGCGAGAACGAGTCCCGCCCTTCTGCGTGATCAGAGGTCGTCGACGAGGACGATGACGAGCCGCTCCGGGCCGTGGACGCCGATGGTGAGGACCCGTTCGATGTCCGCAGTCCGGCTCGGCCCGGTGATGAACGCCAGGTAGCCGGCCTCCTCGGGGCGGACCCTGGTCAGCAAGCCCGCCAGGTCCGGCACGATGCGGCTGCTGGCGGCGATCGCGACGTGGACCATCGGCAACGTGGAGACGAGGCGCTGCTCGACGGGCGTCGAGACCTGGACGAGCGTGCCCGTGTTCGCGATGGCCCAGTCCATCTGGCTGACGCCGACCCTGGCCGTCGCCGCCAGCTCACGGGTGACGTCGAACCGGATACCGGGCGCCTGCGCCGCGATCCTGGCGCGGTCGATGCCTTCGAGGAAGCGGCTGCTCGCCCAGACGGCGTGGCAGCCCGGCGCGTCCGAGACCCCCTCCGTCTCGAGTGCGCCGAGGATGAAGTCGAGGGCCGCCGGCTTCCCGGGGAAGCGGTGCACCTGCGCGCTCACGGCCTCGGCGCGCGTCTGGAACAATTCGAGCACGGTGGCCTCCAGGGCGCGGTCGGACTAGCCGGGCCTCGGCTGCCAGCTAAGCAGGTCGCGCTTCGCAAGAACAGCATGAAGCTCGTCGACTCTCCGAGGTCGAGTTCGTGCGCTCCAGCGAGGTGGGGGTTTTACGTCGTGGCGGAGCGGGGTGCGTTCTGTCGGGACCCTCTTGGGCATACCGCAACGCGTGCGTTGCCATCGCCAGGGCTTGGGTGATTTGACTCGGCGGCATGAAACCGTTCACGCGCTTCGCCTGGTCAGTGCTCGCCTACGATGTCGCGGTGATCGCCTGGGGCGCTCTGGTACGCGCCACCGGATCGGGTGCCGGGTGTGGGCAGCACTGGCCTACCTGCAACGGCCAGGTGGTCCCCCGGTCGCCAGCCGCCGAGACCGTGGTCGAGTTCACACACAGGGCGTCGAGCGGGATCGCCCTCGTGCTCGTGTTCGCGCTGGCGGTCTGGGCTCGCCGCGCCTTTCCCCGTGGGCACCCTGCGCGCGGCGCTGCGGCTCTTTCCCTTCTCTTCATCGTCACCGAGGCGTTGCTCGGGGCCGGGCTTGTCCTCTTCGGCTGGGTCGCCGCGGACGCCTCGGCCGGCCGCGGCTGGGCCATGGCGCTGCACCTCGCGAACACGTTCCTCCTCCTGGCGGCGCTCGCGTTGACGGCCTCCTCGAGCAGCAGGCGGAGCGGACGTGCCCTCCGCTCGCGGAGCGCGCTGCCTGCGCTGCTTGCCCTGGGCCTGGCGGCGACGGTGCTGGCCGGCGTGACAGGCGCCATCGCCGCGCTGGGGGACACGCTGTTCCCCGCGACGAGCTTCGGCGCAGGGCTGAGGCAGGAGCTCGGCGGCGGGACGAGCCTGCTGTTGCGGCTGCGCGTGATCCATCCTTTCGTCGCGGGCGCCGCGGGCTTGCTGCTCGTGGCGGGTGCCCGCCGCGCGGCGCGGGCCTGCCCGGAGCCCCACGTCCGGCTGGCGGCGCTCTCCGCGACCGTGCTCGTGCTGGTAGAGCTGGCGGTCGGAGCGGCGAACGTCTTCCTCCTTGCTCCCGTGCCGCTCCAGGTCGTCCACCTGGTGCTGGCCGACCTCATCTGGATCTCCGTCGTCCTGGTCGCCGGATGGCGTACGCCGGGCGAGGCCCACGGGCTGGCGGAGGAGGCGGTTACTGTCACCTAGACTAGGGGTGTAAGGGGTCACGACGACGAACCTCGACTCGACGGTAGGGCCCCAAAGGGACCGCTACCCGGTCGAGAAGGGTCTCCGGAACCAGAGGCGGTAACTTCCGCTGACCGCGTTTCTCTGACGAAGAGGTTCGGTCCGTCACGCGAAGGGGTTCGGTCCGTCACGCGAAGGGGTTCGGTCCGTCACGCGAAGGGGGAAGGCCTGGACTCAAGACCTGTCGAAAAATGTGATCGCTCTGCGGCGTGGCCGGGGTGGGGCCCCGATGGGCTTTGCCCGGCGGGG
>JBGQLS010000314.1:0-7608 GCA_041500205.1 Anaeromyxobacteraceae bacterium | reverse complement strand
GGCTGCGTCGCGGGCCCGCTCGAGAGGCTCGGCGCTTCCCAGCAGCACGTCGAAGGAGATGGCGCTCGGATCCCCCGGCTCGGGAGAGGGGAGCGTCGAGATGATCTCGCCGATCGGCTTGAGCCGCTTCTTCAGCTCCTCGAGGCCGGTGTCGAAGGTCGCCAGATCGAAGCCAACCCTGACGCGGTAGAGGCGCGCGCCGCGCTCGAGATTCGCGCGCAGCCGATGCTCCTCGTACTCCGTCAGCACCGCACGCACCGAGTCGTCGAGCCCGACCTCGGAGATCAGGTCCGCCGCGGGAGCATCCCGCGCGTCGCCACCGCGCAGCCTGGCCGCGAGCTCGCCTGCCTGCTGCGCGCTGGCGGGCGGCTGTCGCGCCGCCTCCTCGGCGATGATCTTGCGGAAGACGACAGGGGCCGAGCTGAGCACCTCGAGCGTGGCGGTGTCGAGCGATCGGCGGCCCATCCGCACGTCGTCGAGCCGGTCCTCGAGCGCATGCGCGAGCGCCAGCATGCGCTCCACGCCGAACATGGCGGCGAGGCCCTTGAGGGAGTGCGCGGCCCGGAAGACGGCGTTCAGTGTGTCAGGATCGGCTTCCCCGCCGCGGCGCGTCTCGTCGAGGCGGGCGAGGCTCTTGTCGAGGGTCTCTATCGTCTCCTGCGCCTCGGAGATGAAGTCGGCGAGGGCCTTCTCGGAACGGCGATCTGGCATGCGCGCGCCGCCCAGTAGCTCGGGGCCACCGCCAGCTCGTCCCGCTGCTTCCGATCGCGGCGCCGGCAGCCAAGGTACAGCAGGTCATCGTAGCACGGCGCCGGGGTGCGGCAAGCCGGCCGACCGGGAGGGCATCTCCACCCGCGAGACCGGCGGGACGAGCTCGAGCTCGCGCGCGCCGAGCGCCTCGCGAGCCGCCGCGAGCTCCTTGTGCAGGGCGCGGGCGTCGCCCAGCAGGACCAGCTTGTGGGGCGCGACCGGCAAGAGCGCCTCGAGGAACAGCCGTCCGGCGGCAACCTCCACCTCGGGTGCGAGCGGCGGGAGGGCCCCCGCCCAGCTCACGCTGCCCGCCTTGTGCATGGCCCCGCACAACCGCCGCACCTGCCCCTCGAACGCGGCCTGGTCGGGGGCCGGCCGGGGAAGGCCAAAGCAGAAGATGCGCGGCACGGCGATGCGTCCGCCGGACGGGAGCAGGAGCGCCTCGCCCGTATCGGGGCCGTAGCTACCGTCGCGAATGGCGCGCGAGATGAGGCCGCACAGGCGCCAGTCGGCGAAGCCCGCCAGGCCCTGGAGCGGCCGCTCCGGGCCGACGAAGACCGCCAGCGCGTCGACATCGAGCGCGTCGATGGCGGGGAGGCCCAGGTCGGCCGTCTCGATGCGCGTCATCGCCACCCGCTGCGCCTCGTCGCGCTCGCGCTTCATTGCCCGTCCCTGCCGTCGGCGCGCCTCGCCGCAGGCAGGGACTGGGCGATCTTGTCCAGGACGCCGTTGATGAACGCACCCGAGCTCTCGCTCCCATACTTCTTTCCGAGCTCGATCGCTTCGTTGATGACCACCTTCACCGGGACTTCCGGCCGGTGCAGCAACTCGTGCACCGCGAGCCGCAGGATGTTCCGGTCGACCCTCGCCATGCGGTCGAGCCGCCAGTTGGTCGAGACCGACTCGATGGCGTCGTCGACGGTGCGTCGGTGCTCGGCAACCCCGCGCACGAGGGCCTCGGCCAGATCCATGACCTCGCGCTCCACGGGCTCGAAGCTCCTCCAGAAGCGCGAGAGCGCCTCGTCGAGGTCCGTGGCGGCGACGTCGATCTGATAGAGCGCCTGGACGGCGCGTTCGCGGGCCTTCGTACGCTTTGCCTGGGCCATGGGCTAGTCCGCGCGCGCGCGCCTGCCCGCTGGACGAGGGACCTCGGCGCGCGACACCTACTACTCCGCCCGCTTGCCCGGGCGCACCGCGCCCGATGCAGCTTTGAAGGCGTTGGCTTGCTCGATCGCCGCGACGGCGGTGTCGGCCCCCTTGTTGCCAGCCTTCACGCCGGCGCGCTCGAGGGCCTGCTCCATGGTGTCGCAGGTGAGGATGCCCATGGCGACGGCGCAGCTCGCCTCGAGCGAGACGACGCCTACGCCCTTGGTCGCCTCGGCGGCCACGTACTCGAAATGCGGCGTGCCGCCGCGAATGACGGCGCCCAGGGCGATCACGGCGTCGTAGCGGCCGCTCGCGGCGACCCGCTTCAGGAGGGCCGGCAGCTCGAAGGTACCCGGGCAACGGTAGACGTCGATGGCCGCCTCGTCCGCGCCGTGCCGGCGGAGGGTGTCGATCGCGCCGGAGAGGAGCTGCTCGGTGACGAGCGAGTTGAAGCGCGCGACGACCACCCCGAAGCGGAGGCCGGTCGCGACCAGGGATCCTTCGTAGACGTTCATCGCTTCCTTCCCTTCACGCGCGCGCCCGAGCGAGCCTTGGACGGGCGTGGCGACGCGAAAGTGAGCAGGTGGCCGAGCTTGTCGCGCTTGGTGACGAGATAGGCGCGGTTGCGTGCATTGGGCGGCGTCTCGATGGGGACCCGCTGCACCACCTCGAGGCCGTACCCCTCCAGCCCGACGATCTTCTTCGGGTTGTTGGTGAGGAGCCGCATCTTCTTCACGCCCAGGTTGCGCAGGATCTGGGCCCCGATGCCATAGTCGCGCAGGTCGGGCTTGAAGCCGAGCTTCACGTTGGCCTCGGCGGTATCGTAACCTTGGTCCTGCAGGTTGTAGGCCCTGAGCTTGTTCACGAGCCCTATCCCCCGACCTTCCTGGTCGAGGTAGACGAGGACGCCCTTCCCGGCGCGATCGATCTGGCGCAGGGCGGCGTGCAGCTGCGACCCGCAGTCGCACCGTTCCGAGCCGAACACGTCACCGGTGAGGCACTTCGAGTGGACCCGGACCATGACGGGCTCGTCCTCGGTCCACTTCCCCTTCACGAGCGCGACGTGCTGGAACCGGTCGACGTCGTTCTCGTAGGCGACCGCGGTGAAGGCGCCCCAGACTGTTGGGAGGGGCGCCTCCGAGGCGCGACGAACCAGCTGGTCCTTCGTCATCCGGTAGGCGATGAGGTCAGCCACCGAGACGATGGGCAGGTCGAACTGCTTGCCCAGCTTCTCCAGCTGCGGGAGGCGGGCCATGGTCCCGTCGTCGTTCATCACCTCGCAGATGACGGCGGACGCTCTCAGACCGGCCAGCCGCGCCAGATCCACCGACCCCTCGGTCTGCCCAGCGCGCACCAGCACGCCACCCTTGCGCGCACGGAGCGGGAACACGTGGCCAGGGCGCGCGAGATCCTCGGGGCGCGCGTCGTCCTTCACCGCGGTCAGCACGGTGTGGGCGCGGTCCTTGGCGCTGATCCCGGTGGTGACGCCCTTGGCGGCCTCGATGCTGATCGTGAAGGCCGTGCCGAAGGTGGAGGTGTTGGCGCCCTCGTCCACCATGAGCGGCAGCCGGAGCTGGCGGACCTTCTCCTCGGTGAGCGCGAGGCAGATGAGGCCCCTGCCGTGCTTCGCCATGAAGTTGATGGCCTCGGGCGTGACCTTCTCGGCGGCGACGCAGAGATCGCCCTCGTTCTCCCGATCCTCGTCGTCGATGAGGATGATCATCTTGCCGCGCCGGAAATACTCGACGGCGTTCTGGATACGCTCCACAGCGTGCTGCCCGTGCTCGATCATGCCGCCCCTCCGCCGTAGCCCCAGCGGGCGAGCGCGCCCGCCTCGAGGCCAGCCGGCGCGCCTCCCAGCTCGACGAGCCGCGCGATATGCCGCGCCACCACGTCGGCCTCCAGGTTGACTCGTGTCCCGACCGCAGCCCCGCCGAGGGTGGTACGGCCGAGCGTCTCGGGGATGAGGGCCAGCTCGAAGCGATCGCGGTGCGCGCGCGCCACGGTCAGCGAGATGCCGTCCACGGCGATCGAGCCCTTCTCGGCGACGAGGGCCGCCATGGCAGCAGGCAAGGAGATGGTGAGTCGCGCCCCCTGCCCTTCCGGCGAGCGCGCCAGGATCTCCCCCACCGCGTCCACATGGCCCGCCACGATGTGACCGCCGAGCCTGTCGCCGATCGCGAGTGCGCGTTCGAGGTTCACCGTGGTACCGGGGCGCCAGGCGCCGATGGTGGTGCGTGAGAGCGTCTCCGGCACGGCGTCGAAGGAGACGACACCACCGCCGCGCTCCGCCACCGTGAGGCAGCAGCCGGAGCACGCCACGCTCTCGCCCAGCACGAGATCGTTCACGTCGAGGGTGCGGGGCCGGAGCGTGAGGCGCGCACCCCCCTGCCGAGGGGCAACGCGCTCGACCGTTCCTACGTCGGAGATGAGGCCGGTGAACATGAGTGCGCGAATCCTAGCCGTTGTGCCGCGAATTTGCCAAGACGTTCCGAGCAGTTCGGCGAGGTCCGCCGCGACCCTGAGCCAGCTCCCGCCCGCTGCGAGTCAGGCTCGGCTTGGGGAACCGGCGCGGCGGCCGAGGCGGGGCTGCCGGCGTCCCGGTCACGACCAAGTCCTCCCCTGCCCGGCGTACCTCGACCCCCTCCAGCCTGAGCGCGTCGTCCATGCGCTCTGGACCATCTCCCCCGAGCCAATCCTTGCCACCCCCGAGAAGCTTGGGCGAGAGGTAAAGCACAACCCGGTCGACGAGTCTCGCGGCGAGAAATGCCTGGTGCACCTCCGCGCCTCCCTCGACGAGCAGGTGCGTGATGCCGCGCTGGGCCAGCTTTCCGAGCAGATCCTCGAGGTCGACATGCCTGCCCTGGGTCCGGCAGCACAGGATCTCGACTCCCGGGCCGAAGCGGCGCTGCTTCGAGGACGTGGTGGCGACGAGGGTGAGCGCGGCCGAGTTCGGGTGGAACAGCTTGAGCGACGAGGGCAGCGCGAGGCGGGAGTCGAGGACGATCCGCAGCGGGTCGCGACCCCTGCCCCCGGGGAGCCGCGTGGTGAGCAGAGGATCGTCCGCGCGGGCCGTGCCGGCGCCGACCAGCACCGCGTCCACGCGATCGCGCAGCCGGTGCACTTCCTCGCGGGCCGCCGCGCCGGTCACCCAGCGCGAATCGCCGCTCCGCGTCGCGATCTTGCCGTCGAGGGTGACGGCGGCCTTCAACGTCACGAAGGGCCGGCCGCTCTTGATGAAGCGGAACCAGTGTGCACCGAGAGCGTCGCAGGCGTCTCGAAGGACGTCGGTCACCACCTCCACGCCGGCGCGGCGCAGGCGGGCCAAGCCGCGGCCGTTCACGAGCGGATTGGGATCGCGCGAGCCGACGAAGACCCGGCGTACGCCAGCCTCGACGAGGGCGAGGCTGCAGGGAGGCGTCTTGCCCCAGTGGTTGCACGGCTCGAGCGTGGTGTACAGGTCCGCGCCCGCCGCGCGCGCCCCCGCGGCGCGGAGCGCCACCACCTCCGCGTGCGGCCCGCCGGCCCGGGCGTGGTGGCCGCGCGCGATGACGCGCCCGTTCTTCACTAGCACCGCGCCGACGGCGGGGTTGGGACTGGTCCGGCCGAGCCCCTTGCTCGCTTCGCGCAGGGCGAGGCGCATGAAGAACTCCGCCACCGCACGGTCGAAGAGCGCGGGGTTCGGGCGGCGGGAGCCAGTGCGCCGGCTGCCCCGGGCCCGGACGAGGATCCGCGTCATCGCCCCCGCCGGCCGGCCGGAGCACGCGCCAGGCCCTCCAGCTCGCTCATGAACTCGCCCACGTCTTCGAAGGCGCGGTAGACCGAGGCGAAGCGCACGTAGGCCACCTGGTCGAGCTCCCGCAGCCTCTCCATCACTGCTTCTCCGAGCACGTGACTCGCCACCTCGCGCTCGCCGAACTCCTGGACCCGCCGCTCCACGCTCGAGACGAGGTCGTCGATCTGTTCGCGGGAGATGGGCCGCTTCTGGCAGGCGCGAAGGAGCCCCTCCACGATCTTGCGCCGGTCGAAGGCCTCGCGCCGGCCGTCCTTCTTCACCACCTGGGGGACGACGTCCTCGACGCGCTCGTAGGTAGTGTAACGGCGCGCGCACCCGATGCACTCCCGGCGCCGGCGCGTGGCGAGCCCCTCCTGCGCATCGCGCGAGTCGACGACGCGATCCTCGAGGTGGCCGCAGTAGGGGCAGCGCATGGCGGGCGGCTCCGAGGATTCCCGGGGGACCTAGTACATCCCCCTGTACATCGGAAAATGCTGGCAGAGGTCCTTCACATCTCCGCGCACCCGGGCGAGTGCCGCCTCGTCGTCCTTCGCGTCGAGGACGCGGCCGATGAGGCTCGCCACGAGGGACATCTCCTTCGGGCCCATGCCGCGCGTCGTGAGCGCCGGGGTCCCGATGCGGATACCGGAGGTGGTCATCGGCTTCTCGGGGTCCCACGGGATCATGTTCTTGTTGACGGTGATGCCGGCCCGGCCGAGCGCCTCCTCGGCGACCTTCCCGGTGAGCTTCTTGGGACGCAGGTCCACCAGCATGAGGTGGTTGTCCGTGCCGCCCGAGACGAGCCGCAACCCGGCGCGGGCGAGCCCTTCCGCGAGCACCTGGGCATTCTCGACGACGCGGCGCTGGTACTCCTTGAACTCGGGGCGCAGCGCCTCTCCCAGGGCCACTGCCTTGGCGGCGATGACGTGCTCGAGCGGTCCGCCCTGGATGCCAGGGAAGATCTGGGAGTTGAGGGTCTTGGCGAACGCCTCCCGGCACAGGATCATGCCCCCGCGCGGCCCACGCAGGGTCTTGTGGGTGGTGGTGGTGACGATCTCGGCGTGCGGCACCGGCGACGGGTGGAGCCCCGCCGCCACCAGGCCGGCGATGTGCGCCATGTCGACCACCACCGCCGCGCCGACCGAGCTCGCGATCTCGGCGAACTGGTCGAAGTGGAGGGTGCGAGGATAGGCGCTTGCGCCGACGACGATGATCCGCGGCTTGTGCTCCTTCGCCAGCCGCGCCACCTCGTCCATGTCGACCGTCTCGACGCCCTCCTTGAGGCCGTACGGGACGATCTTGAAGAGCTTGCCGGAGAAGTTCACCGGTGACCCGTGCGTCAGGTGCCCGCCGAAGTTGAGGCTCATGGCGAGGAGCGTGTCGCCGGGCTTCGCGAGGGCGAAGTAGGCGGCCATGTTCGCCTGCGACCCGGAGTGCGCCTGGACGTTCGCGTGGTCGGCGCCGAAGAGCTTCTTCGCCCGGTCGATGGCGATCTGCTCCACCTGGTCCACCACCGCGCAGCCGCCGTAGTAGCGCTTCCCCGGGTATCCCTCCGCGTACTTGTTCGTCAGGGTCGACCCGAGCGCCTCGAGCACGGCTGGCGAGACGAAGTTCTCGCTCGCGATGAGCTCGAGACCTTCCGCCTGCCGGCGCGTCTCCTCCCGGATGAGGCGGAAGATGTCGGGATCGGCTTCGGAGAGGCGCTGGGTGGGCATCATGGGCGGGTACCTCGCGGGGGGGCGGCGCACGGCGTAAATACCGCGCGGGAGAAGACTCGGCAAGGAGCCCTCGACAGCAGCGGGGGACAAGCCCCCGCGCTACGGAATGGTTCGACTGCGCCGGCAAAGCCGTCGCAGTCTCGCGGCAGCGCCCCTGATCGCGGCAAGCGCGATCAGGGGTTCCCGGCAAAGCCGTCGCAGTCTCGCGCCAGCGCCCCT
>JBGQLS010000313.1:0-7615 GCA_041500205.1 Anaeromyxobacteraceae bacterium | reverse complement strand
GGAAGGCTCGAGCTCGTCCGCCGCCGGTTCGAGCGGTCGCGGGTCGAAGGCCAACGTCGGCTCGTGCGGCGTGGTCACGAATTCCACCGCCTCCGCTGCATTCAGCGGCTCGATGTCTGGCGGAGGTAACACCGCCTCTTCCGGCGGAGCGCCTCCAGGTTTCTGTAAGGGGTCCGCCACAGTGGCGTCCGCGACCTCGACGACGGCATCGCCGACCTCGAGGATATCGTCGTCCTGGATTTCGAGCAGCTCGGGGGGAGGAGGCTCCGAGCACTCGGTAGCTCGCTCACCTTCGATGCCGGCGGCGGGCGCAGAGGGAGGACCGTCTTCTTCCGGAGCGGGTGGAGTGTCCAACCAAGGTGTCTCCATGGCGCTGTGCGCGAGGTCGAGCGGGGTGAACTCGTCCACAGCGCCCGCTTTCACGTCTGTCTGCGCAGGAAGCTCCGCCGCCAGATCCTGCCGCAGCGCGGCGGGGAACTCCCACATGGCGGTCTGCTCCGCTTCGCGGCCTCCCTCCGGCGCCGGAGTGGCAGCGGCCGGCTCCGCCTCGAACGCGGTGAAGTCGACGGGCTCATCGCCCGCTGGCACCGCGTGCTCGGCCCAATCCACACTGGGCGCCGCCGCAGCGCTCGCGTCCGTGACCTCGAGTGGCGGTTCCGCGCCTTCCGGGTCCGCCAGACCGTCGGCCGGTGCTGGATCTCCGAACGTCGGCCAGAGGTCAACGGCGACGTCCGGTTCTCCTGGCCCGACGGCCGCCGGCTCGTCGAGCGGTCCGTCCAGCGCCTCGAGCTCGAGCGGGGGAATCTCCCGTAGCGCTTCCCCGGAGCTCATCGGCGTGAACGCCGCAGGGTCCTCGCCCGGGGGCGTAGCGAGCAGGTCGTCGAGCGATTCCCGAGGCCCCGCAGGCTCGTCCCCGGCCGCCACGTCACCATGAGCTGGCGAAGCCGCCGCGGAGGAGAGTTCGTCCTCTGGAAGCAGGTCCGGTATCTCTTCTGGCCCGCCAGGCGTTGCCTCCGGGATCGCGGGCGGCGCGACGGCGCTCGGATCCTGGGCGAGCAGCTCGCCAGCGCCCCGGTCGCAGGCCGCCGACTCGGCGCCGGCGCCGCTCGCGTCCGTCTCGTACTGCGCATTCATCTGCTGCGCGTAGGCGTAGGCTGTGGCGGGATCCCACCCCTGCTCCGCGTACCAGGCCGCCCAGGCGGCGGCATCCGGGTCGTTGGGATCGAGGCCGTAAGCGGCGGCGTCGTAGACGGGAGCGTCCGGAGCCGCGCCCGGATCCCGCGCGCCTTCTTCACCTGCGGCCGCTGTCGGGTCCGGCGCAGCCGTGCTCCATGCGTCGGAGAGCGGGACAGCGCATGCCTCCTGGCGGGGATCGGCCTCGGACGGCGCCGCCGGAGGGAGGACGACGGGCACGGCCGGAGCGAAGGCCGCGGCGGTGGCGGGCTTCACGGGGACCGCCTCGGGCGGTGTCGCCGGCGCTGAGTCGAGGAGAGCTCGCACCTGCGCTGCGGCGGCCCTCACGTCGAAGCCGCGGGGCGCGGACGCCGGGACCACGCCCGAGAGGGAGACGCGGTGCGCCTCCTCCTCCGGCGATAGGCCACCCCGGAGCTTCTTCAGCTCGAGGAGGCGCAACTCGTTCGTATGGCTCGCGGGATCGGACATGGTTCTTTGACCGGGAGGAAGAGGAGCTCGGCGTTGGACGTCGATCGCGATAATACCGCGACCGTCACGCTACGAGAAACGGCCGGTTCCTCGCTCGCCCGAATTTCTTCTCCGCGTCGGACCATGTATGAAAGTCACCGTGCCGTCCCGACCTCCAGCCCGCGTGTCGCCTCGCCAGCTCTTCCTGCCCACCACCCGGGAGGAGATGCGCGCGCGCGGCTGGGACGAGCTGGACGTGCTCCTCGTGTCCGGCGACGCCTACGTGGATCACCCCAGCTTCGGCACCGCCGTCATCGGCCGGGTCCTGGAGGCGCAGGGGCTTCGGGTGGGCGTGGTGGCGCAGCCGGACTGGCGCTCGCCTGCCGACGTCGCGCGCATGGGGAGGCCACGCCTGTTCGTGGGCGTCTCGTCGGGTGCGATGGACTCGATGGTGAACCACTACACGGCGCACAAGCGGCGCCGCTCCGACGACGCCTACACGCCGGGTGGTGCGGCGGGGAGACGCCCCGATCGCGCCGTCACGGTGTACGCGCGGCTCGCCCGGGAGGCCTTCGGCGACGGGACGCCCATCGTGGCAGGCGGCGTCGAGGCGTCGCTCCGGCGCATCGCGCACTACGACTACTGGGACGACCGGGTGCTGCCCTCGATCGCGGCCGCGAGCTGCGCCGATCTCGTGGTCTACGGGCAGGGTGAGCGGCCCATCCTCGAGATCGCCCGGCGCATCGCGTCGGGCGAGGATCCCTGCGGCCTTGTGGACGTGCCGGGCACCGCGCTCGTGCCGAAGGACCTCGCCCTGGCGGGCCTCGACGCGCGCCCGCGCGGCGTGCTCGCGCTGCCCTCGTACGAGGAGGTCCGCGCCGACAAGCAGACCTTCGCGCTCTTCTCGAAGCGCTACCACCTCGAGCACAACCACGCCAACGCCCGCGTCATGACGCAGCGGCACGGCGCCGGGCCGGCCGGGAAGGTGGTCGTGGTGAACGAGCCAGCGGCGCCGCTCGGCACCGAGGAGCTGGATGCGATCTGCGAGCTGCCGTTCGCGCGCTCGGCGCACCCCTCGTACGGCGGGGCCCATATCCCGGCGCTGGAGCAGATCCGCTGGTCCATCCAGATCCTGCGAGGCTGCAGCGCCGGCTGCTCCTTCTGCTGCATCACCGAGCACCAGGGGCGCGAGGTCACCAGCCGCTCCGAGGCGAGCATCCTGCGCGAGATGGAGGCCATGGCCGCGCAGGGCGACTTCCGGGGCACGGTCACCGACCTCGGCGGCGCGACCGCCAACATGTGGCAGATGTCCTGCACGAGCGAGGAAGCACACTCGAAGTGCAGGAGGCTCTCGTGCGTGTACCCGCGGGTGTGCCCGTTCTGGAAGACCGACCACGGGCCGCTGGTGCAGCTCTACGGAAAGGCACGGCAGGTGAAGGGCGTGAAGCACGTCTTCGTGGGCTCGGGCGTGCGCTACGACCTCGCCCACCACGACGAGCAGAACGGGCAGCGGTACCTGAAGGAGCTCGTCACCCATCACGTCTCGGGACAGCTCAAGGTGGCGCCCGAGCACGCCGCGCCCGACGTCCTCCAGATCATGAAGAAGCCTGGAATCGAGGACTTCGAACGCTTTCGGGACGAATTCGCGCGGTACAGCAAGGAGGCGGGGAAGGAGCAGTACCTCGTCCCGTACTTCATCAGCTCGCACCCGGGCTGCGCCATGAAGGACGCGGTCGAGCTGTTCGAGTATCTCGAGCGGAACGGGTGGCGCCCGCAGCAGGTCCAGGACTTCACGCCGACGCCCATGACGCTCGCCTCGGACATGCACTGGTCGGGTTATCACCCGTTCACGGGGAAGCCCGTGCACGTGGTGCGCGACATGCGGGAGAAGAGGATGCAGAAGGCGCTCTTGCGCTGGGCGGATCCCTCGAGCACGCAGCTGGTGGAGGAGGCGCTGCGCCGGACGGGCCGTCTGCGGCCAGGGGAACGGCTCAGGCTTCGCGGCGTGCCGTGGAAGCGCAACGCGGGCCGGCGGCCGGTGCCGAGGCCCAAGAGGCCGTGAGCCTGGCTTCGCCCGGTGCCGCGGACGGGTTGTCGCGCGGGGCGGGTCTGCGCTAGCGTCCGCGCGTGATGACTGACGAAGAGCGCCTCGAGCGGCACCGCCGCCTGTGCGAGTCCGACCACAAGAACCTCTGGCATCCCTTCACGCAGATGGAGGGCTGGCTCGCCGAGGAGCCGCTGGTGGTGGACGCCGCCGAGGGCGTCTACCTGGTCGATACGCTCGGCCGGCGCTACCTGGACGGTGTCTCCTCCCTGTGGTGCAACGTGCACGGACATCGCGTGCCGGAGATCGACGCCGCCGTGCGGGCGCAGCTCGATCGGGTGGCGCACTCGACGCTGCTCGGGCTCGCCTCGACCGCCTCCATCGAGTGCGCCGAGGAGCTCCTCCGCTGGGCACCCCGCGGTCTCACCCGCGTCTTCTTCTCGGACGCCGGTTCCACCGCGGTCGAGATCGCGCTCAAGATGGCCTACCAGCACCACCAGCTCCGCGGAGACGTGGCGCGCAAGGAGTTCGTCGCCCTGCGCGGCGGGTACCACGGCGACACCATCGGCTCGGTGTCCCTGGGCGGCATCGAGCTCTTCCACCGCATCTTCGGGCCGCTCCTGTTCCCGGTGAACCACGCTCCTCAGCCTTACTGCTACCGCTGCCCGCTCGGGAAGGAGCAGCTCAACTGCGACATGGAGTGCGCTGGGGAGGTGGAGCGCATCTTCGCCGAGAGGAAGGGCAAGATCGCGGCGCTCGTGATCGAACCGCTGGTCCAGGGCGCGGACGGCATGGTCGTGCAGCCGAAGGGCTATCTGCGCCGCATGCGCGAGCTGTGCGACCGCGAGGGGGCGCTCCTCGTCTGCGACGAGGTGGCGACCGGATTCGGGCGCACCGGCACCATGTTCGCGGTCGAGTGGGAGGAGGTCGTGCCGGACATCATGACGGTGGCGAAGGGGCTCTCCGGCGGCTACCTGCCGCTCGCGGCGACGCTCACCAGCGAACGGGTGTTCGAGTCGTTCCTCGGTCCCTTCGACGCGAAGAAGACGTTCTTCCACGGGCACACCTTCTGCGGTAACCCGCTCGCCTGCGCCGCGGCCCTCGCCAGCATGCGGCTCTTCCGCGACAAGGCGGTCCTCGCGTCGCTGCCGGCGAAGATCGGCGCGCTCGCCCGGGCCCTCATGCCGGCGCGCGAGCACCCTCGCGTGGGCGAGGTGCGCCAGCGCGGCCTCATGGTCGGGATCGAGCTGGTTCGCGACCGCGCCACGAAGGAGGAGTACCCCTACGACGCGCGCGCCGGCCACCGCGCCTGCCTGGAAGCGCGCGCGCTGGGCGCCATCCTGCGCCCGCTCGGGAACGTGGTCGTGCTCATGCCGCCGCTCGCCATGACCGAGGACGACCTCACGGAGCTCGCCGGCATCGCGCTCGCCTCGATCGACAGGGCCACGCGGAAGCTGGACCGAGAGCTGGCGTGACGCGAAAGCCCTCACCCCGACCCTCTCCCGCTCGGCGGGAGAGGGAGGCGAACTCATCCAGGCCAGCCGGTTGGTCACGTGTGGCGTACACGCCTCCCGCCAGCGGGAGAGGGGTGGCCCGACATCTCCCCTCTCCCCCGCGGGGGAGAGGGTCAGGGTGAGGGGGCGGAGATGAGAGGCCTCTTCATCACCGCCACCGACACGGGCGTGGGCAAGACCGAGGTCGCCTGCGGGCTCGTGCGCGGCCATCGGGCGCGCGGGCTCGACGTGGGCGCGATGAAGCCGGCCCAGTCCGGGCACGTGTCCGGCGAGCCTTCCGACGCCGATCGCCTGCGGGCGGCAGCCGGCGGAGGCGATCCGCCGGAGCTCGTGTGCCCGTACAGCTTCGGACCCCCGCTCGCGCCGGCGGTGGCGGCGCGGCTGGCGGGGGAGACGGTCTCGCTCCCCCGCATCCTCGACGCTGCGCGCACCCTCGCGGCGCGCCACGCGGCCCTGGTGGTGGAGGGCGCAGGGGGCCTCCTGACTCCGCTCACTGACGGTGAGACGTTCGCCGACCTCGCGGTCGCGCTCGGACTTCCCGTGCTGGTGGTGGCGCGCGCCGGGCTCGGTACCGTGAACCACACCGCGCTCACCTGCGAGGCGTTGCGCGCGCGCCATCTGGCTGTGCACGGCGTCGTGCTCGATCGGGCTTCCTCGGGAGGGGACGCCTCGGAGCCGTACAACGCGGGCGATATCGAGCGACTCACGGGTGCGCGCGTGCTGGCGGTGTTGCCCTTCGAGCCCTCCACCGCGCTCCGCGAGCGCCTCTTCGCGGAGGAACTCTCTCGCAAAGTCCAGTTCTAGGCCGCGCGGCCGGAAAATGGATCGCCCGGCCGATCGATCGTACGGATCGGCCGTGCCCAACGTCGTCGACCTCTCACTCTGCGCGGAGGCGCGCCGCGCGCTCCACCGCGTCCTCTCCGAGCGCGGCCTGGGCTTCTTCGTGAAGCCGAACCCAGGCAGTGTCCTGCATCTCGACAGCCGCCGCATCGCCTGGGTCGTCGAAGCGGCGCGCCGCCGCAACCGCGGCTCGCCCAGTTCCCGACGTGCCCCGCGGATACCCGGCGGACGCCACCGCGACCCGAACGCGGTCGCGCGCACCCGCCGTGTGCTGCGCAGGGAGCTCATTCGCCGCCTCGCCGAGACCCTGGTCGGTGCCGGGCTGTGACCGCCTAGGTTGCCTTCCCGCTCGACCTCGAGACGTAGCGGAGCTTCAGATCGACGAGCAGGTTGTCGAGGAACTTCGCCTCCTCGGGCGCGAGGTTCCCCTTCGTCTTCTCCTGCAGCATCGCGAGGATGTCGATGGTCTGCTTGGCGAGCATGAGATCGGCCGCGGGTTGGCCCGACTCCGGGTGCGGAGCGTCGCCGAGGTGCACGAAGGCGGACGAGCCCAGCGAGAGGCAGAACGTGTAGAAGTCGATCGACGGCGGTCCCTTCTTCTCGTCGGCCATGCGGCGCTCCTCCCAGATTGCTCAAGACCTGTCGAAAAATCAGTTGCGGTCGCAGGGGCCCGGGTGGGGCCCCGACGGCTCTGCCGGCGGGGCGGGGGCGGCCTTCGCCCCCGGGTACTCAGCCCAGGCTCCCTAATCGAGGTCGAAGGCGATGCGCTCGGCGGCGAAGCCGCGCTGCACGAGCAGCACGAGCTGTCCGGAGCGTCGCGCCTTCCCGGCCAGCCGACGGAAGTCCGCCACGCTCGACACCTCTCGCGAGTTCACTTCCCGGATGAGGTCGCCCGAGGCCATCCCGACCCGCGCGGCCGGGCTGCCCCGCCGGATCGCCTTCGCCACCACGTAGCGCTCGCCCCCGACGCGCGTCTCCCCGACCTGGATCCCCGTGCGGCGCGTGACGAGCTCCCCGAGCTTGTCCGGCGAGAGGTCGACCGCCCGCAAGGAGAGGGTCAGTCGGTCCTTCCCCCGTTGGACCTCCACCCGCGCCGCACCCCCGATGGGGAGATCACGCATGCGGAAGCGGTACTCCTCGGCGCTCTCCACGGGCTGTCCGTCCAACGTCTCCAGGACGTCACCCTGACGGAAGCCCGCCGCGAGGGCGGGAGAGCCGGGCTCGATCGCCGCCGCCGAAACGCCCCGGGGCCCCTTCCTCGCGCCGTCGCCCTCGGGCGCGGGCAGGTCCTGCACCTCGAGGCCGGTGTAGCCTTCGCGCACCTCGCCATGCTGGATGAGGTCCTCCGCGATGCGCTTCGCGCGATCGATGGGTATGGCGAAGCCGATGCCCGCGTTGCGCTCGCCCAGGATGGCGGTGTTGACGCCGATGAGCTGCCCCTCGATGTTGAGGAGCAGGCCACCCGAGTTACCCGGATTGATGGAGGCGTCGGTCTGGACGAAGTCGAAGAGCGTCCGATCCTCGGCCTTGAAGTTGCGGTGCACCGCCGAGACGACGCCGGTGGTGACGGTGTTGG
>JBGQLS010000312.1:0-7619 GCA_041500205.1 Anaeromyxobacteraceae bacterium | reverse complement strand
GCCCCTGCGACCGCAGCCGATTTTTCGACAGGTCTTGAGTAGCCGGGGGCGCAGGCCGCCCCCGCCCCGTCGGCAGAGCCGTCGGGGCCCCACCCGGGCCCCTGCGACCGCAGCCGATTTTTCGACAGGTCTTGAGTAGCCGGGGGCGCAGGCCGCCCCCGCCCCGCCCTCGCCCAGCGGCCGGGCGATCCATTTTTCGACAGGTCTTGACCTCGCCGTCATGCGGCCAGCCTGAACCGGTACGATCCGCCGTCGAGGTCGCGGCTCACCTCGCCGCGGGCCTCGAGGACCTCGAGGTTGGCGATCGTCTCGGACACGACGAGGAAGAGGTCGCGCGGGCGGGCCCCTGGAAAGAGCGCCTGGGCCACCTGGTAGCCCGTGAGCGGTCCCATGGCGAGCGCCTCGCGCGCCTTGCCTTGCCGCACGCGGTAGAACTGGACGAGCCCGTCGATGACGCGCCGGTGCTGGCCGAACGGGAGCCCGTGCCCGGGCAAGACGAGCTCCACCTCCATGCCGTGCAGCCGCCCGACTGACTCGAGGTAGGCGACGAGCGGCCTGAACACGCCCTCCTCGCCCTTCAGGCCGAGCTCGATGATGGGATTCGGCGACAGCTTCTCCAGCAGGTGGTCGCCGGAGAAGAAGAGGCGGCGGCTTCGGTCGTAGAGGCAGAGGAGGCCCGGCGTGTGCCCGGGCATGTGATGCACCTCGAGCGCCACGTGCTTGGCATGCAGGATGTCGCCCGGCTCGAGCGGCGTCACCTCCGCGATCCGACGCGCCATGCCGAAGGAGCGCCCGACCTCGACGCCTACGGCGGCCGCGATCTCGGCGGGCACCCCCAGCTTGACCAGGTAGGCCCCGTAGTGGAGCATGCGCTCGCTCCAGCGCCATCCGGATTCGGCGATCTTGGGAATGTCGGCGCGGTGCGCGAAGACAGGGATGGGCTTCCCGGCCCGCTCCATCACCGCGCAGGCCGCGCCGTAGTGGTCGACGTGACCGTGCGAGATGACGATGCGTCTCACCTCGTCGAAGCGCCGGCCCGCGCGGGCGAACCCCTGGGCCAGCTCGGCCTCCGCATCGGGCGTTCCCAGGCCCGAGTCGAACATGAGGATCCCGTCGTCCGCTTCCTCGATCAGGTAGGCGTTGACGGAGCCACCCGCCTGCGAGAACGGCACGGCGATGGGGATCCTGTGGATCCCGAGATGCTGTAGCTCGGCCTCGGTCATCCAGGCTCCGGGTTGGCTCAGCAGGAGGCGCCGCCCGTGGACGGCAGCCTCATTTCGACGCCTTCACCTTGGCGCGGAGCTCGGGCAGCGCCTTGAAGAGGTCGGCGACGAGGCCGTAGTCGGCGAGCTGGAAGATGGGCGCGTCGGGGTCCTTGTTCACCGCCACGATCACCCTGGACCCCTTCATGCCGGCGAGGTGCTGGATCGCCCCGGAGATCCCGGCCGCGATGTAGAGCTCGGGCGCGACCACCTTTCCGGTCTGGCCCACCTGCCAGTCGTTCGGCACCCAGCCGGCGTCGACGGCGGCGCGGCTCGCGCCCACCGCGGCGCCGACCTCGTCGGCGAGCCCCTCGACCTCCTTGAAGTCGCCCTTCGTGCCCCGCCCCCCGGAGACGACCACCCGCGCCTCGGTGAGCTCGGGTCGGGCGCTCTTCACCTCCTTGAACTCGAGGAAGCGCGTCTTGAGGGAGCCCGGATCGACGCCGACCGCCACCGGCGCGACGCTGCCCTGGGTAGCGCTCTTCGGCGCCGCCGGGAACTCGGTGGGGCGAATCGTGATGACCTTGACCGGCGTCGCCAGCTCCACCTCGGCCAGCACGTTGCCCGCCCACATGGGGCGCCGGAACGTGACCTGCGCGCCCTGTCCCCCGAACGAGAGCACCTCGGTCGCCATGGCCGCCGAGAGGCGCGCCGCCACCCTCGGCAGGAGGTCCTTGCCGAAGGCGGTCGCCGCCGCGCATACGTGGTCCGCCTGCGCCGCCCGCGCGGCGTCGGCCACCACGGGCGCGTACGACTCCGCGAGGTAGTGTTCCAGGACCGGCGCGTCGGCGACGAGCACGTCCGCATAGGCCCTGAGCTCGTCGGCCATCTTGCCGATGCCCTTGCCGAGCGCGATGACGTGCAGCTTCCCACCCAGGCGGCGCGCGAGCTCGCTCCCTGCGCCCAGGGCGTGCAGGGTCGCCTTCCTGAGGCTTCCCGAGTGCTGCTCCGCGACGACGAGTACGTTGGCCATGCCGTTCTCCGGTAGTCCGAGCTACAGGACCTTCGCCTCTGCGTGGAGCTTCACCCACAGCTCGTTCACGTCCGCCACCTTGACGCCCCCCTTCCGCCTCGGAGGCTCGAAGAGCTTCTTCACGATCACGCGAGGGGAGAGGTCGACGCCCAGGTCCTTGGCCGGGATCTCCTTCACCTCCTTCTTCTTCGCCTTCATGATGCCGGGCAGGGAGGCGAAGCGCGGCTTGTTGAGACGCAGGTCGGTCGTCACCACGGCGGGAAGCGAGACCTCCAGCTTCTCGAGCCCCCCGTCGACCTCGCGCAGCACGGTGACGCTCTTGCCGTCAGCGGAGAGGAGGAGGCCCGGCTGCTTCTTCTGCTCGGCCTCGCTCTCGAGGCTCTCCGTCTTGGAAGCGTTGGTGGCCTGGCCCAGACCAAGTCTCTCCGCCAGGTATTGCCCGGTCTGGTTCTGGTCGTCGTCGATCGATTGCTTGCCCAGGATCACGAGGTCGGGCTTCTCCCGTTCGACGAGCTTGGCCAGGATGGCGGAGACCAGGACCGGGTCGAGCGCTCCGTCGTGCTTCACGAGGATGGCGCGGTCTGCCCCCATGGCGAGCGCGGCCCGGATCTCGGTGACGGACTTGTCCCCCCCGATCGAGGCAACGACGATCTCGCCGCCGTGCTTCTCCTTCAGGCGCAGCGCCTCCTCGACCGCGATCTCGTCGAAGGGGTTCAACTTGTAATTCACGCCTTCGGTGACAATCCCGCTCCCGTCGGGCTTGACCCGGATCTTCGACTCGGGGTCCTCGACGCGCTTCGCGGTAACCAGGATCTTGAGGGGCATCGCATCTCCGTTGACTCTAGAATCAATCGCGGGCCGAGTGCGATCTTGCGCACCGCGGCATGCGCGCGCAACGGAATTCGCAACGCGGTCTGCGGTGCGGCCGACGGCATGCTACCGCCCGGGATGCCCCTCGGGCTGCCCACAAGAGGTCGGCCTCATGAGGGGGTCCCTCGGACGGCAGGCCGCCCTGGGGCTATCTACCCGGGAGGTGCTCCTCCGCTTCCTGACCCATTTCGGCTATTTCGCGATCGCGGGCCTGCTCGTCGCGGGCGGGGTAGGGGCGCCGGTCCCCGAGGAGCTCATCCAGCTCACGACCGGCTACCTCGCGCGGCGCGGCATCCTCGAGTTCGCGCCGGCGCTGGCCGCCACGTACGGTGGCATCGTCGCGGGTGACTTCCTCCTCTTCCTCATCGCGCAACGGCACGGCGACCGGCTCCTGTCGCGGCCCGGCTTCGCGCGGTTCCTCACCCCGAAGCGGCGCGCCACGCTGGAGAGCCACTTCGCGCGGCACGCCTTCCTCACCATCGTGGTGGCGCGGCACATGTCGGGCTTTCGGCTGCCCGCCTATATCCTGGCGGCGACGCACCAGGTGCGCGCCCTCACCTTCCTCCTCGCCGACGCGCTCTCGGCACTCCTCTCGGTGCCGCTCGTGGTGACGCTCGGCTACCTGTTCGCGGCTCGGCTCGAGGAGGTGAAGAAGCGTGTCCACGAGGTGGAGATCGGGCTCGTGGTCCTCGCGCTGCTGCTCGTCATCGGGTACGCGCTCTGGAAGCGGCGCCTCCGCCCCGCCCTTCCGCCGCCCGTGGAGGGGGCGCGCCAGGACGACGAGTTGACCTCCAGCGGTTCGCGACGAGATCACTCGTAGGTCTTCGCGCGCTCCTCGCCGGAGAGCACGCGCTGCGCCCCCTCGGCCAGGGCCAGCAGCTCGTCCTCGCCCGGGTAGACGAAGACGGGCGCGATCCATTCCACGCGGCGGCGGATCCCGCCCACCAGCGCCGCCCCATTCGCCGCGCCGCCGGTGAGGAGCACCGCGTCCACCTTCCCTTCCAGCGCGGCGGCGAGCTCGCCGATCGCCTTCGCGACCTGGTACGCCATGGCGTCGAGCACGAGCCCCGCCTGAGCGTCGCCGCGCCCAGCCCGGTCCGCCGCCTCGCGCACGTCGCGCGTCCCGAGGTACGAGCAGAGTCCACCGTTCCCGAAGAGCCGCTTGCGAACGGCCGCCTTCTCGGCGCCGGCCGCGAAGCACAGGTCGATGAGCGCGGTCGCGGGGACGCCGCCGCAGCGGTCCCCCGAGAACGGCCCCTCGTCCTGCGGGTTCACGACGTCGACGAGGCGCCCGTCGCGCTGCGCCGAGAGCGACGTGCCGGTACCGAGGTGCGCGACCACGAGCCGCAGCGCCTCGAGCGGGCGGCCGCAGGAGGCCGCGTGCCGCCGCGCCACCGCCTTCATGTTGAGCGCGTGGCAGAGGCTCTTGCGCTCGACTCCGGCGAGGCCGGAGAACCGTGCCACCGGCTCGAGCTCGTCCACCGAGACCGGGTCGACGATGAACGCAGGGCAGCCGTGCTCGTCGGCGATGGCCTTGGCGATGGGCGCTCCCAGATTGGAGGCGTGCTCTCCGCGCCGCGCCTCGCGCGCGTCGTGGAGCATGGCCTCGTCGACGAGGTAGGTGCCGCTCCGCAAGGGCTTGAAGAGCCCGCCCCTCCCCACCACCGCGCCGAGCGCGCCGCGCTCCACCCGCTCGCGCTCGAGGAACGAGCGCACCGACCGTGCCCGGAACGGGAGCTGGTCCGCCACGCGCGCGAAGCGCTCGAGCTCCCGCTCGTCGTGGCGCTCTGCATGCTCGGTCACCCGTGCACCGCCGCGGAAGAGCCCGAGCTTCGTCGACCCGGCTCCCGGGTTCACGGCGAGGACGAGGGCCTTCACGGCACGCCTCCCGCCGCGATGGCGCCAAGGGCCACGGAGCAGAGCTTGTCCATCGCGCCCTCCACGCGGGACGGGATGAGCACGGGGGCGCGGGCACCTTGCAGCACGTGGGCCACCGGCCGGTTCGCGATCCAGGTGAAGGCCTTGCCGAGGGCGTTCCCCACCTCGATGACCGGGACGAGCAGCACGTCCGCCTGTCCCGCCGCCGGGTGCCGGATGCCCTTGGCCCGCGCCGCCTCGACCGAGAGGGCGCCGTCGAGCGCCACCGGACCGAACACCTCGCAGCCCTCGATCTCGCCCCGCTCCGCGGCGGCGACCAGCTCCGCCGCGTCCAGCGTGTGCGGCATGGCCTTGCTCACCGTCTCCGCCGCGCACAGGATGGCGACCCGCGGCCGCTCCACGCCCAGCATGTGGAAGACGCGCACGGCGTTGGCGAGGATGGCGCGCTTGTCGGCCAGCGTCGGCGCGACGTTCACCCCGCCGTCGGTGAGGCCGAGCAGGCGCGGCTGGCCCGCGGCGTAGGTCTCGGTGACCATCACGTCGGAGATGAGCCCGGGGCCGCGGAGGCCGGCGTCTCGGTCGAGCACGGCGCGCATGAGCTCCGAGGTGGAGAGCCGGCCCTTGAGCAGGATCTCCGCCTCGCCCGCGCGCACGAGCGCCACGGCCCGCCGCGCGGCCTGCGCCGCCTCGGGTGCGTGGTGAATCGTGTAGTGGGAGAGGTCTTCGCCGCGTCCCGAGAGCTCGGCCTCCAGGGTGGCCCGATCGCCGATCAGCACCGGATGGGCGAGGCCTCGCGCGCGAGCCTCCACCACCGCGTCGAGCGCGCTCTGCGATTCCGCGGCCGGCACCGCCACCCGGCGCCGCCCCCCCGCCACGGCGCGCTCGACCAGCTCTCGCATGCTACGGATTCGAACCACCGGCGGCTCCCGAGGAAAGGGCCCAGTTGAACCCGTCCAGGAGGCTGCGGCCTGCCGCGGCGCGCGCTGCCGCCTGCAACGGCCTCATGCGCCTGGCGACGGCCGGGATCTTCCGGACGGGTTCCCGGCCCGGCAGGTTTCTACCGGCGCGCGCCGGCGATGTCGAGCGGGTGGAGTGTCGCGACCGCGACGCGCTCGGGCAAGCTCGCGAAGAGCTCCCGGCCGCGCGCCAAGGCCAAGCAGCGCGCGGCGAGATCGGCTCCCGGCGTCGCCTGGAGAGCCGCCAGATAGGCGCCCTCTGGCAGCGGGAGGAGCGGCGACAGGAGCCCGAGGAGCGCGAGGCCCACGTATGCCTCGCCGCCGATCGGCTGTACCAGCGCTTCGACCGGTACAGAGACGACGCGCGGCGTCACGGCCATGAGCCGCCCGATGACGTCCGGCGCTGGCTCGAGGCCAGCCCGCATGCGCCAGGTGGGAACGAGGCGCTCGCCGACGACCGCCACTCCGTGGGGCGAGAGCAGGCGGCCGGCGCGCAGGGCCTCGAGCTGCTCGAAGCCGACGAGGACGTCCGCTCCACCTTCGCCCACGAGCGGGGATCGGACCTCCTCCCCGAAGCGGACGTGGGCCGAGACGGAACCGCCGCAGGCGAGCGGGGAAGGGCACTCGGAGAAGCTCACGTCGAGCCCGGCCGAGAGGGCCGCCTGGGCGAGCACCCGCGCGGTCTCCAGCACCGGCTGCCCGGCCACGCCCGCGAGGACCACGCTCGTCACTCCCGCCCTCATGGCAGTTCCCGCACGCATCGGGCTGGGGCGGCGCGCGCCGTCTCGCCCGCATCCGACTGGATCGCTCCCGCCCGGCACACCTGGGCGCACAGCCCGCAGCCGGCGCAGGAGGACGGATCGATGGTCATGGCATCCAGGCGATCCGAGATCGCGGGGCAGCCCAGCCGCAGGCACGCGCCACAGCGGTTGCAGCGTTCGGCCCGGATGGCGAGTGGCGGACCGGGCGCGTGGCGCATCAGCGGACAGCGGCCGCGCGCGATGACGACCGACAGCTCGGGGCGCGCCAGCTCCTCGCGCAGGGTCGCCTCCGTCCCGGCCAGATCGAGGGCGTCCACCTCGCGCACCCGCGACGCGCCGAGCCCACGCACCAGGGCCGACAGATCCGCCTTCGGCCCGCCCGTGTACGCCGGGAAGCTGCCCTGGGCGACCACCACGGTTCCCCCGCGAGCGTTCGCCGCGTGCGCCAGCGCGAGCGCGCCCGAGTGCAGGAATGCGTCTTCGCCCAGGACCGCGAGCTGACGCCCGCGCAGCCGCTCCCCCAGCACGGCCTGCGCGCCCTGGGCGATCCCTATCGAGGCTCCCCGCGCGACGGCGCTGTCGATCGGCGACAGGGGGGCGGCGGCGCCGACCGCGGCGCAGCCCGGATCTCCCGCCACGCTCACGTGCAGACGCTTGAATGCGTGCATCAGGCCGCGGTGGGGACATCCGGCGCGAGCCTCGGCGGGGCGCGGGGGCACGGCAGCGGGGCGGGGCTGCTGGGCCGCGGCGCCGAGAGCGCGCGCCAGCAAGTCGGGCCCGAGCTCGCCGGTTCGCGGCAGGAGGTCCTTGCCCTGGCATGCGACGCCGAGCGCGCGCACCTCGGACTCGATCACCGGCTCGAGCTCCTCCACCACCACGAGCCTCTCGACGCGCCCGGCGAAATCGCGCACGAGGTCCG
>JBGQLS010000311.1:0-7622 GCA_041500205.1 Anaeromyxobacteraceae bacterium | reverse complement strand
TCGATGTACTCGGCGGTGCCACCCGTGATGGCGTCCTTGACCTCGAGGTGAAGGACCCGCGGCGGCGAGGCCGCCTCGGAGGCGCGCGCGGCGCCCTGCTCCGGAGGTGACGCCCCCAGCGCGGCGCCCGCGATGACGACCGCTAACGCTGCCGCGTAGAGCGCGGGGCGGAGAAGAATCGGGCTGCTCATCGTTCACCTCTGGGCCTTCTGGTGCGGGGGACAAGCCCCCGCGCTACGGTCCATCTCCGGCTGCACAAGCCCCGGCGCTATGGTCCGGCTCGCGTCCGGACCTCCTTCATCACGAGCTGCAGGTCCTCCCATGTCTTCTTCTTCTCGCCCGGATTCCGCAGCAGGTAGGCCGGGTGGAAGGTGGGCATGAGCTTCACCCCCTCGTACTCGCGCCAGCGGCCGCGCTGCCTCGTGATGGGCGTCGCGTCCCGGAGCAGCGTCTGGACCGCGAAGCGTCCCAGGGCGACGATGATCCTCGGCGAGAGGGCCGCGATCTGCGCCTTCAAGAAGGGCTCGCAGGCCGCGATCTCGTCAGGTTCGGGGTCGCGATTCCCTGGGGGGCGGCACTTCACGACGTTCGCGATGTACACGTCCTCGCGCCGCAGCCCCATGGCCTCGATCATCTTGGTTAGGAGCTGCCCCGCCTTGCCCACGAAGGGTTCGCCCTGTGCGTCCTCGTCCGCGCCGGGCCCCTCGCCCACGAACAGGAGCTCCGCGTCCGGTCTTCCGACGCCGAACACGAGCTTGGTCCGGCCGCCGGCCAGCTTGCACCGGGTGCACTCGCCGATCTGTTCGCGCAGCGCCAGCAGGGCGGCGCTGCCGCAGCCCTTGTCCGTCAACGCGTACTGCCCCTTCTCCTCCCTCTCGCCCTGGGCGCGGGGGGGTCGGACCTTCTCCACGGCCGAGCGTTGCCCACCCGGCTGCGGCACTCCAAAGACAGGCTCGACGTGCGGCGCCGGGTTCGGCCGACCCGCCCCTCCCCGTTCCTGCTCTGGTTCCTGTAGCGCGGGGGCTTGTCCCCCGCCGTGGGCGCTTTGCGGTGGGGCACAAGGCCCCGCCCCACGGCGCCCGGGGATCGAGCCTTTCGGGACCTCGAGTTCGCCGATTCCCGCGTCCCGGAGCCACTCCAGGTGCCGGCGCACCTCGGTCCGGAGCTCGACGATCTCCGGCGTCTTCCCGTGTACGTCCTTGCTCACAATCGCCTCGCTTTCCGGCAGGACGCTCCGTTGCCGCCCTCCGGACGTGGACCTTAGAATCCGCCGCGCATGAGCGACACCCATCTCCGTTACCTCAGCCTGGCCTCGCTCGCAGCCGTCGCGCTCGTCATCCTCGCCTTCCCCGTCGCCGCCCATGCCTGGGGTCCGCTGGCGCACCTGAGCTTCTCGGCCCAGGCGCTCGGGCAGCTCGGCGCGGTGTCGGGGCCCTCGCGCTCGCTCCTGACCGATTTCGCGAACGAGTTCTTGTACGGGTCGCTCGCGGCCGACATCGTCGTGGGCAAGAACCTAGCGCGCTACGCCTACCATTGTCACAACTGGCGAGTGGGCTTCCAGGTCCAGCGCGCGGCGAAGACCCGTCCGGAACAGGCGTTCGCGCTCGGCTTCCTCGCGCACCTTGCCGCGGACACGGTCGCGCACAACTACTTCGTGCCGTACCAGACTGTCGCATCGTTCCATCGGAGCCGGACTTGCCATGCCTACTGGGAGCTACGCTACGACCAGCGCATGGATCGCGCCCTCTCCGGCGTTGCGCGGCAGGTGAGCGCCCGAGCCTACCGGGGCCATGACGAGCTGCTGCGACGCACCCTGGGGGGCGCGTCGGTGCTCCCGTTCTCGATCTCGAGGCACCTCTTCGGCTCGATCCTTGCGAGCGCCCGGAGCGCCGGATTCCAGTCTCTCTCGCGCGCGGTGCTGGCCCGCCACCGGGACCTGCCACTCGAGGACGAGCTCGTGGACGAGACGGGGCGCTTGGCGGTGCAAGCGATCCTCGGCGTGCTGCGAGAGGGCGAGCGCTGCGAAGCGGCGCGCGCTGACGCCACCGGAGGGCGCAACATCCGGATGGCGAGGTGCCTGCGCGAGGCGCTGGCTCACCGGCACCGCTTCCTGCCGCTGTCGCTCGCTCGCGCGGTCTCCGTCGAGGCGCGGGAGAGCTTCCGCCGCGGGATCCAAGGCCCGCTCGTGCTCCCGCCGGCGCTGGCGCGCCTGGCGGCGTGAACTCGATTCTCGCGTTCGACGCGGCCAAGAGTCCGCCGCGACGAGCGCGGCCAGGGGTCCGGTCCGGATGGGCCCGGCGAGATTTCGCTCGGCCCAATGACCTCGACATCGCTATTTCCTGAGATGACTCGACGGGGTTCCCGACGAACTCTCATGCCGGGCGCGGGCTCGGGCTCGTTCACGGGAACAATCTCTCCAGGAGACCACGATGCCCGACCTCATCAACCGCCAGTGGCTGCTGGCCCGCCGGCCACACGGACTCATCCAGGCCGAGGACTTCCGCTGGGCGGAGGGCCCCGCGCCCGAACCAGCGGCGGGCGAGATCCTGGTCCGCAACCTCTACCTCTCTTGCGATCCGACGCAACGGGGCTGGATGTCGAGCGACACGTACCTTCCCAGGGTGAAGATCGGCGAGGTCATGCGCTCCTTCGCCGCCGGGCAGGTGGTGAAGTCCCGGAACCCCGCCTTCCCGGTGGGCCAGGTCGTGCAGGGGCTGCTCGGCTGGCAAGACTACGCCGTCACGGGGCCTGGCGCGCCGGCGTCACCCGTCCCGATCCCTCCGGGCGTGCCCATCGAGACGGGGATGAGCGTGCTCGGACTGACCGGCATCACCGCCTACTTCGGGCTGCTCGAGATCGGGCGTCCGCAAGCGGGCGAGACCGTGGTCGTATCGGGGGCGGCCGGGGCCACCGGCTCGGCCGTCGGGCAGATCGCGAAGATCAAGGGGTGCCGCGTGGTCGGCATCGCGGGCGGCACGGAGAAGTGCCGGTACCTGACGGAGGAGCTCGGGTTCGACGCCGGCATCGACTACAAGTCCGAGGACGTCGCCGCTCGGCTGCGCAGGACGTGTCCCCAGGGAATCGACGTCTTCTTCGACAACGTGGGCGGCGAGATCCTCGACGCAGCGCTCTCGCGGCTCGCCTTTCACGGCCGCGTCGTGCTGTGCGGGGCGATCTCTCGCTACAACGACACCGATCAGACCCCTGGTCCCAAGAACTATCTCAGCCTGCTCATCCAGCGCGGCCGCATGGAGGGCTTCATCGTCCTCGATTTCATGTCCCGTGCCGGCGAGGCGGTCGCCGCCCTCGCCGGCTGGCTGCGCGAAGGCAGGCTGAAGGATCGGGTCGACGTGCAGCACGGGCTCGAGAACGCGCCTTCAGCGCTGGCGCGCCTGTTCAGGGGCGAGAACCGCGGCAAGCAGCTGGTCAAGATCGCGGACCCGGCACCCTGACCGTCGATCCCTTCTGGGGTCAGGCTGCGAAGTGCGCCGATGGACCGCGACGCAGCGCAGGATCCCGCCGTTCCTGTTTACATACGGTTGAGCCTTCGCGGCATGGCCGTATCCCACGGGGACGGGTCACGCTGCGCTGCGTCCCTCGTTTCAACGAATCCCCACGAGGCAGCTTGTTTCGCGCGATCGGCGCACACATGCATCGCGCATCCGCCTCTGTTGAGAGCGTTCTGGTGTAGCAGCGGCGGCCACAGCGTTGGAGGGTAACCAATGATGCGTTGCTATCTCGCTCGCGCGACCGCGCGGGCGCTAGGTGTCGTGTGTTCTCTGAGCGTCGGCACGGCTGCCCTGGCTCAGCCTGTCCAGGTCCAGCTCGACGGCTCGACCATCCCGAAATACGTCGATCCACTTCCCACCTTCGCCGGCCAGCGTGTCGGAGGTCCTCTCATCGTCACGACGCTCAAGGAGACGTCGCAGGAGGTCCTTCCGCACAGCGTCTACCAGAGCTTCGGCCTTCCTTTCAGGAAGGGCACCGAGGTCTGGGGGTACGATGTCGCCGGCCTCGACTCCATCACCGGTCTCCCCGTCAGCCGCGGACCGAACTACCCCGGGTTCACCGTCGAGGCGACCCGTGGCGTGCCGACGACCGTGATCTACGGTAACGGCTTGCGCACGCCGAAGCTCCAGAGCCTGCTGCCGGTCGACCAGACCCTCGGGTGGGCCGATCCGCTCAACCTCGGCTGCCAATTCCAGGCCACTCCGAGCATGGAGTGCATGAAGCAGTACACCGGCCCGGTGCCCATGGTGGTCCACCTCCACGGCTCGGAGGTCCCCCCGGCCTTCGACGGAGGCCCGGACGCCTGGTTCACGATGACCGGTCTGCGTGGCAACAACTATGGGTCACTCCTGCCGGTGCTCCCGAACCAGGCGATGTACCGCTACCCCAACACCCAGGAGGCCACGACCCTCTGGTTCCACGATCACGCCCTCGGGACGACCCGCCTCAACGTGCTCGGCGGCGCAGCGGCGTTCTACCTGCTCCGCGACGCCCAGGACACGGGCCGGGCCGGCAACCCGCTGCGCCTCCCCGCCGGCGCGCGGGAGATCGAGATGGTCATCCAGGACCGGGCGTTCGACACGCATGGGCAGCTGCTCTACTACGACCCGGGGCAGGTGGCGCAGGCTGACATCCACCCCCTGTGGCGCCCCGAATTCTTCGGCGACGTCATCGTGGTGAACGGGAAGAGCTGGCCGATCCTCGACGTCGAGCCGCGCCGCTACCGCTTCCGCTTCCTCGACGGCTCGAACGCGCGTTTCTACCAGATGACGCTCGCGAAGAGCTTCTCGCCAGCTCCCCTTGACATCACGGGCGTACCAGCCGGCATCGTCGTGGACTCGGCAGGACCGGTCTTCTGGCAGATCGGGACCGACGGGGGCCTGCTCGACCAGCCGGCGCCCGTGGGCACGCTCCAGATCGCGCCGGGCGAGCGCGCCGACGTCATCGTCGACTTCTCCAGCGCCGCCGGCCAGACGCTCACGCTCGTGAACAACGCCAACGCGCCCTTCCCCGGCGGCGACTACGTCGATCCCGCCACGACCGCCCAGATCATGCAGTTCCGCGTGGCGAAGCGCGCCACGTCCCCCGACTCTTCCTGCAACCCCGCCTCGACCGGCGCGAACGCCTGCAATCTGCGCCCGGGTCACCCGATCGTGCGGCTCGCCGACGCCAGCACGGCGGACGTGAAGACGGGCGTCCAGCTCAGCGTGAAGCGCCAGCTGATCGTCCGTGAGATGGAGGGCACCACCGGCCCGCTCACCGCGTACATCAACAACACGTCCTACGCAGGCATCAAGCAGAGCACGTTCACGTCCTCCATGGTGCCCGTCGACGGCGCGACCGGCCTCGGATCCAACTTCGTGACGGAGGCGCCTCGCGTCGGGTCGACCGAGCTATGGGAGATAGGCAACCTCACTCCTGACGCGCACCCCATCCACATCCATCTCATCCAGTTCCAGATCGTGAGCCGGCAGGACCTCAACACAGGCCGCGATGACGCCACCGGCATCCCGTCGGGCTACCTCGCAAAGTACCTGGACGCGCTGCCCAACCAGACCCCGCTGCCCTCCAGCCTCAACAACGCCGAGCCGCCGGGCGACGGCCCGCCGCACCCGTACAACACCCCGAACGCCGACCACGCGGTCGGCGGCGCCCTGCCGTTCACGCCCGATCTGCTGGGCGTGCGCTCCCCGCCTGAGCCGAACGAGCGCGGGTGGAAGGACACCATGGTCATCAATCCTGGAACGGTGACGCGGGTGGCGGTGCGCTTCGCGCCGCAAGGCGTGCCCGTGGGCGGCGTGAGCGCAGGTCAGAACCTGTTCGCGTTCGACCCGTCGCTCACGGACCACAGGGCACGCGACTCACATGGCAACCCGGGCGGCTTCGGGTACGTCTGGCACTGTCACATCCTCGAGCACGAGGACAACGAGATGATGCGGCCCTACGCCGTGAGCCGCTGACGGCTGTAGACGTGGCTTGCCCGCTCTGGCCGTAGACGTAGCTAACCCCTCTCCTCCAAGGGCGCTGGGGGAGAGGGGATGTTTCTCAAGACCTTGGCCGCCGCTCCCTGATCACGATCGCGGCCGCCGCTCCTCCAGCACCGGCACCACCCAGTCGAGGATCGCCTCGGCGACTTCCTCCTTGCTTCCCTCGATGTTGGCTCGCTCGCCCGGTCCGACGAGCGTGACGCGGTTGCTGTCGCTGCCGAAGCCTTCGCCGGGCTTCCCCACCTTGTTCGCGACGACGAGGTCGCAGCGCTTGGCGGCCAGCTTCTTGCGAGCGTTCGACAGGAGGGCCTCTGTCTCGGCGGCGAAGCCCACCAGGATGGGCGCTCCGCTCTTTCCGGCGTAGCGCTTGCCGAGACCGGCCAGGATGTCGGGCGTCCGGGTCAGCACGACCTCCTCGTCCTCGTCCGACTTCTTCTTCTTCGTGGCGGCGGGCGCCTTGGGACGGAAGTCCGAGACTGCCGCCGCTCCCACGAAGAGGTCGAGATCCTGCACCTCGGCCTCCACCGCGCGCGCCATCTCTTCGGCGGTGACCACGCGAACCGTTCGAACACCCGGCGGGCTGGGCAGCTCCACCGGACCGGACACGAGCACCACCTCCGCCCCGCGGCGCGCGGCGACCTTGGCGACCGCGTAACCCATCTTGCCGGTCGAGGGGTTCGAGATGAAGCGCACAGGATCGAGCGGCTCGCGGGTGGGGCCGGCCGTCACGACCACGCGGCGCCCTGCGAGGTCGCGCGATCCCAGGATGCGCGCCGCGGCGGCCGCGATCTGTTGCGGCTCGGCGAGGCGTCCTTCACCGACCTCACCGTCGGCGAGCTCGCCCGAGGCCGGGCCGACGACGTGCCACCCTCGGCGGGAGAGCTCGCGAACGTTCTCCCGCACGACCTGGTTCTTCCACATGCGCACGTTCATCGACGGCGCGATGAGGAACGGGCCCTCGAACGCGATCGCGGTCGTGGTCACGGCGTCGTCGGCCATTCCGGCACGCAACCGGGCGATCAGGTTCGCCGTCGCGGGCGCCACCACCATGAGATCGGCGGCGAGCGACAAGGTCAGGTGACCGTACGTGCGTTCCTCGGTGGGGTCGAGGACGTTCAACAGCACCGGCGCGCCGGTGAGCGCCTGGAACGTGAGCGGGCCGACGAAGCGCGCGGCCGCCTGCGTCATCGCGACGCGGACGGTGCCGCCACCTTTCACGAACAGGCGAGCCAGCTCGCAGACCTTGTAAGCCGCGATCCCGCCGCCCACGCCGAGGACGATGTTCCGCCCGGAGAAGTCGTTCATGGTCCGCCATCGTAGCCGAGGTCGGCCGCGGCGTGTCCCGAGAACGCCCTCGCTGGCGGCACAGGCCCACACGAGCGTGACCGTGTCTCCGGCTACTCCGGGCGCCCGGAGTTCAGGGTCGCCCTATCCCCGCGCAGGGACTCCTGGCCGCGCTTGTCGCGGCGGACTTCTGGCCGCGTTTCGGCGCGGCCAGAAGCAGGGGCGCGAGGCTGCGACGGCTCGGCCGGCGCTGCCGAAGGCGGGGAGACGAGACCGCGGCGGCTCTGCCGGCGGGGTCGAAGGAGGGCCGGGGTGAGGGGCTGGCGCCCGAGGATCGGCCCC
>JBGQLS010000310.1:0-7640 GCA_041500205.1 Anaeromyxobacteraceae bacterium | reverse complement strand
GGGCGATGTGTGGTCAAACGACCCGCCAATCGTACGGGAATACGTGAGCAAGCTGGCTCTGTAATGATTGTACCATATTGGTTTGGCCGTTCGGGGCTTCCCAGGCTTCCCCGTCGAGGGGAAGCTGGCCGGGTATCCCCCGCGCTGCGGACGGGTGGACCCCCGACCTCGGCGCAGCGATCTCCCCCCCCCGGCTATCTCCTGCGCTCGCTGGCCGGCGCGGAACGAGGTGCGCTCACAGGTTTGTTCGCCGCGGCGACGGGACCGGTGTCTTGGACAACCGTGTCAGCTGTCGGTCTTGGCGGGAGGCTTCCCGCCCGCAGCAGCGGGCGTGGGAGCAGGTCCGATGGTCGGGGCCGCGGGTGCCTTCAAGAGAGCGCGCGCGGCCGAGAGCCGCTCGTCGAGCCGCGGGCCGAGCGTCCGGGCGAAGGCGGCGAGCTCGCCGTCGGCGCCGGACTGGGCGCGCCGCAGAGCGACCGGGAGCGGGTGGTCCGGATCCTCCGCCCGCGCCACGCCGCGCGCTATGAGCCCGAGCGCCGCGTCACCCGGGGCGGCGGGCGCCGCCCGGAGCGCGCGCAGGGTCTCGTCGGGCGCGTAGCGCGCGACGTCCTCCCAGAGCCCGGCGAGCGCGTCGGCGAGGCCGGGCGCGGCCACGGCTACGGGCGTGAGCTCGATGAGCCGCTGCAGCGCCTCGGCGTCGCCCTCGGCGGCGAGGTCGGCCAGCGAGGCCAGGACGGGCGTCGGCGCCTCCACGCCCTCGGCGAGCGCCTGCAGCCGGCTGAAGCTGGCCGCGTCGGCGGCGACGCCGTCGAGGAAGGCGCGCTTCGCGGAGTCCGAGTCTGGATCGGAGAGGTACACCGCCTCGGCGGCGGCCATGCGCAGCACCGGGTCGCCTTCGGTCTTGAGGGCGGTGCGCAGGAAGGAGACGTTGCGTGTGTCGGCGGAGCGGCCCAGGCGGTAGTAGGTGGCGAGGTGCGCCTTAACGTCCGCGATCGTTTCCTCGCCGCGCGGCGGAGGCGCCGTCGCCGAGGCGACCGCGGCCCCGAGATCGCTCGGCTTCCCGCCGGCGGCGGCGAGCGCGTTTCCCACCGCGTCCACCGCCCGCACGGTCGCGTGGGGTCGCCCCGGAAAGTCGTTCACCAGGATGGAGAAGACGAGGCGGTCATGGCCAGCCGTCTCGACGTACCCCGACAGGCTCGTCACGTTCTCCAGCGTCCCCGTCTTCGCGCGCAACCGCCCCTCCGTCCCCTCCATCCGCCAGCGCGTCGTACCGTCCCGACCTGCGACGGGGAGGGCCGCCAGGAAGTCGGCCATCACCGGGAAGCGGCGCCACATCTCGCGCAGGAGCGTCACGGTCTGGCGCGCGCTGAAGCGGTTCGTGTCGTTGAGGCCCGAGCCGTTCTTCATCACGTACGCGCCGCGCGGGATCCCGGCCTCGGCCAGGAAGTCCTCCACCGCCTCCACGCCCTTGGGCCACGTGCCGGGGGCGCCCTTCTTCTCGGCGCCGAGCGTCTTGAGGAGTTGTTCCGCCACGAAGTTGTTCGACGTCTTCTCGAGCTTGCGCACGATCTCGCCGAGCGACTCGGAACTCGCGACCGTGAGGGTCCTCGCGGTGGGCGGCACGGTGCCGCGGCGCACCTGCCCCGAGACCTTCACGCCGCGCAGCTCGAGCAGGCGCTTCAGCGTCCAGCCGAAGTAGACGGGCGGGTCGTCGATCTTGCGGTAGAAGACGAGGTCCCGGCTGCCGAGCGCCAGCCGCGCGTTGACGATGACGCGCTGGCGGCCGTTCGGGAGGCGCACCGAGGCCGGCGTGACGCGCCGCCGGCTGCCCGCCTTCACCGTCCGCGTGCGGTTCTCGACCTCGACGTACTCGCTGGCGGGCTCGACCTCGACTCGCCCCTTGTCGCCGACGCGGCCGCCCGCCGCGACGTGGATGGCGATGACGTTGAAGTTGAAGGAGAGGGCGCCGACCGGCGCGAGGTAGGACCGATCGCCCTTCTCTTGATCGTAGCCGGGACCTTCGCGCTCGCCGTCGAAGTAGCCGTCGTCCACGAAGATATCGCCCTTGACCGCCTTCACGCCGCGGTGCTCGATCTCGCCGGCCAGCGCCCAGAGCCTCTCGGTGACGAAGGTAGGGTCGCCCTTTCCCCTCACGAACAGTGACCTGACCGCTCCTCCCGAAGGGAGCCCGTCGGCGAGGACCTCGGTCTCGAAGCGGTACTCGGGGCCAAGGCTCGCCAAGGCGGCCGCGCTCGTGAACAGCTTCACGTTGGACGCGGGGTTGAGGAGCGCGTCGGGGTCGCGGGCGTACAAGACCTGGCCGGAGTCGAGCGAGGCCACCACCATGCTCGCACGCGCGGCGTGGAGCGGGGTCCGCGCGACGATCTCGTCGATGGCCTGCTTGAGCTGGCGTGCCTGATCGCCCGTGGGGCGCTCGGGACACTTCTCCTCCGCCGTCGAGAGCGCGGCAGGGAGCAAGGCGAGCAAGAAGCCCAGGGCGAGGAACTGGAGCGTGCGTGAGGGGAGCAGGTTCATCGAAGAGCGGGGCCGGTGTGCGGGGGGACGTGCGCGCCCGAGTATAGGGAACTGCCCGCCGCGGGTGAAAAACCGCCGGCACCCGACTGGTATTTCGCTCTGTTGACAGGCGCCTGCCAGAAGGGTAGCCTGTCGTATTATGAGACACAGTCTCAATGATGCCGCGAGTCATGGAGCGCTCGCAGCATCTCCAGATGAGCCTGCAGTGGGGCAGGCGCTCGCTCGGTTCGAGCGGCATCTGGTCTCGCGTGGTCTGCGGCTGACTTCGGTCCGGCGCGCCATCCTGACGGCGGTGCTGGAGCGCGCAGGACACTTTCCCATCGAGGATCTCATCGCCGACCTGAAGAGGCGCGGCATCCGCGGCTCCAAGGCGACCGTCTACCGCACGCTGCCGATGCTCACCGAGGCCGGCATCCTACAACAGGCAGTAATAACAGGCGATATGAGGAGTTACGAGGCCGCGGTGGGACGGGAGCACCACGACCACCTGGTGTGCCTCGGCTGCGGCAAGGTCGTGGAGTTCGAGTTCGAGGCGTTCGAGATCCTGCAGCGCGAGATCGCGGCGCGGCACGGATTCCGCCTCGAAGGCCACCACCACCAGCTCGTCGGGCGGTGCCCCGAGTGCCAACGGAAGGAGCTGGCCCCTGCCGCGCCACTGTCCGAAGGTGGAGCCTCGCGAACGCAGCACTCACCGATCTAATTACACCGAATGGGGAGGGAGCAAGTGAGACTTGATCTCAGTCAAGTCCGGGAGGGGGCCCGAGAGGCACTGCCCGGTGAGAACGGGACGGGCCCTATTCGATTCGGAGACGAACCCAGCCGGGTGTCCACCTGTCACCGCGAAGGGGAGCTGCGCTGCGGCTGCGGGAGCCTCCTCGCCCGCGTCGTCCGCAACACCGTCGAGCTGAAGTGCCGCCGCTGCAAGCAGACCTGGAGCATCCCTCTGGAGCGCTCATGACCGAGTCGCCGGGGGCGCAGGCCGCCCCCGCCCCGCCGGGCAAAGCCCATCGGGGCCCCACCCCGGCCACGCCGCAGAGCAGTCACATTCTTCGACAGGTCTTGAGCTGCGCCAGTTCGTCGTCAGTACACCCTGAGGCCCGCGGTCCTGAACCCAGCGCCCCACGCGAGCTCGAGCTCGCGGGAAGTCGTTCATGCCGTCCCTTCATCGTGTGGTCTCGCTAGCTGCTGCTGCCGTCGTCGCCGTCTCGCTCTCGCCCTCCCCCGTCCGCGCCGGTCCGATCCAGGACAACAGCTTCCTCATCGAGGAGGCGTACAACCAGGAGGCGGGCGTCATCCAGCACATCAGCAACTTCAGTCGCACGCGCACCGGGGCATGGACGTACACCTTCACGGAAGAATGGCCGGTGCTCGGCCAGACGCACCAGGCGAGCGTCACCGGCAACTACGCTGATCTGCGGAGCCCGGGCGCGAAGGGGGTGGGCGATCTCGCGCTCAACTACCGCTTGCAGGTGCTGGGGAGCGGTGAGACCGCCGTCGCGCTGGCACCTCGTCTCTCCCTCCTCCTCCCCACCGGCGACGCGGCGCGCGGGCTCGGCAGCGGAGGCGTAGGCCTTCAACTCAACGTGCCGCTCAGCGTCGTGCTCTCGGAGAGGGTCGTCTCTCACGTCAACATCGGCGGGACGTATGTCCCCTCCGCGCGCGCGGCCTCGGGCACGTCGGGGCAGCTCACCACGTTCGCCATCGGGCAGAGCCTCGTCTGGCTGGCACACCAGAAGCTCAATTTCCTCGTCGAGGTTCTCTACACGACCACCGAGCTCGCTGCTCGCGCGGGCCTGGAGCGGTCCGAGACGCTCACCGTGAACCCAGGCGTGCGGGCTGCCATCGACTTCGCGAACGGGCTGCAGATCGTCCCCGGCGTGAGCGTGCCCATCGGGCTCGGGCCGAGCCACGGCGAGCGCGCCGTCTTCTTCTACTTGAGCTTCGAGCACCCCTTCAGCCCCGCCGGACCACAAGACGAGCGGTCCTGAATCGGGTCCTTGCCCTTCGCCGCCCCCGCTGCCCACGCGTCGCATGACGCTCGCAGTGGACAGCTCAGATTCGCATCGGCATGACGACCGCCGTGAACCGCGTCGCGCTCTCGCCGGCAGGCTTCAGCACCCAGGCCACGTCGCGCGCTCGTTCAGGCGCCGACCGCGCGCGCGACGGCGGCCCGCACCTGCGCCGCGTGCTCGAGGCGGAAGGCGACGCGCTCCACCATCTCGCGCCGCGCCGCGGCGACGCCGCCGCCGGGGAGCCCGAGCGCGTGGCCGACGAGCGCGTCGAGCTCCCGCTGCGCCGGCCGCTCCAGCATGGCCGCCACGTCGGTCGTGACCGGGTCGCGGGCCAGCGCGGCGCGGCAGCATGCGAGCGCGGCGCGGAGCGGCGCGAGCGCTCCCGGCGCCGGGAATGGGGCAGCCGCCAGAACCCGGCAATCGACGTCGGCGATGGCCTGCATGCCGGTGAGCTGGCGCGCGGCGCAGTCGATGGCGAGCCGCACCGGCGTGGCGCCGAGCACCAGCCCGAGGAGCCACGGCTCCACCTCTCCCCGCGGAAAGAGCGCGTGCCACTTCTTGTCTTCCCAGACACCATCGGTGTTGAGGACGGCGAAGGCGCGGGCACCCAACTTGGCCGGATAGAGCACCGGAGCGGGAGCGCGACCGGGAGCGACGATCCACCACGGCGAGCGGCCGGCACAGGTGGGCCGGAGCGCGACTCCGAGCGCCTCGCCGCGCGCGACGTAGGCCCGCGCGCTGGCCGTGTTTCGCTCAGGCCGGAAGAGGACGCGCCCGGGCGAGGTGACCTCAGGCGCCGCCGCCTCCTTGAGCGAGGCGAGAATGGGCAGGGCGTCGTCCGCGGCGAGCGCGACCTCGCCTGCGAGCGCGCTCATGAAGCGCCCGCCGCCGAGCGGCCTCAGGTGAAAGAAGCCGTTGCAGCCCGACTTCATCCCGAAGCGCACCTGGCAGACATCGCCGACGCGCGCCGCGACGCGCGCGCCGGGACCGCGCTCGGTGAGAACCCGGAGCCGCGCGCTCGCGCCGCCGCCTCGCGCGAGCGCGGCCAGCTCTGGAGGCGACAGCTCCCCGAGCGGCACCGAGGCCTCCACCGCCGGCCGCCCGGCTTGGCCCTCGGACCACACGGCGAGGACCGTGTCGATCGAGGCGGCGAAGCTCCCGGCCACCCGCGATCGGAGCCGGAACGCAAAGCCGCCGCGAGCGCCGGCGTCCGAGAGGAGCGGGGCTGCCGACCGCGCCGTGTCGAGCGCGCGCGGCCACACCAGCGCGACGTCGGGCGCGTGTCGGAGCGCGACGGCGGCGAGGTGCGCTGAGAGATCGGCCTGGCGAGAGAGGCCGCTCCGCCGGGCGGCGCGGGCCTTCTCGGCGCTTGGCAAGGCCTCGTGGCGAAGGAAGGGGGGGTTGGACAGGACGAGGTCGGCGCCGGGCCACTCCGCCGCCAGCGCGTCGGCGCACCGGACCTCGGCGCGCGCGCCGAGGAGGCCCAGGCGGGCGCGGGTCGCCTCGGCCGCGAGCGAAGCCACGTCGACGGCGAACAGCAGCGGCTCCGCGCCGCAGCCGCGCGCCACGGCGAGCGCAGCGACGAGGAGGGCGCCGCCGCCGCAGCACGGATCGAGCACGCGCACGCCTCGGAGGGCGCGCGCCAGCGCCGGCGTCGACGGCGCTGCTCCGACGAGCGCCGCGAGCGCTGCTGGTTCGGGGATGCCGCGCCGGACCGCCACGCGGGCGAGACCCAACGCCGAGAGGAGCCGCGCCTCGGCGGCGCCCGTGAAGACGGCGCCGCGCGCACCGCCGAGAGCGCGTGCGACGACTTCTTCCAGTAAACGGCCGTCGAGGTGCTCACCGCCTGGGGCGAACTCGCTTCCGACCTCGAAGCTGGCGAGGGGTCCGGCGCGAAGCCCGGCCAGCCGGCGCGCCAGCGCGACCAGGCGCTCCTCGGGTGTGTATGGGTCGAGCGCCAGGAGGGCGCGATCGGCGACGCTCACGCCGCCATCTTGGCCGGCGCGTCTGCCGCCTTGCCGCTGGGGACGAGTGCGAGCGCGAGAATGGCGAGCCCGCAGGCGAGCTCGTTTCCGGCGACCGCGCGCGAGCCCCAGTCGATCGCGTCCCACGCGGTGAGCAGCCACAGGCCAGGTACCGCCAGGCCAATTCGCGCGAGCGGCCATTCCATCGCTGCCAGCGCACCGACGCAGACGAGGAGGCCGAGGGCGACTTCGTGGAGGACCGACGCGACGGTCGGGTAGCCGACCACGAGCGGTGCGAGCATGAGCCATAGTCCGACGACGAAGCTGGCCCAACGCGCACGCATGGTACCCCCGAAAGTGAGCCGCCGGAAAGAAGCCGTCAAGAGATAGAGGGACTGGCGCGCTGACGAGCCCAAGAGGGACGCGATTGAGCCGTTCGCGCGAGAAGCGCGGCTAGAACGTAAGCTCGCCGAAAATTGGCGCTAGCAGAGGAGGCGGCTACCATGGCGGTATCCGGTCAGACCCCGACCGTGACACGGCGGCGCACGGACATGACCTCATCGGATGAACGGGTAGCGGCCGAGACGGGCCGCGCGCTCATGGCCCTCTACCGAGCTGGCATGCAGGTGCGTGTCTGGCCGGACGCTCTCTCGGGAATGGCCAGCGCGCGCATCGTCGCCGGTCCGAGCGCGAAGCAGCGCCGCTCCGCGCGACCGAAGTCCGCCAGCGGGATAGGTGACTCCCCCCTCGCCGCGCTCTACGCCGCCGTGGAACGCATGAACGAACGAGCCGGCGCGATCGTCGTGCAGCTCGACTGACCCCGGACCCCGGCCCGGACCACGCGCTACCGCTCCGCGGCCATGCGCGAGCTCAAGACCTGTCGAAAAACGTGATCGCTCTGCGGGGTGGCGGGGGTGGGGCCCCGTTGGGCTTTGCCGGGCGGGGGGGGGGCGGCCGGCGCCCCCGGCGACTCAAGACCTGTCGAAGAATCAGTTGCGGTCGCAGGGGCCGGGGTGGGGCCCCGCCGGCAGAGCCCTGGGCATTAGTCACAGGAAGGTTCGAGGGCCTCAAGCGCGCGGGCAGTCGGCTAAGCACGCCTCCACGAGAGGGGAGGCCAAAGGGATCCCGT
>JBGQLS010000309.1:0-7721 GCA_041500205.1 Anaeromyxobacteraceae bacterium | reverse complement strand
CGGGTCACCTCCGCCGTGAGTCGCCCCGGCCGCCCCGTCATCCCCGCGCGCTTCTTCTTGCTCGGCGCCGGCGGAAGCACTGGAGCGCCAGCCTCGGGTGGCGGCACCACTCGCTCCATCACCTTCGAGTGAGGGGCGAATACGCCGTGATACCGCAGACTTCGAACGCGCGGCGGGGGTACCACGTCGCCAGGCGAGCGAGCAGCTCGTCGGAAGTGAGCAGAAGGAAGAGCGAGTTCTGTCACCAGACGCAGTCCAAATACCGGCTGGCCCGGCGTGGCTCCCGGCACGGTGCCGCTGCTATTGCCGCGCCAGCATCCCCTCGCTGTCGATGTCCGCGCGCGGGTCCCCGGGCTGCAGGAAGTGGCAATGGTGCGTGAAGTGCAGCCCCCCCGGTTGCAGGGCGAAGGTCCAGGCATTGCTCGCGAACGGGCTGCCCCCCAGGACCTCCGTGTAGCTGAACGTAAACGTGTCGCCTAGCACGCTCGCGGAGCCGGACTCCTGCGGCACGGCGGGAATGGTCCCGCCCACCTGCGAGTATACGGCGATGCGCGCGCCGTATGCGACCTGCTGGATGACGATCTTGATCTGCGTCGTGGAACCGTTCGCGAGGATGGTCTCCGTCCCCACCCAGGTCCCCGAGAAATCCGGCACCGCGTCGCCGCGCGCAACGTGCCGGTCCTCCGCCGGATCGTAGCGCCCGCCGCCGCGATCGACGAGCGGGTCCTGCACGCGCACGAGCACGGACATCGCCGGCGCCGCGACGTTCCAGGGCTTCGGACAGACGGCGACCGCCTCGCCATTCGCCGCGACGACGAGGCCTACGATCCCGAGCGACTGCGGCCGCGGCCCCGTCCCTGCGGCGAGCGCATCGAGCTCGCCCGGCGCCGCGGCGTAGAACTCGGCCAGCGCGGCGTAGCTCGCCACCGCGCCGTGGTTCTGGACGCGACAGCGGAGCTGGTATGCGTGCCCCGGCACGGGCGACGTCACGACGGCGTGAGTCACCGGATCGACAACGTCGATGGCACTCGAGTGCCTAGCGTGCACGGCGTCGAGCGGACGCGCCCCGGCGTCGCCGGGACCGTTCGGGACGATCAGGAAAGGCGTCGCAGGCTTGTGCTCCTTGTCGCGCCGATCCTTCCACCGCAGCCGACGAGGCAGCGGGTAGAGCCCGTTCTGCTGCAGGAGGCGCGCGTAGCCCGTGAGTCGCTTCTCGCTCGGAGGCATCGGTGATCTCCTGTCAGCCGGCGACCGGCACCGCGTTGACGTGGATGGCGCGCGTGACCTGACCCGTATCGCCGGGATCCGGATCGAGGTGGTTCTCCGTCTGCCAACCTGGCCACGCGTAGCCGCGATCGGCGTCGAGGTCGTAGTTGGGGAGTACGAGGTCGGCGCCGACGCGCTCGAAGAGCTGGATGACCCGCGCGCTGTTGGCGATGGCGCCGCCGAAGCTCTTCGGCGATGCGGTGAAGGTGGCCTCATTCGGCGGCGCGGGCGCGTGCGCCTGCGCCTGCGGCCCGGCGATGCTGAGCATGTCCTGTCCAATGCCAGCCTCGAGGAACGCCTCCGGCCGCTGTCCGGCGAGGTATGGTGCGGCGAACTGCACCGGCGGTAGCTCGACGCGCCGCGCCCCCGCGGGCGGCACGAACGGGCGATAGCTGCTCCGGAAATTCTTTCGCGCGACGGGATCCTCCTCGGCGGGGTAGGCGGCCGCTGGCAGGTTTCCCTTCGTGACCCACAGGTCGGTTGCGGCGACGGGACCGATCGTCGCGGCGAGCTCCTCGGTGAACGGTGTCGCGTAGGCGTTCAGGACAAGCGTGTCGCGGAAGTACCGGTACATCGCGTAGAGCGCGCTGTTCAGGAGCCAGAGCAACGCCTTGATGCCGTCGGTTACGGCGGTCGCAGCGCCGGCCGCAAGGCCCGCCACGACATCGGCGATCGCCTCGCCCACGTGCTCGGCCACCTCCGCCACCCATTGCGCCGTGTCGGCGATGGCCTGCAGCAGCGCGTCGAGTGAGAAGGAGCCGCTCGTGTTCGGCGTCGGGAACGGCGGGATGCCTCCGATGTCGTTCGCGACGTCCTGCATCGTCTGGTCGATGACGCTCGCGATGTCACCGGCAATGTCCGGGAATACCGGCGGCTCGACGTCCTCCTCCGTCGAGATCTTGAGCAGGAGCCGCAGGACGCCATAGGCTCCGGCCACGTCGTCGGGCCGCGGGAATCCGCCCGGCCTCGGGTCGGGAGGGGCGTCGAGGATGACCGGGTGGATCCTCGGCCCGTAGAACGCTGTGAGCTCCTTCGCGAGGAAGTCACACCAGCGAAGGAAGGCGGGATCGTTCGGCGACGGCATGTCCGTGCTCTCGAGCACGCCGATGTCGAACAGGCCCTGATCGATCTGCCGGACCACCGACTGAATGACGGCGTCGACCGGGTCGCCGAGCCCCCTGCTCCCCACATCGATGTGGTCGTGGAGCCGCGACTGGGTCGCCGCCGCGCCGTAGCCGAGCGCGTTTGGCGCGAACGCCGGCGCATCGAGTGGGCGCTCTTCGGACCCGCCGGGATCCGGCTGCTGCACGTGCCAGCGATCCCACACGTAGGCGTCGAGGAAGTTCTCGACGAGGTGATGGCGCTGCCAGTGCATGCGGAACGGCCCCTGCACGACCTGGTTCACGTACGGGTGGCCGGCGACGTCGGTCACATAGTGCGTGAGGTAGCCGAGGGCATACGCCTGGAGGTGCGGGTCGCCGCTCTTCTTCGCCGATAGTAGGAGGTGCTTCGCGAATTCACCGGAATAGACGTAGTGCAGGTAGTCGGCCCAGAACCAATGCTTGCGATCGAGGTCCTGTTGCCGTGGCGAGCGGAACGCGGCCCACACGTTCACCCCGCAGTCGACGAGGAGCGACAGGAAGCCGTTCACGACCACGCCGCTCAGCAGCGCGCTCGTCCGCTGCAGTTCGGATGCTACGCCCCCGGTGATCTGATCGAGCTCGCCGGTCAGCCACTTGTTGACGCGCTCGGAGAGATCGCCGATGCAGGCGTACGTCCCGCCTAATTTGACGAGGAGGTTCTCCAGATCCTGCAGCGCCGTGGCCGGGACGCCATTGAAGTCGCCCAGCATGTAGAAGACGTCTGGGCCGATAGCGCCGAGCTTGGCCCAGCGCATGGTCTCGCCCGCCGGCGTGTCGAGATCGGCGCGTGGATCGCCGAGGAGCAGCCTGAGCCGTGCGTTGCGCAGCGCCACCTGCTCCACGACGGTGATGTGGGTGCCAGAGGTCGGCATTGAAGATCCCCCCGCTCGCACGCGCCTCCGGCTGCGGGAGCGCAGCCCGGCTTGCTTCACTTCAAGTGATCGAGCGCGAAGAGAAGAGGCGCTCGCGACCCGCGCGTGACAGAGCCCCCGATGGGGCGCGGCCGCCGGCGCGCGCCGAAGGCGCGGCCTCATCCTCGAACCCGGATCGCTACCGCCGCGCAGCGCGTGCTCGCGCCGTTCGGCGGCGCGTCGGCGGAGCCGGTGCGCGCCGGCGCGCGTCGAGCACGATGCCGTGAAGTTCGCGGCGCGGAGCGGGACCGCCAGTCGTGCCCGGTACGCTCGCTGGTGGTCCCGGTGATCGAGACGGCCTTCCTCGCTGCGCTGGTGCCTCGCCCGGGCAATGCGAGCGAGCCGCGCACGGCTCTCGCGTCGGCAGGCCTCGTTGCAGTACGCCGGGCCTCGGTAGCAGGACGGACAGACGAAGAACCGCTCGTGGCAGTGGGCGCAGAAGAGCTGGAGCTTTCGGGGACTCATCGTCCATCCGCGTGCTGCGGACGGCTGTGAACTGGACGCGGAGAACGAGCTAGGCGACAACGAGCCCGCCTCATCCATCCGCATCGCGCCTCGAGGGCTCCAGGCGTCACCCTGGGGCCCCTCACTGCTTCGCCGCTCGCGTCGCCGATCTACGCCGACGAGCCCCCGTCCGCAACTTCCCTGCCTCCGCGACGCCGACCGTCAAAGAGAGACGGATCCGGGCTGCCGTCTACACGGGCACGCTGCCCGGAGCCAGGCTCGGGGTGCTTTCGCGCCAGGGCTGCGGTGATGAGTGCGGTGATGAGTCACCGTCAACCCTTCATCCCCGGCCTCATCCCCGCGCCGGCTCGAGCAAGAGGCTGCAGAGAAGCTGCCGTAACTATGGCACGTTAGATGGCCGACGGTTCGGTTGCGTCCTCCTCACCGAGAAGCACGCAGGCTTCAGCGCAGTCATGCAGACGCCCACTCGGCCGTTATTCATGAGGAGCGCCTCGAAGTCGAGTTCCCGATCACGATCTCCACATCCACCACGGGGCGCGGCGGCAGCCCCACACACAGAGCGGGGCGACGGGCGTAGGCGTAGGGGAATCAAATCAACCTGCGGATCGGGCCCGGTAACGGGTATTCCGTAACCCGGACTGGTCCAATCCGGTAGGGTGAACGCCACTCTGGAACGGCTCCCGCTCGAGCGCGTTCTCCACCGCTTCGCTCCTCCTGCGCGACGGCGAGCGGGGCTTGCGCTTCTTCTGGCCCACTTCGTAGGCGCGTTCGGCAGACCGGCGGGCCCTCTCCTTCACTCGTCGCGACCTCGGCGGCTTCAGGGGAATGCCGGCACTGCGGGCCTCCGATAGGCCGATGGCAACCGCCTGCTGCGGAGAGCGCGCGCCGTGCTTCCCCTGACGGATATGCTCGACCTCCCTGCGTACGAACTCGCCGGCCGCGGTGCTGGGACTCTTGCCCTCCTCGAGATCCTTCTTCGCCTGCTCCACGGCGTCCTTGTCCGGCGTCCCGGCTCTCTCGCCCGCGAGACGCCGGAGCAGGGGAGAGGGCACCGACGGCCGACCCTCTCCCTGCCCCCTCCCGCTGGAGGAGAGCGGACGCGACCCGGGGCCCTGCTTTCACGGCAGGGCAAAGAGGCCGGTAGTGTGGCTGCTCGGCCGCCGATGGTGGCACTTCCGGCGCCGCCCTGCCGACCCAAGCTTCTCAGCAGGAGGTGGTCGATCATGGCGATGGGCGACGACGACAAGCTCGAAGGCGCGTGGGACAAGGTCAAGGGCAGGGTAAAGAAGGCCCTAGGCGAGCTCACGGATGACGAGAAGACGAAGAGGGAGGGGTCAGTGGACAAGGCCAAGGGGACGCTCAAGGAGATCAAGGGCGACATCAAGCGGAAGATCGATCCCGACACGCCGTAGCGCTTCTCGCGCTACGGTTGCTCGGGCGCGTAGCGTAGAGCCCAATCCACACTCCGTGCCCACGTTTCGGGAGGAGGAGCACGGGCCTGCAGGCAGATTGCACAGCGGGAGTCGAAGGTGGCCGAGCGGTCGCTCGCCCTGCTCGCGGGAGGTGCCGTCCTCGGGTTCCTCTGACTGGCGCGTCAGTCTCATCCTGCCGACCGTGCTCGCGCTTCTTCCTGGCCTTCACGGTGCATCCGATCGTGGCCTTGGCTCCAGCGGAGGAAGCTACCGCGCTCGGTCGCTGCGCTGGCCAGGTCTCGATGCCTACCCTGGTTCAATGGAGGCTTTCATGGACGCCATCAAGTTGCTGAAGCTGCAGCACCGGGAAGTCGAGTCTCTCTTCGAGGAGTTCGCGAACGCTGGCGAGCGCGCCAACAAGAGGCGCGAACAGCTCTGCCGCGAGATCTCGGACGCGCTGGCGGTGCATGCCGCGATCGAGGAGAAGATCTTCTACCCCGCGACCAAAGACTCTCGCACCGAGGACATGCTCCGTGAAGCCGTGGAGGAGCACCTCTCGGCGAAGCGCTTCATCGCCGACCTCACGACGGCGAGCGCCGACGACGAACAATTCGAGGCGAAGATGAACGTGCTCAAGGAGCAGATCGAGCACCACGTCGAGGAGGAGGAGAAGGACCTCTTCCCCAAGGTGCAGAAGTTCCTCGATTCCGACCGGCTCCAGGCGCTGGGCGCCGAGATGGAGAAGATGGCCGAGGAGTTGAAAGCCGCGGACGAGCCGCGGATGAGCGTGCCCGGAGAGACGGATCACGCGGCGCCGATCTAGTCTTAGTCGAGGGGATTCCCGCCGGACACCGGATCAATACCGAACCCTCCCGCCCTGCGACCGCTAGGCTTCTTCACCGCTCGGGAGCGCGGGATCTCCGCGTTGGATGGATGGCCCGTCTTGGGCGAGGCAGCCGCGATACTGGGACGGCAGGCGTCCCAAAGGGGCGAACCACATGAAGACGGCGATGAAGGCGCTCGCGCTCGTCACAGCTCTCGGCCTTTCCGCACCCGCGTCGGCGGCGAGCGACAGCAGCGATACGGTCACCGAGAAGAAGGCGCAAGTGCGTAGGAAGGCGCGCGACCTCAAGCCCGGCGACAAGGGCCTCGACGACCGGACCGAGGATGCCAAGGATACTGCCCGGGAGGCCGGGGCCAAGGCACGGAAGGGCGCGCGGAAGGTAGGCCGGAAGGCGAAGCACGAGGCGTCGAAGTAGGTCTCGCGCCGTTCTGTCACGCTGCTTGGGACGTTCGCTTGGGGCCGGGCTCCCCACGCCGCGCAAAGCGCACGCCCGTCCTGGTCACCCCTCGCCGATCACAGCCTTCATCGACGAGGCCTGACCGGTCACCTGCCGAGAGTCGGCGTCACCGTTGAGAGGTCGTTCTCAACGGGAGGTGCGCCGTGGCCACGGTCCCGCCACGAGGACCAGACACGACGTCAGCCACGGGCTGCGCACGGAGGAGCCGGCGCTCGTCCGGGCGCGCTCCTGCCGCCCGCGAGGCCGTCCACCTCGCTGGCCGGCGATTGCCTGCGAATGATGGGCTGCACCGCGGAGTGCGCTTCTTCTGCCCGAGCTCATGAGCGCGCCGGGCGCGGCCGAGCGCTGCGTCGCCACCCCATGGGCGTGGAGGCGCTCTGGGCCGAAAGGCGGGTCGGCAATCGCTCGGACGTTTCGATGGTGCCGCATGACAAGGCCGCGGCGTCCACCGCAGGCGCGCCCTGACCGACGACCACCGTCGCTAGGTGGCGCTCGCGGATTTCACTCGCGGGTTGGAAAGTGGAGCTTCACACCTGCTGCATCAGGACCTACTGTTCATGGCATGCGGCGAGGGGGCAAGCCGCGAGGGGGAGAGAGATGTCCCGTCCTGCACTTCGCAGTGTCCTTGCGCTCGCGGCCCTGGCGGCATCCCCGGCCGCTCGCGCCAACACCTCGCTCACCGTCGAGGGCTTCGCCGGCTGGCAACATCTCGAGCTACACAACCCAGCGACGCAGATCGCCAACGCAGTCAACGGCAGCGAAGGCACGGGCATCGTCGGCGGCGACGCGCTAGTCGATCTGGCCGGCCTCGGGCTGGGCGTCGCGGTCGACAAGACGGTGAGCGGGAGCGCACAGCCATGGGCAGGCTCGATCATGGGCGGATTCCTCCTCGACCTGCTTCCGATCCGGCTGGAACTGCTCGGCGAGATCGGGCGGCGGGCAGGGAGCTTCGGCGACGTCTTCGCCTCGAACGGCTCCACGTTTCTCGGGCTGCGGCCTGGCGTGAGCTTCCGGCTCGCAGAGCTGCCCCTCCGGCTCGGCGTCACGGGCCTGGTGCGCTGGCCCACCTCGAACGGCTCCGTCGGATCGCCGGACTACGGCATCGTCGGCAAGGTCGGGTTCGAGGTGCCGTAGCCCCGTCGAGCTCCCCCTGCTGCACACGCCGAGCCGCCACCGCCGGGGCGAGCGTTGCGCTCGATCGCGCAACCACGACCGGGCCGATGG
>JBGQLS010000308.1:0-7733 GCA_041500205.1 Anaeromyxobacteraceae bacterium | reverse complement strand
CAGCGGGGCCCCACCCCGGCCACGCCGCAGCGCGAGCACATTGTTCGACAGGTCTTGAGTCCCCGGGGGGCGCGCCGCCCCGCCCCGCCGGCAGAGCCGTCGGGGCCCCACCCTGGCTAAGAAGCCAAAGGCATTTTTCGACAGGTCTTGAGCGGCTCGAGGCGAGGCCCAGGGGCTGGAATCCAGGCGCGCTCACCTACACCCTAGAAATGCGAACGGGGACCCGTCTCGGGGTCCCCGTCCTTGTTGATGAGCGCAGAAGGAATCGAACCTTCAACCTATGGATTAAGAGTCCATTGCTCTGCCAGTTGAGCTATGCGCCCGAAGGCCGAAGGGCCGCGGATCTACAACGTGGCCCCAGCCGTGTCAACGGGTTCGGCGAGCATCGGGTGTAAGCTTCGCCCGCCGGACCGCTGCTCGAGCGCCAGCGGGCTGCGCCTCCGGCGCTCCTGCTCGCTTCGCGAGCGGCCGCCGGCTTCGCCACCTTGGACATGTGGGCTCCCGCCCCCCATTCCCCCCTGAGGACCTGAGTCGCCGGGGGCGCAGGCCGCCCCCGCCCCGCCGGGCAAAGCCCATCGGGGCCCCACCCCGGCCACGCCGCAGAGCAATCACGACTGTTGCCTTCCAATGCTGGCGCGCCCGGAGGGAGTCGAACCCCCGACCCGCGGCTTAGAAGGCCGCCGCTCTATCCTGCTGAGCTACGGGCGCCGAGAAACGCCAGGTCATCATAGCAGTGGCCACCTGCGTAGGTGGTGGATAGGCGCGAAAGTAATGGGGTGAGTGAAGGGGCTCGAACCCTTAACCCCCGGATCCACAGTCCAGTGCTCTACCGATTGAGCTACACCCACCACGACAATCGCTTGAAGCTAACGCGCTAGGAGGAGTCGAGCCGGCGGCTGCGCCTTCAGCGCTCTCGCTCGCTTCGCGAGCGGGACGCCGGCTTTGCCGTCTTCGATCTGGGGGGCTCCCGCCCTCCAGTCCCCCTGGGACCGCTAAGTAGACCGCTTCCCTACATTTGGCGCGCCCGGAGGGAGTCGAACCCCCGACCTGCGGCTTCGAAGGCCGACGCTCTATCCAGCTGAGCTACGGGCGCGTGGAATCGTCCCGTCCAAGACCTGCCGGGAAAAGTACCATCCACCTGGAATGTCAAAGAGTCGGGGCGGCGGGATTTGGACCCGCGACCTCCTGCGCCCAAGGCAGGCGCGCTACCAGGCTGCGCTACGCCCCGAAAGTCGCGACCGACCCGCCGGCCCGAACCAAGAGCGCTGTAACTAGCGTCACCGTGGACTTTTGTCAAAGGCGAGCCGCTCCAGAACGGGCCGCAGCGCCCGGAACGCGGCGCCGCGGTGCGAGATGGCGTCCTTCTCGGCCGGCTCGAGCTCCGCCATGGTGCGTCCGCCAATGACGAGCGGGGAGCATGAGGGGGCCGGCAGTTTCAAGGCGCCCCCCTCATCCGGAATGATGAGCGGATCGTAGCCGAAGCCGCCCGACCCGCGCCGTTCGTACCCGACGCGGCCGTGGCAGGTCCCTTCCACCTGCGCCAGGATGGAGCCGTCCGGCCGCGCCAGCGCGAGCACCGCGACGTACCTCGCGCCGCGCTGCGCGTCGGGCACGCCCGCGAGCGCCGCGAGCAGCTTGTCGTTGTTCATCTCGTCGCGCGCGGCCCGCGCCAGATCCGGCCCGAGTTCGCGTAGCGCGACCTGGGGCAGCGCGCAGGCTGGGCTCGCGAGGTGGCCCTCCATCCCCGACCAGCGCGCGGAGTGAATCCCGGGCGCGCCCCCGAGCGCGTCGACACAGAGCCCGGAATCGTCGGCGAGCGCATGCAGTCCCGCGAACCGCGCGTGCGCCGACGCCTTCTTGGCGGCGTTCTCCTGGAAGGTGTGGCCGTCCTCGACCACCTCGGGGAGCGGGCGGCCCAGGTCGTCCGGAGAGACCACGCGGATGCTCAGACCGGCGACGAGCCGGCGCAGCTCCCGCAGCTTGCCGGCGTTGGTGGTGCCGAAGAGGATCTCGAACATGCTGGAGCTCATCTCACAGCCTCCGGCCGTCACGAGGCGAGTGAGGCCGAGCACCGAGCGGGGCACACGACGGCCGAGCACCGCAGGCGTGCCTGAAGGCACGTCGAGGAGCGGAGGGAGGAGTCTGCCACGCGAATGCCGGCATCGCTCGACGCAGTAGGCTGGGGGTTGTGGGATGAGCTCTAGAGCCCATCTCTCAACGTGGCGCCAGGGCGCGTTCCTGCTCGGCCTGGAGACGCGCGATGCCAGCGAGCGCCGCGTCGATCATGCGATCGAGCTGCTCGCGGCGGAAGGCCTTCCCTTCCGCCGTCCCCTGCACCTCGACGAGCTCGCCGTCGCCGGTCGCGACGACGTTCATGTCCACCTCCGCCGTCGAGTCCTCCTCGTAGTCGAGGTCGAGGCGCACCGCGCCATCCAGGATGCCCACCGACACCGCGGCGACCTGCCGCTTCACCGGCGACGTCGAGATGACGCGGCGGGCCTTCAGGGAGCGAACCGCCAGCGCCAGCGCGACGAAGCCTCCCGTGATGGCCGCGGTGCGCGTGCCGCCGTCGGCCTGGATCACGTCACAGTCGACCGTGATGGTGCGTTGCCCGAGCTCGCGGAGGGCCATCGCGGCGCGCAGGGCGCGGCCGACGAGGCGCTGGATCTCGAGCGTTCGGCCACCCTGCTTCCCTCGGGCGGCCTCCCGCGCCATGCGCTCGTGCGTTGATCGCGGGAGCATCCCGTACTCGGCCGTGACCCACCCGGCGCCCGTGCCGAAGACGTGCGGGGGAACGCGGTCCTCCACCGACGCTGTGCAGAGCACCTGCGTGTCGCCGCACTTCACCAGGCAGGAGCCCTCGGCGTGCTTCGACACGCCGGGCTCGAGGATGATGGGGCGGAGATCGAGATCGCCACGGCCGTTGGCTCGAGAACCCATAGGGCCCGGCATGATAGCGACAAGCCTCCGCCGCGGCCAGGACGTCGGCGGAGGCGGTCTTGCAGCTCACCGCCTCGCTTGCGCCGTCGCGCGGCGCCACGCGGCCACGCCGTCCGCGATCGCCTGCGCCACCTGTTCCTGGTAGGCCGGGGTGGCCAGCTTCTTCGACTCCTCCACGTGCGAGACGAACCCGACCTCGAGCAGCACCGCCGGCATGCGGGCGCCCGCCAGCACATAGAACGGCGCCTGCTTCACGCCGCGGTCGTCGGCGCCGAGCCGGGTCACCAGCCGCTCGTGCACGGCGTACGCGAGGCGCGAGCTCGCCGCGAGCGCGTCGGTGTCGGCGAGATCCTGCAGGATCCCGGAGACCGGGTCATTGGGATCGATCTCGGCCTCCCCCGCCAGGCGGTCCGCGTTCTCGCGCGCGGCCACCGCCGTGGCCGAGGCGTCGCTCGCGTCGGCCGAGAGGAAGTAGGTCTCGACCCCGCGCGCATGGCTTCGGGCGGCGCCGGGCATGGCATTGAGGTGGATGGAGACGAAGAGATCGGCGCGCTCGGCGTTGGCGAGGGCAGCCCTCTGCGCGAGCGGCACCGCGACATCGCCGGTGCGCGTGAGCACGACCCGCCCACCCTGCTTCTTGAGGCGCGCCGAGACGCGCCGGGCGATCTGGAGCGCGACCTCCTTCTCGCGCACGCCGCCCGGGCCCACCGCCCCTTCCTTCTCTCCGCCGTGCCCCGGGTCGAGGACGACCACGAAGACCGGCTCGGACGGACGGCGCGGAGCAGCACCGGAGACAGCCAGGACGAGCGTGAGGGCGAGCGTGTTCAGCACCGCTCGATTCTAACCCGCCGCGACCTCGATCCGCGCCTCGCCCTCCGCCGCGATGACCTCCCCGATGGTGGCCGCCTGTACGCCTGCTCGCTCGAGCGCGTCCTGAACTGCCCCAAACAGGTCCGGCGAAATCGCCGCGAGGAGCCCTCCGTTCGTCTGCGCGTCGGCGAGCACGAGGCGGGCAGGGGCGTCGATGGCATCATCGAAGCGCACGTGCGGCCCGACCCAGGCGAGGTTCGCCTTGGAGCCCCCGGGCGCGACGTCCCTGGCCGCGAGCGCGTGGACTCCGGCCAGCACGGGAATGCTCTGCAAGCGCAATCGCAACGCGACCCCGGAACCCTCGGCCATCTCCCAGGCGTGGCCGAGCAGGCCGAAGCCGGTGACGTCCGTGAGCGCGTGCACGGCCCCGCTTGCCGCGAGCACCTCGCCGGCCGCCTTGTTGAGGGAAGCCATGACGCGCACGGTCCGCTCCACGAGCTCGGGGTCGGCGATGCCCCTCTTGATACCCGTGGTGACGATGCCAGACCCGAGCGGCTTGGTGAGCAGGAGCCGGTCGCCGGGACGAGCTCCCACGTTGCGGAGGATCTTGTCCGGATGCACGATGCCGGTCACGGCCATGCCGTACTTCGGTTCGGGATCGTCGATGCTGTGGCCGCCCAGGACGGGCGCGCCGGCCTCCTCCGCCGCGGAGGCTCCGCCGCGCAAGATCTCGCCGAGCGTGTCGAGCGGCAGCTTGCCCACCGGGAAGCCTACGAGGTTGAGCGCGAAGAGCGGGCGCGCACCCATGGCCCAGATGTCGGAGAAAGCGTTGGCGGCTGCGATGCGTCCGAAGAGGAACGGGTCGTCGACGACGGGCGTGAAGAAGTCTACCGTCTCGACGATGGCCTCCGTCGCGGAGAGCCGGTATACGGCGGCGTCGTCGCGCGTCTCGTGACCGACGAGGGCACGCGGGTCGGTGACGCGGGGAAGTCGGCGCAGCACCTGCGCCAGATCCGCAGGGCGGATCTTGCAAGCTCAACCCGCGCCGTGGCTCAGCTGCGTGAGCCGCACCTGGTCGGAACCGGACATGGAGAACACCTAGCCGCAGCGCCCTGCGCGGGCAAGTGCGTCGTGGCTAGCCCGCCTCGGCGCCCACGAGGAGTCCGCGGGTGAGCAGCGCTCCGAGCCGCTTCGCAGCCTCCAGGTCCGGGAGCGAGGTCGCGTCGAGGATCCCCTCGAGCGAACCACGCTGGGCGGCGAACGCCAGGAGCGCCCGATCGTGCTCGTCCACGCCCTCGCTCGGTGCCGCGCCCAGTGTGAAGCGCGTGGGTAGCCTCGGGACCAAGCGCCGCAGCTCGTCGAGCTGTCGCATCCCCTCGAGCAGCAAGTGCTCCAGCGGCTCTGGCGGCGGTCCGCCCGGAGCGGCCCCAGGCTCCGCCCGGTGCAGCTCGAAGTTCCCCTGGGTCCACGCGAGCAGGCGCACGAAGCTCTTCCTCGCCGAGAGGTCGCTCCGGCCGTCGATGACGCATCGAACGAGGCAGCCCTTGTCGACCTCCAGTTCCGCGTCGTGCCCCGCCCGCTGGATCGCAAGCACGCCCGTCTTGCGCGCGGTCGCGAACAGCTGGAGGAGGTCTTGCAAAGGCACTTCCTCGAGGCGCCCCTGCATGGCACGGGCGGGCCGCTCGGGGGCCGCGGACGCTGCCTCCGGACCAGGCCGATCGGCCGCCACCAACTTGATGAGCGAACCGCCGAGGAGGAGGCGATCGCCTTCGACCAGGCGCCCGCGCGTCACGCGCGCGCCGTTCAGGTACGTACCATTGGTCGAGCCGAGGTCTTCGACCACCAGCTCGTCGCCCTCGAACGCCAGCCGCGCGTGGTGGCGCGAGATGAGCTCGTCGGCGATGACGAGATCCGCGTCCGGCTGCCGCCCGATGAGGAGCGCGCGCCCGCGCTCGATCGGCAGGAGGCCGCCCTGGAATTGTCCCCAAAGGAAGCGCAGCGCCAACGGGCGGATCGCTGACGGCATCTGGAGCTAGGGCGCGGGCCGTTCGGCCGCCGCCTCCGCCAGCTTGAGGTACATCTCCGCCCTGCGATTGCCGGGCGAGAGCTCGAGAACGGTATTCCACTGCTGGACGGCGGCCTCTTGCCGGCCGGCCGCCTGCAGCGCGAGGCCGAGCGAGAGCCGCGCCGGGATGTAGCTCGGGTTCTGCCGCACGATCTCCTCGTACTCGCCGATGGCCTCGCCGTTCGCGCCCGCGTCGCGGTGGACGGCGGCGAGCTTGGCGCGGATGTCGACGAAGGTGGGGCCGAGCTCGAGCGCCCGCTGGTACTCGTGCGCCGCCTCGGCGTACATGCCCGCCGAGAGCCACACGTCACCGATGTCGGCGTACATGTTGGCGAGCTTGCCTTTCACGAACCGGTCGAGCTGACCAGGAGCGGCGCCGGATCGCGACAGCGCCTGCTGGTAGATCTCCCGCGCCGCCTGGTACTTGCCGGTGTCGTTGTAGATGATGGCGAGATTCAACGCGGCGTCCGTGTAACCGGGATTGAGGCGGAGGGCGGCCTCGAAGGCACGCTGCGCCTTCTGGTACTGCCCCTGGTCGTGGTAGGAGACACCGAGCATGTTGTAGACGTCGGCGAAGGACTGGTTCTGCTCGACCACCTGCGAGAGGTACTGCTCGGCGCGCGCGTATTCCTTCTTGAGGTAGTAGGCGCGGCCCAGCGTGAGGGCCTGCTTCAGGCTTTCGTCGAGCTCGGTCATGGGCGGACAGTGTACCGCAGCGACGACCGGATCATAGTTCGGTCAGACTCGCCGTCGCCTGTTTCTCGTGCCTACGCGTGGTCCAAGACGCGTGCGCGTCATCGAAGGGGAGCGCGTCGGCGCTCCCCGAGGCCCTCAGGCGTAGCACCCGGCGGACACGGTTCAGGCCCCGTCCACGAAGAGCCAACGCTCGCCCTGCCGTTCCAGGCGGTACAGGCGCCGCTCACGCCGGGGTTCTCGACCGGCCGGTGCGAGCTCGACGTCCTCGCCTACCTCCGCCCCGTCGCGCTCGACGCGGATCTGCCAACCGAGGACGCGGGCCTGGTCGGGCAGCCCGGAGGGCTCGGTCCGGGCGCGCTCCGGATGGCGTGGCGACAGGAGCCGGCCGAGGGCCTCCGCATCGCGATGCTCGACGGCGTCGCGCCTCCGGAAGAGCGAGAGGAGCACACCGCGAAGCTGGTCGAACTGATCCCCTTCGGCGCACCACAGCGCGATGGAGCACGGCTTCATGTGGAAGCGCTCGCGGCCGATGTAGGAGAGACGCGCTCGCTGGTCGCGCCACACGGCGCGCCCCTCGGCGGAGAGCATGGCCACCACCGTGGCACGACCCTTCTCGAGCGAGGACGCGGCGCCGTCGAACCGGACCGTCTGCAGCTCGACCGTCCCGCCGGCGTGGAACCCGTACACGTCGTCGAGGTGAGCCCGGCTCTGGTTCGCGAGCGCCTTGCGGATCTGCGTCTCGGAGGTCTCGAGGGACGTGCCGCACGAGGCGAGCCGGCCGGAGAACACCCAGGCCGCGATCGCGGCGGCCAGGGCCAGGCTGGCCGGCACGAGGTAGGGCGCGCCGCTGCCGCTCGTCAGTCGCCATCGCTCCTTCGACCCGATGCGGGAGAGGTCCCCGGTGGAGGTGCGCGCACGCTTAGAGCGCATCCCACAACCCCCAGCCTACTGCGTCGAGCGATGCCGGCATTCGCGTGACAGACTCCTCCCTCCGCTCCTCGACGTGCCTTCAGGCACGCCTGCGGTGCTCAAGACCTGTCGAAGAATGGACCGCCCAGCCGCTTGGCGGGGGTGGGGCCCCGACGGGCTTGCCCGGCGGGGCGGGGGCCGCCTTCGCCCCCGGGTACACAGTCGTGTGCCCCGCTCGGTGCTCGGCCTCACACGCCTCGTGACGCCCGGAGGCTGTGAGATGAGCTCTACCGGAGCGAGGCAAGGAGCTACT
>JBGQLS010000307.1:0-7826 GCA_041500205.1 Anaeromyxobacteraceae bacterium | reverse complement strand
CGCGCTCGGCCAGGGCTTCGCGATCGCGGCCGCCGGGGGAATCCTGCGGGCGCCGCGCCTCGTCGCGGTGCAGACCGCCGGCTGCGCCCCGCTGGCGCGCGCCTGGAGGCGGCTCGAGGGGACGCCGCTCGCGGAGGCCGCCCGCGTCCGCTCGCGCTTCATGTGGCCATGGGAGACGCCCCCGGAGAGCCTCGCGCATGGCATCCTCGACGACGAGACCTACGACTGGTGGTCCATAGCCGAGGCGATGCGCGCGACCGGCGGCGGCACGGTGGTCGTGGACGAGGCGGCGGTGGCTCGGGCGCGCGACCTCGCCGTCCGGCACACGGGGATAGCGGTCTCGGCCACGGGCACGGCGGGGCTGGCCGGGGTGCTCGCGGCGTCGCCCTCCGGCCGCGTCGCCGTGGTCTTCTCGGGAGGCGAACGGTGAGCCGGGCCGTGACGGAGTCGGGTAGAGGCGTGTCAGGCAGCGTGCGATTCGTCCTCGACGGCCGCGTGAGGGAGCTCACGGGCGTGGATCCCTGCATGACCGTGCTCCAGTGGCTGCGCGGCGTGGAGCGTCGCTGTGGCACGAAGGAGGGCTGCGCGGAGGGAGACTGCGGCGCTTGCACGGTGGTGCTGGGCGAGCTGCGGGAGGGCCGGGTGCGGCTGCTCCCCGTCAACGCCTGCATCCTCTTCCTGCCCACCCTCGACGGGAAGGCGCTCTTCACCGTGGAGAGCTTGCGACAGGGAGACCAGCTCCACCCGGTGCAGGAGGCGCTCGTCGAGTGCCACGGCTCGCAATGCGGCTTCTGCACGCCGGGCTTCGTCATGTCGCTTTACGCCCTGTACGAGGGCGGCCAGGTGCCCTCGCGGCGCCACATCGACGACGCGCTCGCCGGCAACCTGTGCCGGTGTACCGGTTACCGGCCCATCGCCGACGCTGCGCGCCGCGCGTACGAGCTGGGCAGGACCACAGGTGCTGCCGCCCGCGACGATCTCGCGAGCCAGCTCCGATCGATCGCGCGCCAGGACACCCTGTCGCTCGAGCACGATGGCCGCCGCTTCTTCGCCCCGCGGACGGCGGACGCGCTGGCCGAGCTCTGCGAGCGCCATCCCGGCGCGAACTTGCTCGCCGGCGGCACCGACGTCGGGCTCTGGGTGACGAAGGCGCACCGCGAGCTCGAGGTCCTCATCTCGGTGGGTGCAGTCACGGAGCTGGCGGACGTCTCCGTGAACGGTGGCCACATCGAGATCGGCGCCGCAGCGACCCTGTCCGACGCGCACGAGGTGCTCGCCGAGCATTACCCGGACCTGGGAGAGCTCATCCGCCGCTTCGGCTCGCCGCAGATCCGGAACGCCGGGACGGTCGCGGGGAACGTGGCGAACGCCTCGCCCATCGGCGATCTGCCGCCTGCGCTGCTGGCGCTCGACGCGAGCGCGGTGCTGCGGAGGGGCGGCGTGCGCCGCGAGGTGCCGCTCGACGCCTTCTTCGTGGGTTACCGGAAAACGGTGCTCCAGCCGGGCGAGTTCCTCGAGCGGATCCGCTTGCCGGTGCGCTCCGCGGGGCGCCAGTTCCGGGCCTACAAGGTGTCGAAGCGCTTCGACCAGGACATCTCGGCCGTGTGCGGCGCCTTCTCGATCGAGCTGGACGGGGGCCGCGTCCGGGACGTCCGCCTCGCTTACGGCGGCATGGCGGAGATCCCGAAGCGCGCCCGCGCCTGTGAGGCGGCCATCACCGGGCGTCCCTGGAGCGAGGCGACCGTCAGCGCGGCTCTGTCCCGGCTCGACGCCGACCTCTCTCCCATCTCCGACATGCGCGCCAGCGCCGGGTACCGCCACCTCGTGGCGCGCAATCTCCTGCGCAAGTTCCAGCTCGAGACGAGCGGGCGCGGCGACGCGACGCGCGTCCGCCCGGCGGCGGAGGGGACATGAGGCGGCGCGTCGGCAGCTCGAAGGCGAACCGCCGTGGTCTCCCTCGGCGAGAGGGCGGACGGCGAAGCCAGCGGATCGCCCCCTCTCCCGGCCCGCCCACCCGCTGGGGGAGCGGGGATCAGGATCCCGCCGGCGCGGTGCACGCTCCGATCGCGCACGACAGCGCGGTGGGGCATGTCACCGGGGAAGCGCGCTACGTGGACGACCTCCCCGAGCCGCGCGATCTCCTGCACGCCTACGTCCGGCTCTCCGACCGCGCGCACGCGCGCGTCACCCGGCTCGACGTCGGTCCTGCCGCTGCGGCTCCGGGGGTGGCCGCCGTCATGGCCGCTCGCGATCTGCCCGCGTCGAACGACGTCGGCCCCGTCCTCCCCGGCGACCCGATCTTTGCTGATGGCGTCGTCGAGTACTGGGGCCAATCACTCTTCGCGGTCGCGGCCGAGAGCGCCGAGCTCGCGCGCAAGGCGGCGCACCTCGCCGTCGTCGAGTACGAGGACCTGCCGGCCATCCTCACCGTCGAGGAGGCGCTCGCGCGCGGCTCGTTCGTGCTGCCGACGCAGGTGATGCGGCGAGGCGACCCGGAGGCGGCGCTCGCGCGCGCTCCCCGGCGGCTCCAGGGGCGGCTCACCATGGGTGGCCAGGAGCACTTCTACCTCGAGGGCCAGGTGGCCATGGCCGTGCCGCGCGAGGGCGGCGACATGCTGGTGTACAGCTCGACGCAGAACCCGAGCGAGGTCCAGCGCCTCGTGGCGGAGGTGCTGGGCGTGGCACACAGCGCCGTGGTCGCCGAGGTGCGGCGGCTGGGCGGAGGGTTCGGCGGGAAGGAGACGCAGCCCGCGCTCTTCGCCTGCATCGCGGCCCTCCTCGCCTGGCGAACGGGCCGGCCCGTGAAGCTGCGGCTCGACCGCGACGACGACATGATCATCACCGGGAAGCGGCACGACTTCGTCGCCGACTACGACGTCGGCTTCGACGGCGGAGGGAGGATCCGCGCCCTCGATCTCACGCTGGCGTCGCGCTGCGGAATCTCGCCGGACCTCTCGGGCCCGGTGAACGACCGTGCCATGATGCACGCCGACAACGCCTACTACCTCCCGCACGTCACCATCACCTCCCATCGATGCAAGACGAACACGGTCTCGAACACCGCCTTCCGCGGCTTCGGCGGGCCGCAGGGGATGATGGCGATCGAGCTCGTCCTCGACGAGATCGCGCGGCATCTCGGGCGGGATCCGCTGGAGGTGCGCCAGCGGAACCTCTACGGTGGGCGCGGCCGGAACCACACCCCCTACGGCATGGAGGTCGAGGACGACGTCTCCGGGATGGTGGCCGAGCTCGCGCACGGCGCCGACTACGCCGCCCGCCGCGAGGCCATCGCGCGCTTCAACGCCGGGAGTGTCTGGCTCAAGCGGGGAATCGCGCTCACCCCGGTCAAGTTCGGCATCGCGTTCACGGCGACGGCGATGAACCAGGCCGGCGCGCTCGTCCACGTCTTCACCGACGGCAGCGTCCACCTGAACCACGGCGGCACCGAGATGGGCCAGGGACTCTTCGTCAAGGTGGCGCAGGTGGTGGCGGACGAGCTCGGCGTCGGGCTCGGGTCGGTCAAGGTCACGGCCACCAGCACGGACAAGGTGCCCAACACGCCCCCCACCGCGGCCTCCTCCGGCAGCGACCTCAACGGCAAGGCGGCGCAGGTCGCGGCGCGCGCGATCCGTTCGCGGCTGGCGCGCTGTGCGGCGGAGCACCTCGGCGGAAGCCCGGAGCAGGTCGTGTTCGGGGGTGGGAAGGTGCGCCTCGGAAAGCGCGCGCTCGACTTCGCGGAGGTGGCGCGCCTCGCGCACCAGAGCCGCGTCTCGCTCTCCGCCACCGGCTTCTACCGGACTCCCAAGATCCAGTGGGACAAGAAGCGCTACCGGGGCCGGCCGTTCCTGTACTTCGCCTGCGGGGCTGCCGTCTCCGAGGTGGAGATCGACACGCTCACCGGCGAGTACCGCGTGCGCCGCGTCGACATCCTCCACGACTGCGGTGACTCGCTCAACCCGGCCATCGATCGCGGCCAGGTCGAGGGCGGCTTCGTGCAGGGCATGGGCTGGCTCACGACCGAGGAGCTGTGGTGGGACGAGGCGGGGCGGCTCGGCACCCACGCCCCCTCGACCTACAAGATCCCGACCTGCGGCGACGTGCCGGAGGACTTCCGGGTCACGCTCCGCCGCACGAGGAGCCGCGAGCCGACCGTCCACCGTTCGAAGGCGGTGGGCGAGCCGCCGCTCATGCTCGCCATCTCGGTGTTCCACGCGCTCCGGGACGCGATCGCGGCTGTGGGCGGGGAGGGGCAGTCGCCGCGCCTCGACGCCCCGGCCACGCCGGAGCGGGTGCTGCTCTCGGTGGAGGAGTTGCGCGCGCGGTTCGACGGGCCGAGCGCGGATCGGAGCGCGCGCCCGTGAGCCTGACGGCGGCCCTCTCCAAGGAAGTATTCATGCGCCGCGCCATCGCGCTCTCGCGCGAAGGCATGGAGCGGGGCCGCGGCGGCCCCTTCGGCGCGGTCGTGGTCTCGGGCGGGCAGATCGTCGGCGAGGGCTCGAACCGCGTGACGTCGTCGCTCGATCCCACCGCGCACGCCGAGATCGTGGCCATCCGCGCCGCCTGCGCCGCCCTCGGTCGCTTCGAGCTGCGAGGCTGCGAGATCCACACGAGCTGCGAGCCCTGCCCGATGTGCCTCAGCGCGATCTACTGGGCGCGGCTCGACCGCGTCTACTACGCGAACGACCGCGCCGGGGCGGCGCGGATCGGCTTCGACGACGCGCTCATCTACCGCGAGGTGGCGCTGCCCCCGGAGGCGCGGCAGCTCCCCATGATCCGGCTCCTCGCGGACGAGGGGCGCGCCGCGTTCGAGGCGTGGGAGCGCATGCCTGACCGCGTGCCCTACTGAGTCGCCGGGGGCGCAGGCCGCCCCCGCCCCGCCGGGCAAAGCCCATCGGGGCCCCACCCCGGCCACGCCGCAGAGTGATCGCATTTTTCGACGGGTCTTGAGCCCGATGACGACGTGCGTCGAGCCCGGACTCCGTTCGGGGGCTCGGTTCCGCCGCCTCGAGCCGGCCCAGGAGCGGGTCCCTCTCTCGAATCCGTTCTCCGGATCGCAAGGACGGGGGATTGCAGCGCTGGTGAAGCTGGTGGCACGCGCGAACAGCACGTCGCCGGACCGAGGGTCCATGAGGACGGTGACGCGCGCTCAGTTGACTGCTCCGCGCCGCCTTCGGTGTCGATAGTCGAGAAGACGGGCGCGAGGGGCGGACCGCCGAAGGAGCTTCACCATGCAGGGGTGCATCACTTCGCGCGACGTCCTCCGGCACCCCCTCATGATCTGCCGGCTCTGGGGGCCGGGTTGCTACCTGCGCTGCCTGCACGCCGTGGTGACGCGGCGGCGCTGCACCTTCCTCCAGTTGCTCGCTGCAGACCGCTGAACCTCCTTCGTCGTCCTGGTCGCGCTAGCGCAGGGCTGGCATCCCGTGTGTCGCGCCGGCGCGAGGGAACGCGCTGGAGGCGGTGGCCGTCACCGAGCCATCCTGCCGCCCCTCACGGTGGGCGTGGTTTGCCACCAGCCACCTAGCGAGCTCCTCGCGGTGGATGCTCGCGACCTAGGACCCATGAACTGTATCCGGTGAGCGCTCCGCCCTACAGGTCATCGCACGGCGTGCCGAGCCTCGCGCCGCGATGGACCCCGAGCTCGTTGTAGATGAGGAGCCAGTTCTCCTCCACGGGGACCGAGCGGAGCGTGGTCCTGCGCTTGCCCACGATCCAGAGCGAAGGGCGGACGCGGTCGACGACCAGGCGCAGCTCGCCGCCCTTGGTGGAGAAGATCTGCCCTTCGGAGTCGGCCACCACGTTGACCATCTTCTGCAGCGCCAGCCTTCCCTTGGGGCCGGCCCAAAGCCTGAAGCTCTTCTCCTGGCCAGGTCGGATGCCCCGCTCGACGAGGAAGTAGTTTCCGGTGGGGTCGCGCAGGAGCGCGTGCGGGATGAATTGCTGCGGGTTCTCCTCGAACCGCGCCGCGAGGAGCATCGCCCTGGCCTTGTCGGGTTCGACCGCCTTCAGATCGGTCGTCCGCTCACCGCACTGGACCTGGCACGTCTTGGCGTCGTCCTTCACCTCCACCGACGAGTGGACGCGCATGTCCATCCCGCGGAAGTCGGGATTCGCCTGCGGGTTCACGTAACGGGGCTCGAAGAAGCTGGTCCCGGTGAGCACGGCGTTGGGCATCCGGACCTGCACGAACCTCGCTCCATCGCCGTAGAACAGCTGCTGGAGCTGGCGCTCGTGAGGCGCCACCACGACGTAGTGGTTCTTGCCGTCGGTGCAAACGGTGGTCTCGCCCAGGGCCTTCTTCTCGCCCAGGCTCTCGCCCTTCCCCCATGGGACCTCCACCGCGCCCGCGGCCAGGGCGATCGCGACCAGAGCAGCTGCAGTCATGTCCGGCTCCCCTCGTACTCGTCATGTCGGTAGGAGCTACAGGTTCTTCTCGAAGTGCTTCGCGGCGAACTCTTCCTGGTTCGGGGCGTCCTGCTCGGTGGTCCAGCGCACCGTCCCGTCCTTCACCTCCAGCTCGAGGGTCGGGCCGAACCGGCAGCTCACCTGCTTGACCTTCTGCCGGATGACGCGCTTGGCCTCGCCCGAGCCGCAGAGGCGCTCCAGCGCGGAGACCGGGTTCGCGCAGTAGGACGAGATGCTGAAGTGCTTCATGAGCTCGTCGGAGATGCTCTTCCAGCCGATGCTGCCGGTGACCCTGGTGCCACAGGCCTTGTTCATGGACTCGAGCGCCGCGCCGAAGTCCTTCTCGTGCCGCGCCTCCTCTCCCCTGCGATCGAAGGCCTGGAGCGCCCGCAGGGTGCCGTCCTTCGCCTGCTTCTGGTGGAGCGCGTGGACCTTCTCCGCCTCGAGCTCCTTGCTGAGCTTCTCGTCGTACGAGATGTGCACGTCGTCCCGCCGGCCCGGCACCGCCAGCGTGAACGCCCGTGCGCCCCAGCTGCTGCGCACGGCGATGGTCACGAAGTCGCGGCCGTGCAGCTGGGTCCGGTAGTCCACGCGGTCGCCTTGCCCCCGCACCTCGTGCAACAGGGCCTTGCCGTCCAGCTCGCTGCCACTCCCCTGGACCAGGACGACGGCCTGGTTGCCGGAGCGAGGGGCCAGGTCCACGACGGAGACCCTGATCCCCTCGGGGCCGGAGTAGACCTTGCCCCCTTCGACGGGAGCGCCTGCCCACGCCGACCCTGCCGATGCCGCCGCTGCCAGCGCCGCGATGCCAAGACGTGCCGAGATCCGCATCCTGTCCCCCCCTGGGCTTTGACCTAACGTTCTACCAGATCCACGCCGTGCCTCTTGCAAGAGCTCTCGACGGACTTGCGCTGTGCCCGGGGCACCCGGTCGAACTCGGGACGAGCGTTCCCGAGGTCGCCCAGCGTGCAGTACGCCATCGTCAGCACCGCGTGCGTCGAGACGGAGGGGTCGCTCCGCTCGGCGCGGCGTGCCAGATCGATCGCCATCCCGGCGTCCCCCGCGCCGAGCGCCTTCTCCGCGCGGGCCAGCATCGTCCGCGCTTCGCGAGCCTGGTCCGCCGGGACCCTGCTCGACGGTGAGCCGCGTAGTGCGGGGTGCGAAGGACGCGGGGCGCGCTCGGGAGGCCCGGCGACCGGCCGCGGCACGGGATCCTCGCGCACCGCCTGCGCGAGAGCGGGCGCCTGCGCGGGGGGCGCTGCCGACGCGTCGGCGGTGGCCGCGGCACCTGCCTCCGGCGGACGGGTAGAGCGGTCGCGCTCCGGGCGCGATGCCCCGCGCCACAGGAGCGCCGCTCCGCCCAGGAGGCCCAGCGCCAGCGCCAGCGCCAGCGCCCCGGCCAGGATCCAGGGCTTGGCGCG
>JBGQLS010000306.1:0-7837 GCA_041500205.1 Anaeromyxobacteraceae bacterium | reverse complement strand
GGGCCGGGGCGACCGCGCGGTACGCGGCCCCGAGTCACGCGAGGAGGGCCGGGGCGACCGCGCGGTGCGCGGCCTCGAATCACGCGAGGAGGGCCGGGGCGACCGCGCGGTACGCGGCCTCGAATCATCACGTGAGGAGGGCCGGGGCGAAGGGCGGGGCCGCCGCGACCGCGCGCATGGTGAACGCGCGCATGGTGAACAGGACGTTAGGGCAGCCGAGGGCGAACGGGGGGGCGGGCTCGACGCGCCGAATGGGCGTCAGTCCCCGGTGATCGAGGTCAGCGTGGAACGGACGGCGCCGATCGAGGCGCCCCAGGCAGCCGGCGGAGAGCCGCAGGACCGCACTTCGCAGAAGGGGCGCGTGTTCGTGTCGCTCGGCCAGAAGGACGGCGCCAACGAAGAGAAGGTGCGCGAGGCGGTCACGGCGCTGGTGCCAGGGCTCGAGGTGAAGTCCATCCAGCTACGCCAGAACCACAGCTTCCTCGAGATCGATCCGGAGGCGGTGGAGGGCGCGGTGGCGGCGATTCACGGAAAGGACTTCGAGGGGAAGACCCTCGTCGCAGAAAAAGCGCGCCGGCGCAGACGGTGAGAGAGGCGGCCGCAGGCCTCATGGCGCTGATCACACGCATCGAGCCGGCTATTTCGTAGCGCGGGGGCTTGTCCCCCGCCTGGACGCATCGAAGCGGGGCACAAGGCCCCGCGCTACGGATCGATCCAATCGAGCACGGCCATCAGGGGCGCCGCTCCGAATGATTCGACCCTCTTTCCTGAAGCCCGACGCCTGAGGCCTGAAGCCGCCTTCTACGCCACCGGGCTCGCGTCCAGCTTCGCCCGGAGCGGCGCCACCTTGACCTCGAAGTCGGCGCGCTGCTCCCTGGCGAGCGGCGCCTCGCGCGGTATCTTGAGGTGGAGCGGATTCATGAACGCACCGCCACGCTTCACGGCGTAGTGGAGGTGCGGGCCGGTCGCGAGGCCAGTTTGCCCCACCATGCCGATCACCTGCTTCTGGCTGACGTGCGCCCCGTGGTGCACCGCCACCGCCGACAGGTGGCAGTAGACGGTGTCGAGGCCGTTTCGGTGGTGCAGCGTGACGGACCTGCCGCAGCCGCCGTTCCAGCCCGACTGCGAGACCGTGCCGTCGCCGACCGCCCACACCGGCGTGCCGGTGGGCGCGCCGTAGTCGACGCCCTGGTGTGCCTTCACGTACCCGAGTACGGGGTGGACGCGGCTGCCGAACCCCGAGGTGAGGTGCGCGTACCTCAACGGCGACTTGAGGAAGCCGCGGCGGGCGCTGTTCCCCTCGTCGTCGTAGTAGCTCGTCTGGCCGGTGGGGTCGGTGTAGCGGAAGAGGCGCTTGCGGCCGGTGACCTCGCCGACGTACTCGGCGCCCAGCACCTCCCCGTACCGGAGCAGCTTCCCGTCCGCGTAGACCTTCTCGACGAGCACCTTCATCCGGTCGCCTGCCCGGACGTCCTGGTAGAAGTCGACGTCCCACGCCAGCACGTCGGCGGCGGTCACGGCGAGGGCGGGATCCTCGCCGGCCTTCTGCAGGCTCTCCCACACCGAGCCGCGGATCTCGACGTCCACGCGCGCCACCTCGGTCGAGAGCACCACGGCGCGCTTCTCGCCGCGCAGCGCGCCCCCCTCTCCGGGCGCGACCGTCCACTCCTCGGCGGCGCTCTGACGATAGGTGAACCTGAGGAGCGCCTTCTCGGCTTCGGTGCGCTCGACGCGCAGCTGGTCGCCCGGCTTGGCGCGATGGAAGGGGAACTTGTCCTGCAATGCCTTCAGAATGCCTTGCGCCTGCCCCGGCGCGAGGCTGAGGTGCGACAGCGCCTGGCCCAGGGTCTGGTTGCGCCCGAGGCGGACCGTGAGGACGGACATCCGCAGCGGGGGCTGCGCCAGCACCGCCGGCACCGGCACGCTCGGGACGGCAGCGAGGCTGGGGGGCTGCGGCTCCGGCTCCGGCTCGGCCACGCGCAGCCGACCGAGGGCGCCCAGGAAGGCGATGGTGAGTACGGCGGTGAAGGCAGCCGTCGCGACGAGGAGGGGGCCGCGGCGGCGCTTGCGGAAGGGATCGTGGGTCGTGAGCACGCGCCGTCCACTCTAGCAGGTCGCCGCGGGAACCCCACGAAGTGCGACCAGCCCCGACATGAAAATGTGCGTGCGTCTTCAGCGGAGGACAGCACCCCGTGTCGGTGCTGAACCCATCACAGGTCGATCTTCCGGTCGGAATGGTCGCGGCCGTCGTAGCGGAAGATGACGCCGCGCCCCTCCACCTTGCTGATGAGGTTCACCGGCCGCCGCCACAGCGACTGGAGGTGGCGGAGGGTGTCGCGTGCGTAGTCGATCTTGAGATCGATGCCGTCGTGCTTGTGGATGAGGAGCAGCTCGCCGCGGTTCTCGTAGTTGCCGTCGTCCACGGCGATGATGGGCTGGCCGAAGTTGGTCAGCATGTGGAGCAGCTTGTCCTTCACCTTCTTGAAGTCGCGCTCCATGATCTCCCATCGCTGGTGCTTCTCGTTGTAACCAAACGTGAATAACTTCTGGTCGATGCAGAACTCGAGGGTGAGGAACTCGTCGATGAACGTGACGTCGTTGTAGTGCTTGCGGACCTCGAAGATCTTCTGGCGTCCCGCCCCGAGCTTGGTGTCCCAGCGCCGCCGGAGCTCGAAGGAGTCGCACTCGTCGTACTCCTTGCCGAAGCGGCCCTTGTTCCAGCGATCTTCGATGTCACGCCAGAGCTCCACGCCAAGCTTGTACGGGTTGAGCTGGCCCGGGTGCGTGGCGAGCGTGCCGGAGTGGTGGTCGGCGTAGTCGATGAGCTCGGCGGCGGTGAGGGCCTTCTGCGTCATGATGGTGGAATGCCAGTACGTGGCCCACCCCTCGTTCATGATCTTGGTCTGACCTTGCGGCGCGAAGTAGTAGGACTCCTCGCGGACGATGGACAGGACGTCGTGCTCCCAGGGCTCGAGCGGGGCGTACTCGAGCAGGAACTGGAGCACGTCGCGCTCCGGCCGCTCCGGCACCTTCTTCGCGCGCTGCAGGTCGTCTTCGATCTTCTTCTGCTGCGCCTTCAGGAACTCGGGCGGGTTGATGTACTCCCGCATGTACTCCCGGTCCGTCTTGAAGCCCTTCGCCACCTTGGTCTTCTGCTCGGCCTCCAGCTTGGGGTCAGCGCGGCGCTTCACGTAGGGCGACTGGTAGTCGATGAGGTTCTCCACCGACAGGCAGCGGTCGATGAAGTCCTCGACCTTCTCCACCCCGAACTCGTCCTGGTAGCGCCGGACGCGGGTGGCGTGGTTCGCCATCTGGTCCATCATCTTCCGGTTGGTGTGCCGGAACATGAAGTTGTTCTTGAAGAAGTCGACGTGCCCGAACACGTGGGCCATGACGAGCTTCTGGTCCACGTCCATGTTCGACTCGAGCAGGTACGCGTACGAGGGGTCGTTGTTGATGACCATCTCGTAGATCTTCGACAGCCCGTACTCGTACCCCTTCGACATGCGCTCGTATTCCATGCCGAAACGCCAGTGGGGGTAGCGGTTGGGGAAGCCGCCGTACGAGGCGACCATGTTGATCTCGTCGAAGCCGAGCACCTCGAAGACCGTGTCGTAGAAGTCGAGGCCGTAGTCCTTGGCGTGGCGCTCGACCTGCTGGCGGATGTCGTAGAGGTGGGCGGGGAGGTTCGTGCTCTTGTTGCGCATGGATGCCTTGGGGGGCGGGCAGCGCCGCGGCGGTGGGCGAGCCTCCGCCCTGCGATCATTTACCCTTGCCGAGGAAGTGCTTGATGCTGGGGTAGATGCCGTCCTTGTCGGCGATCTCCGAGAGCGAGACGTTCTCCGAGGGTCCCACCGTCTCGCGCAGGTCCTTGATGAACTGTCCCGAGCCGTATGGGCTCTCCACCTGGCCGTAGCAGAACAGGTTCACGACGGGCAGGATGCTGTTTCGGAGGAGGTCGACGCAGAGGCGGGTGTCGTCGGCGCTCCAGTTGTCCCCGTCGGAGAAGTGGAAGGGGTAGATGTTCCAGGAGTTCGGGCCGTACTCCGCGTCGATGACTTCCTTGCACAGCTTGTAGGCGGACGAGATCATCGTGCCGCCCGACTCGCGCGTGTGGAAGAAGGTGTCGCGGTCGACCTCTCGCGCCACCGCGTCGTGGATGATGTACCGCGTCTCCAGGCCCTTGTAGTGCTTGCGTAGCCAGGTGTCGATCCAGAAGGACTCGATCCGGACTATCTCCTTCTGCTCGTCCCCCATCGACCCCGAGACGTCCATCATGTAGATGACGACGGCGTTCGTCTCCGGGAGCGGCACCTGCTTCCAGGTGCGGTAGCGCCGGTCCTCACGCACCGGGACGATGACCGGGCGCTTGTAGTTGTAGGAGCCGCTCGCGATCTGGCGCCGCAGCGCCTGCTTGTAGGTGCGCTTGAAGTGACGCAGCGACTCGGGTCCCGAGGGCGCGACGCCGGTGTACCGCAGCCGCGTCGCGATGATACGGTCCTTGCCCTTGGGTTGGATGCGCGGGAGCTGCAGCTCCTCGCCCAGGATCTCGGCGAGTTCCTCGAGCGAGACGTCGACCTCGAGGATGTGCTTCCCCTCGCCTTGACCGGCCTGGCCGGACCCGTCGCCGGGCTGTGACTGCGAGAGCGGATCCCCCGGATCACCGTCGCCCTGGGCGACGCCTCCCTGCTGCTTCTCGCCGAACCGGAAGTGGGGGATGTCGATGGTCGGGACGGGGATGGTGATGAAGTCCTTCCCCTTCTTCCCGATCATCTCTCCCTTCTGGATGTACTTCTTGAGATTCTGCTTGATCCGGCCGCGGACGATGTCGCGAAAGCGGGCGTGGTCTTGTTTGATCTTCAAAGACATGGCGAGGCTCCCTGGGCCTCAGACCTCAGACCTCAGACCCGAGGCGTCGGCCGTAGCCGAAAGCCTGGAGCCCGGAGCCTGGAGCCTGGATCCTACCGAGCACATCGTCAGTCCTTGGCGTCGCCTCGCGCGAAGATGGAGGCCACGTAGTTCAGGACGTCGGTCGAGCAGATCTCGCAGTACCCGTAGTTCTTGACGAGCCGCTCCTTCACCACGTCGATCTTCTCCTGCGTCTCGCGGTCGACGACGCTCGCCACCAGGTTCTTCAGCTTGATCGAGTCCTTCTGATCCTCGAACAGCTTCAGCTCGAGGGCCTTGTGCAGCCGCTCGTTGGTCCGGTAGTTGAACGTCTTGCCCTCGATGGCGAGCGCGCCGATGTAGTTCATGATCTCGCGCCGGAAGTCGTCCTTGCGGCTCTCCGCGATGTCGATCTTCTCCTCGATCGACCGCATCAGCCGCTCGTCGGGCTCCTCGTACTGCCCGGTGTACTTGTTGCGGACCTTCTCCTTCTGCGTGTACGCCTTGATGTTGTCGATGTAGTTGGCGCACAGCTTGGTGATGGCGTCCTCGTCCGCGCTGATGGCGCGCTGGACCTCGTTCTTCACGATGTCCTCGTACTCGCGCTTCACGTCGGTGAGCAGATCGCGGAACTTCTTGCGCTGCTCGTCGGAGCTGATGAGGGAATGCTGCCGCAGGCCGGCTTCCAGCTCGTTCAGGACCATGAAGGGGTTCACGCAGCCGTCGCCCTTGTCGGAGACGAGCGCGTTCGAGATCTTGTCCTGCACGTACCGTGGGCTGATGCCCTCCATGCCCTCGCGGTGGGCCTCCTTGCGCAGCTCCTTGATGTTGTCCTCGGTGAAGGAGGGCAGGCTCTTGCCGTTGTAGAGCTTGAGCTTCTGCACCAGGGTCAGGTTGTGCTTCTTCGGCTCCTCGAGCCGGGTGAGCACCGCCCACATGGCGGCCATCTCGAGCGTGTGCGGGGCGATGTGCTTGCCCCGGATCTTGTGGGCGTTGTAGTCGCGCTCGTAGATCTTCACTTCCTCGGCCAGGCGCGAGATGTACGGGATGTCGATCTTGACCGTGCGATCCCGCAGGGCTTCCATGAACTCGTTCGACTGGAGCTTCTTGTACTCGGGTTCGTTGGTGTGCCCGAGGATGACCTCGTCGATGTCGGTCTGCGGGAACTTCTTGGGCTTGATCTTGTGCTCCTGCGTGGCGCCGAGCAGGTCGTAGAGGAAGGCGACGTCGAGCTTCAGGATCTCCACGAACTCGATGATGCCACGGTTGGCAATGTTGAACTCACCGTCGAAGTTGAACGCCCGGGGGTCGGAGTCGGAACCGTACTCCGCGATCTTGCGGTAGTTGATGTCGCCGGTGAGCTCGGTCGAGTCCTGGTTCTTCTCGTCCTTGGGCTGGAAGGTGCCGATGCCGATCCGGTCCTTCTCCGAGAGGATGAGGCGGTGCACGCGCACGTGCTCCATCACCTTCTGCCAGTCGCCCTTGTACTCCGTCATGAGCTCCTTGTAGACGAAGCGGCAGGCCGGGCAGAGGTCGCCCGTATCCGTGATGGCGAAGCCGCTCCCGGCGGGCGACAGCTCGGCGTACACGTGCTCGCGCCACTCCTGCGGGACGAGGTGCAGCGGCTCTTCGTGCATCGGACAGGGCATGACCTCGCGGCGGCGCTGCCCGTCGAGGTTCGTCCGCTCGATGTCCCAAGAGTACGTGTAGACCGCGCCTTCCGCCGTCTTGGAGTAGGCCTCGAGACCCTTCTTGAGGAGCCGCGCGATGGTCGACTTCGAGGACCCGACGGGCCCGTGCAGGAGGAGGACGCGCTTCTCGGTCCCGTAGCCTTGCGCCGCGCTCTTGAAGACGTTCACCAGCTTCATGAGCGCGATGTCGAGCCCGTAGATGGCGTCCTTGCCGCCGAAGTCCGGGTCCGTGAAGAAGTTGTAGCGGACGAGCTTCTTCTTGTTGTCGAGGTACTCGGTCTTCCCGTGCGACAGGATCATGTCGTACACGCGCTGGAAAGAAGTCCGCGTGACCTTGGGATTCTTGCGCACGATGTCGAGATAGTCCTCGAGCGAGCCCTCCCAGTGCTGCTCGGAGTAGCCTTTCCGATCCTGCATGTCCGCGATGCGGGAAAGCCACCCGTTGTTCGTCATCTCCCGAGGCTCTCGCATGAACGCTCCTTACGCGCTACCGACTCCAGCATAGTGACCATCCGGTCGCACTGCAGGCGACGAAACTCTCGAACCCTTCAAGCCGGGGGACAATAACGGCACCGATGGAGCACTGCCAGCGATAGGGTGGAAGCGGAGCCTCGCGACGTGTCTTGGCGAACCCTCACCAGTCCGACAGCGCGGACCGGAGCGCGTTCCGACCCATGCGCGCCCCGAATGACAGCGCCCACCTCCGCCATGGTCCTTGCCCTCTAGCCGCGCCGGTGCGGCCTGAAGAACTCGACCTGCCACTTCTGTACGGCGGCCTCGTGACATTGCAGATCGGGGCAGAAGACGTGCGTGCCGTCATTGCGCGACACGAAGAAGAGGTCGTTGCACTCCGAGGGGTGCAAGGCGGCCCGCAGCGACGCGGCGCCCGGGTTCGCGATAGGTCCGGGGGGCAGCCCCGTCACGGCGTAGGTGTTGTACGGGTGCGGCGCGAGCAGGTCGGCCTTCGAGATGTTCTGGGACCAGCGGCCCCCGTGGCGCAGCATGGTCGCGTACATGACGGTGGGATCGGTCTGCAGGCGCATCCCGCGCTTCAGGCGATTGTGAAAGACACAGGAGATGCGGGGTCTTTCGTCCGGCTGTCCCGTCTCCTTCTCGACGATCGAGGCGAGCGTGACCACCTGCGTCTCGGCGAGTGTGACGGTCGGTGAGCGTCCCGCCTCGGCCTTGCGCAGTTCCTCCCTGAACCGGCCGACCATGGCCGCCAGGATGGCCCGCGGCTTGGGGCTGCGCGCAAACGT
>JBGQLS010000305.1:0-7838 GCA_041500205.1 Anaeromyxobacteraceae bacterium | reverse complement strand
CCGATGAGCCCGACCGACATCCTATTCGTCGCGGTGGACGATCTCGGGCGCGAAGGCAGGCAGGCAGACGGCGACGTAGTCCGCGCCGCCGTCTTCGGGGCTGCTGTACCGCACCCACTCCCCGCGGCGCACGATGATGGCTTGACCCGCGCGCACTTCGAATGCGCCACCCTCGTGCTCGACCCGAAGCAGCCCTCCTAGCACGACCGTGTACTCGTCGAATTCGGGGCGCTGGCCTGGCTCGGACCAGCCCGCCGGCGAGCGCATGCGCGCGATGCTGAGAGCGTCCGTCCCCGATCGAACCCGCCCGACGTACTCCTCGATGGTCTTCGCGGGGCGACCGGCGGCGTTCACGATGACAGGGTGCGCGATGAGCTCGGGCATGGCGCTTCCTCCTCGATGTGCTGCAGCTGCGACTGTGGTTCGGCCCGAGAAGCCGGCACAGGTCACGACGGGGTCGGCGCCGGGCGCGACGTCGTCCCGATCCTGAAGCGCTCGTGCACCCCCAGCTTAGGCTCGTCGTGAGAAGCGGAGAGCACTAACGATGGCTTCAGGAGGTTGCCATGCCAAAGCCAATTACCGTTCTCGTCGCTGGCGCGACTGGCCAGCAGGGCGGCGCCGTAGCACGTCTGCTGCTCGACAAGGGCCATCGCGTGCGGGCGCTGACGCGCAATCCCCAGTCACTCGCCGCCGAGGAGCTCCGTGCGCTCGGAGCCGAGGTGCTCGCGGCTGACCTCGAAGACGGGATATCCGTCGAGCGCGCCGCCCTGGGCGCGGATGCCTTCTTCCTCATGGCGACGCCGATGGAGAAGGGCCCCGAGGCCGAGCTCAGGGCCGGCCGCTGGTCCGCGTGGGCCGCCAAGGAAGCCGGGGTGAAGCACCTCGTCTACTCCTCCGCCGCAGGCATCGACTGGGTGACGGGCGTACCCGTCGTCGACAGCAAGCGCCAGGTGGAGCTCTACATCCAGGAGCTCGGGGTTCCCTTCACCATCGTGGCGCCGGTCTTCTTCATGGAAAACCTGCTCGGCCCCATGTTCCTCGAGGGCCTGCGCAGGGGAACGTTGTCGATGCCGCTCCCGCCGACCCGCAAGCTCCAGACGATCGCCGTCGCCGACATCGCCGCCTTCGTGCGCACGGTCATCGAGCGTCCCAGCGAGTTTGCAGGCAAGCGGATCGAAATCGCCTCCGACGACCTGACCGGCCTCGAGATGGCGAGCGTGCTTTCGCATGCCACCCGCAGTCCGATCGGCTTCGCCAGGGAGTCCCTCGAGAACATACGCGCGCAGAACCAGGACTACGCGCGTCTGTGGGCGTGGTTCGACCAGGTGGGGTTCGACGTCGAGATCGACAGCCTGCAGCGCGACTATCCCGAAGTGGGCTGGCACACTCTCAGCGCGTGGGCGCGCGAGCAGAACTTCACCGGGCTCGACGTGGCCGCCGCGGAGCAGCCTACAGTCTAGAAGTGACCGCGCGTCGAGCCGTGGAAGCAAGACCTGTCGAAAATGGGATCGCTCTGCGGCGTGGCCGGGGTGGGGCCCCGATGGGCTTTGCCCGGCGGGGCGGGGGCGGCCTGCGCCCCCGGGTACTCACTCGTCGCGCCACGGCTCGAGCGAGCGCAGCGCGGCGACGATGGCGCGGGTCGAGGGCGAGCGGTTCAGGGTGTAGAAGTGCACCCCGGGCGCGCCGCGGCGCAGGAGGTCGGCGCACTGGAGACTCGCGTAAGCTACCCCGAGCTGCAGGGCGGCTTCGGGGTCACCACGACGGACCTCCATCGCGGCTCGCAGCGCCTGTGGGATCTGCGCGCCGCACATGGCGGTGAAGCGCTCGATCTGTTCCACGTTGGTGAAGGGCATGACGCCGGGGAGGATCGGCGACGCGATCCCGGCTGCGCGCGCGCGTTCCACGAAGCGGAAGTAGTGGTGGTTGTGGAAGAAGAGCTGCGTCACGAGGAAGTCGGCGCCGGCGTCCACCTTCGCCTTGAGATTCGCGAGGTCACGCGACAGATCGCGCGTCTCGACGTGGCCCTCTGGGTAGGCCGCGGCGCCGATGCAGAAGGTCCAGCGCTTCTCCTCGCGGATGAACGCGACGAGCTCGCTCGCGTAGCGGAAGCCCTCGGGGTGCGGCTCGAAGACCTTTTGGCCCTGGGGCGGGTCGCCACGCAGCGCGAGCACGTTCTGGATGCCGGCGCCCGCGATCTCGTCGAGCACGTGTTCGAGCTCCTGGCGCGAGGAGCCGACGCAGGTGACGTGCGCCACGGCCTCGATCTCGGTCTCGCGCTTGAGCCTCGTGACGAGTTCGACAGTGCGCTGGCGAGTGGAGCCCCCCGCCCCGTAGGTAACCGAGACGAACGCCGGACCGAGCGGGCGCAGCGCCTCGACGGTCTGGAAGAGCTGGCGGACTCCGTCGTCCGTCTTGGGCGGGAAGAACTCGAAGGAGAAGATGGGCTCGCCCCGCTCCCGCGCGAACCTCAGGATGTCGACGACCTTCACGCGACCCAGGTTACCATTCACCGGACATGAGCGCCGCGAAACCTCCCAAGCCCCCCCGGCCGCCCCGGTACATCACGCCGGAGGGGTTCAGGAGGATCGCCACCGAGCACGAGCGCATCTGGACCGTCCTGCGTCCCCATGTCGTGGCCGAGGTCGAGGCCGCCGCCGCGCTCGGCGATCGCAGCGAGAACGCCGAGTACATCTACGGTAAGCGCAAGCTGCGCGAGCTCGACAGCAGGCTCCGGTTTCTCTCGGAGCGGCTGGACGAGCTGACGGTCGTCGACCCGAAGCCGCATCCGACCGGCAAGGCGTACTTCGGGGCGTGGGTGGCTGTCGAGGACGACGCAGGAGAAGAGCGCACCTACAGGCTCGTGGGACCGGACGAGACGGACACGAACGCCGGGTGGATCAGCGTGGAGGCGCCGCTGGGGCGGGCGCTCCTCGGGAAGGCAGAAGGCGACGTGGTCCGCTTTCAGCGTCCCTCCGGCAGGCGCTCGGTGACCGTGCTCGAGGTCCGCTGGACGCCGCCGGGAGGTTCAGCGCGGGGGGCGTGACGACGCTCCTCGAGAAATAGGACGAACCAGACGAGCCGCCGCTGGGAGGCGCGCCGAGCGGACGCGCATGCGAGCGGCGAGGACAACCGGACGCCGGGAGCCCGCCTTTCTCGCGCGCAGCGCCGTGCGCAGCTTCTATCGAGCGGCGCGACCGAAAGGAGAGGCGATGGCGGAGCCGGTGGAGGCGCGGCAACAGCTCCGGTCGATCCGGGACATGCTCGGTCGAAGACTCCGGGCGCAGCCTTATCCTGTCCTGGCGATCGCCATGGTGGTGGGCTACGCCGCGGGCGGCGGCCTGTTCTCTCGCTTCACACGCCCGCTGGCGCGCGCAGCCATGGGGGCGCTGCTCGTGCCCGGCTTCCGCGAGCGCCTCGGTGGGGGCTCCGGGCCTGGGCGGGTGGTCACCGGCGCGGCCTAGCGCCATTCTCGCGAAAGGGGAGACGGCATGAAATGGAGTGACCTGGCGGACCTGCGGTGGAAGGACCTCAAGAAGATAGACCGCGACGGCGTTCTGAACCGTCTGGGGCTGGAGGAGCGGACGCCCATGACCGACCTGTTCACGGGCCTGGGACTGTTCACGGTGGGCATGCTCCTCGGCACCGGCCTCGGCATCCTCTTCGCGCCCAAGGCCGGAGCCGAGACGCGCACCCGCCTCGGTGAAAGCCTCCGCCGGGGAAGCCGCAGGGCGGATGAGTTCGGGCAGCGGATGAGATCGGAGGTCGGCTCCCCGGCGCCCGGACACGTCTCGTAGCGCTCTCAAGACCTGTCGGAATATGGACCGCCCGGCCGCTTGGCGGGGGTGGGGCCCCGACGGGCTTGCCCGGCGGGGCGGGGGCCGCCTTCGCCCCCGGGTACTCAAGACCTGTCGAAAAATCAGCTGCGGTCGCAGGGGCCCGGGTGGGGCCCCGACGGCTCTGCCGGCGGGGCGGGGGCGGCCTGCGCCCCCGGCTACTCAGTGCCGAAGACAGGGTTGCGCGCTGGCCACGGTCGCGCGCAGCCTTGCCACTATTTCACTGACAGGGCGACACCGGCTCGACGCTGCAGCTCACGCTTCCTTCACCATCTCCGCGATCCTCTTCCACAGCGCGTCCGTCCCCGTCCCTTCCACCGCCGAGAACGGCACGACATCTCCGGGAGCGACGCCGAGCGCGGAAGCGACCGTCCTCATCGCGCCGAAGCGGTGGCTCTTGGCCAGCTTGTCCATCTTCGTCGCCGCGACGAGGACGCGCCGGGCGTGCGCGCCCAGGAAGGCGAGCGCCTCGCGATCGCTCTGCGGCGGCTCGTGGCGAGCGTCGACGATGAGCACGACGGCGGCCAGCCGGTCGCGCTCGCGCAGGTATTCCTCGATCATGGCTGCCCAGCGGTCGCGCTCCGCCTTCGACACCTTCGCGAACCCATAGCCGGGCAGGTCGCAGAAGTGCAGCGCCCGCAGCCGCGCCGCTGGCGAGTCCTGGCGAAAGACGCGGAAGAACTGCAGCGCGCGCGTCCGGCCCGGCGTGGCGGACACGCGGGCCAGGCCCTCGCGCCTCGCCAGTGCGTTCAGCATCGACGACTTGCCCACGTTGCTACGCCCGGCGAACGCGACCTCCGGCAGCGGCTCCGGCGGCCACTCGGCGCGCCGGGTCGCCGTCTTCACGAATTCAGCCGACACGATCTTCGGAGCCATCGACCACCTCGTCTCGATCTCGGTCCTGCCTTCGGGACATGCTCACGCACGGCGGGCGGGCATCGCCTAACGCGCGGACCGCGCGGGCTTCTTCCGCGCCGCGCGATCACCACCGTGCTCGATGAGCGGGAGCTTCTTCGCGTACTCGAACCGGCCCAGGCTGGGAGTCGACTCCGTGTGGCACGAGGCGCAGGCCTTCTCCCCCGGGTCGAGGAGGCCGACGGCGCGGGCAAGCTCAGGATCGCGCATGACATACGCCGGGGCATAGACGCGGCCCGCGCCGTGGCACGTCTCGCAGGACACGCCGGTGAGTCCCTTGTCGGCATCCGGAGCGTGGCACGCCGTGCACCGGGCGTCCTTCCTGCGCGCCTCGGGCAGGCTCCCGAGCCCCCTCGCGTGCGGCCCGTACCTCCATGCCTCGTACGCGAGCGGGTGGCAGGTCTTGCAGGTCTCGGCGCCGAGGGTGTCGGCCGGCGCGGCCGCGCCCGGCAAGAGCGCGAGCAAGAAGAGAAGGGAGCGGCTCACGTGGCGTCTGGGGTGGAACTCGTTACGGCGGGTCGTGGCGCGGGGCTCGTCCCCGCTGACGTGACGCGGAGCTGTCCCCCGCGGCGGCGAGTATAATGCGACATGCGCTCGAATCGCGAAGCCTTCCTCTTGGCCTTCGTCCTGGTGGTAGCGGCGGCCGCCCCGAGCTCCGCGCTCGCCCGCGCGTGGCAGGGTATCCGTCCGGGGTCGACCACCGAGTCCGAGGTCGCCGCCAGGTTCGGCCCTCCCTCGACCCAGGGGAAGCTGTCCGGGCGCATCGCCCTCGTCTACAAGGGAGATCAGGCGATCCCGGGGACGCGGCAAGCGCAGTTCTTCGCCCGGGAGGACGGCGTCGTGGTCGAGGTGGTGGTCTTCCCGACGAGCCAGCTCGATCGCGAGGCCGTCGAGGGCACCTACGGGCGGCCCACGCAGAAGGCGTTCACCGACGACTTCCGGTCCGTCTGGTTCTTCAAGCCGAGCGGAATCACCGTCTATTTCGGGAAGGAAGGCTTCGTCGACGCCGTGAGCTTCAAGCCCGAGGCCACGGCGAAGCCGGAGGCTCCTCGCGTGGTCGCGAAGCCGGAGCAGGCGCCCGCCCCCGCACCCCAGCCGTCCCACGACTGACCACGCCGTGGGGCCAGGATGCGCGTCATCGGCCTGACGGGGGGCATCGGGACCGGCAAGAGCACCTTCGCTTCGGCGCTGCGCGCGCTCGGCGTACCCGTCATCGACGCGGACCGGCTCGCCCGGGCCGCGGTCGCGCAGGGGACCCCCGGGCTCTCGGCGGTGGTGGCCGAGTTCGGGAAGGGCGTGCTCGCTGCCGACGGGGAGCTCGACCGCAAGCGCATGGGAGCGCTCGTCTTCGCCGACCCCGCGGCCCGAGCCCGGCTCGAGGCAGCCGTCCACCCCGCCGTGCGCGCTCTCTTCCGGGCGGAGCTGGCGCGCCTCGCCGCCGAGGGGCACGACCTCGCCGTCTACGACGTTCCCCTCCTCTACGAGGCGAACGCCGAGGGCGAGGTCGATCTCGCCGCCGTCGTCTGGGCGCCCAGGGAGACGCAGCTCGCGCGCCTCGCCGAGCGCGACGGCCTCGGCCGCACCGAGGCGGAGGCGCGCCTCGCCGCTCAGCTCCCGATCGACGAGAAGGCTGCGCGCGCGGACGCGGTGGTACTGAACGACGGCGATCTCGCGGCGCTGGCGGCCAAGGCGCGGCGCCTCCTCGCCGACGTCCGGGGTGGCCTAGCACGAAGGCTTCCCAACGCTTCCCCGGCGCGCTATTGACTGTGCGCGATGGAGAGCGGCGGCAAGATCGTCCTCGTCACCGGCTGGTCGGGGTTCATCGGGCGTCGCCTGCTGCACCGCCTGGGGGACACGCTCGACCACGCTCGCGATCGGCTCATCCTGTTCACGCGCGCCCGCCGCCTGGACGAGGCTCGCGCCGAGCTGCAGGCGCTGGGTCTCGAGGGCGAGGTCCTCGAGGGGGACGTCACGAAGATGCACCTCGGCCTCTCCGGCGCCGAGTACAAGCGGCTGACCTTCCAGCTCAGCGAGATCTGGCACCTGGCCGGGCTGTACGACCTCGGCGCGGACGCGGCCACGCTCCGCGCCGTGAACCTGGAGGGCACGCGGCAGGTGCTGGAGCTGGCGCGAGGTTGCAGGCGGCTCGAACGCCTGCACCACTTCTCCACCGCCTACGTCTCGGGCGACCGCGCAGGCGTCATCCTCGAGGATGAGCTCGACATGGGCCAGGGCTTCCACGACCCATACGAGCGCGCGAAGTTCCAGGCGGAGCGCCTGGTCCTCCGCGCCATGCCCGATCTGCCGGCGACGGTCTATCGCCCGAGCATCGTGGTGGGCGACTCGCGCACGGGAGAGGTGGACCGGTTCCAGGGCCCTTACTACCTGGCGATCCTGCTGGTGGCCTCGCCGATCACGGTGCCGTTGCCGCTCCCGGGCCGCGGCCTCGCGCCGCTGAACGTCGTTCCGGTCGACTTCGTGGTGGAAGCTGCGCTCTCCCTGGGCGCCAATCCGGCGGCGGTGGGTAAGACGGTGCACCTCGCCGATCCAGCGCCGCTCTCGGCACGGAAGGTCTACGAGCTCATCGCAGCGCGCGTCGGCAAGACCCTGCCGGCCGTGGCCCTGCCGCACCGGGCCGTGGAGGCCCTGCTCGGCCTGCCATTCCTGGAAAGGCTGGCGCGATCTCAGCGGAACGCCATCCGGATCGTGAACCACCTGGCCATCTACAACTGCCAGAACCAGCTCGCGCTGCTCGACGGCACCGGCATCCGGTGCCCGCCGATCACCAGCTACCTCGATCGCCTGATCGAGTTCGCCAGGGCGCGTTTCGCCGCCGCGCCGCGCGCCACGAGCGGCGACGAAGTCGAGGACCCCCTGGATTCACCCCCAAGCCACTGAGTAGCCGGGGGCGCAGGCCGCCCCCGCCCCGCCGGCAGAGCCGTCGGCATTGGTCTCAGCGCTGTCCAAGACCTTGGCACTGCTGGGGAATCATGGGACGTCCGGTACGTGAAAAGCGTGAGTGCGGCAGTCTGGGCCCAGGATGAATTCGTTACCCCTCTCCCCCAGCGGGGGAGAGGGCCGGGGTGAGGG
>JBGQLS010000304.1:0-7844 GCA_041500205.1 Anaeromyxobacteraceae bacterium | reverse complement strand
TGTGAACCAGTCTCCCACGGCGCTCCAGGGGTGGCGGCCGTCGCCCGGAGCCTACCCCTGGCTTACCCCGAGGACCGGTCAGTTCGCTAAGTTGGTGGACCGCGGGGGGCTCGAACCCCCGACCTCCTGATTGCGAACCAGTAGAGCACCCGTTCTGAGGCGTTCAGCCGCGTCCCATCCGATCCGCCAAACCCCTTGACGGGCCCGTGGATACGGGTCCAAAATGCTCCGTGCGTGTTCGGGGCTGTTCGGGCTGGTGCGGCGGCTGGGCGTGCCCAATGCGTGCCCAACGCGACCTCCTGACTGCCGACCAGTAGCGCGCTATGGAGGTTTCGATGCGGACGAACCGAAGCGAGAAGAGAGTGTCGCGGGCGCGCCGCGCCGCGAACAAGGCGACGGCCAGGGCTGACAGCGTGGCGGGGCCCGACTTCCTCAAGGCCCAGTTGCTTTCGCTCTGCGGCAGGATCGAGCGTGCGGCGGCCCGGCTCAGGGACTGCGACCTGGACGCGGACGAGGCGGGGCTCCATGAGGTGGTGCGCGACCTCGGGGAAACGGCGATGCGCGTGCAGACGATCGAGGACGCGCTCGAGGTGCGCGCGAAGCTCAAGGCCGCGTACCTCGACCTGGAGCTGCTCTCCGTGAAGGACGACGACGCCGACGACTGCGAGACGCGCGTCATGCGGCCGATGATCGCCGAAGCGCGGCGGGGGCTCGCGGCGGTGCGCGCGTGAGGGCCGCCCAGGCTGACCCGATCATCGCGGACGCGAAGCGGCGGATGGAAGTGGCGGCCGAGCTCTACGATCGCGCCCAGGCCGAGCTGCTCACCGCGGCGCGCGCCCTCAAGAAGCGCCCGGACTTCAAGCGCACCGAACGGCTACGGAAGGCCGGCGCCTCGAGCCGCGAGGCGCTGACGCTCGCCTGGTGGATGCACAACGGCCTGCACAGCACTCTGCACGACATGATGGTCAGGGATGCGGCCCGGTGGCTGCGCGAGGACGAGGAGAGCACCATGCGCACCTTCATCGAGGAGGAGGAGCGGGACCTCGCCAGATTCGCGCGGAAGCGGCGGCGGCGCACCCCTGCCGCAAGGGAGAGGGCGGCGGCGTGAGCGACCGCGAGAGCGTGGCCCGCCGGCCGTCGCGGCGGTTCGCTTTCACCGACCGCGGCGTGCGCGCGCTCAAGGCGCCCGTCGACGGTCTGCTCGAGGCCTGGGACGCCACGCTCCCAGGCTTCGGCGTTCGCGTGAGCTCGTCGGGGCTGCGAACGTTCATGGTGCGCTACCGCGCGGGCGGTCGGAAGTGGCGGCGCCTGAAGATCGGCAACATGCCGCCGCTCACGCTCGCGGACGCGCGCGGCAAGGCGCTCGCGGCGCTGCGCGCGGTGGAGCTGGGCGAGGACCCGGCCGGGGAGCGAGAGCGCGCGCGCACGGCCGCGGGCACGGTGGCCGCCCTGGCCGCCGACTTCCTCGCGTCGCGCGAGGCCCGGAAGTGGGCGCGCAAGACCCGCGCCGAGTTCGAGCGGCTGATCCGGGCGGAGATCATCCCGGCCCTCGGCCGGCTCGCGCCGGAGGCCGTCACCCGCGGCGAGGTGCGGGCCCTCGTCGAGCGGATCGCGGACGGCGTGCCCGCTGAGCGCGGCGGGTGGAAGCGCCGGCCGGCGCCCTACGTCGCGAACCGCGTGCTACAGGTCTTGAAGCTGATGTGGTCGTGGGCGCTCGACGGCGAGCGCGTCCAGGCCTCGCCCGTGGTCGGCCTCAAGAGGCCCCACGAGGAGCGCCCGCGCGACATCGAGTACACGGACGACCAGATACGCGGCGTGTTCGCTGCGATCGCCCCTGAGCCCGACGTCGCCGACCTGGTGGTGCTCCTGTTCCTGACCGGGGCCCGGCTGAACGAAGTGCAGGGCATGGAGTGGTCGGAGCTGGACCTCGGGCGGAAGGAATGGCGGCTCCCTCCGGAGCGGAGCAAGGTCGGGCGCAAGAAGCCGCGCAGCCGGGTAATTCCCCTCGTGCCGGCGGCCGTCGACGTCCTCGAGCGCCGGCGAACGGCCAAGGTCGTGAGCCTCACGCGCGGGCGGTTCGTGTTCCCGGCCGTGCGCGGCGCCGGTCACGTGTCCAGGCCGACGAAGCGCCTATCTAAGCTCAAGAGGACCTCGGGCGTGCATACCTTCATGCCGCACGGGATCCGCCACACGATCAGGGCGCGCCTCGCGCGGGCCGGCGTCGCGCCGCACGTCGGTGAGCTGATCCTCGGGCACGCGCTCCGCGGCATGGAAGGCCAGTACACCGGGACGGGCGTGGAGTTCCTCGGCGAGATGCGCGCCGCGCTCGAGGCGTGGGCCCACGAGCTGGAGCGGATCCTCGCGGCGCCGGCCGACCAGGCCAGGGCGTGAAAAACGGGGGCCGTCACGCGGGCCGCAAAGAAATAGTTGCCTGCACGTTCTCGCACGTTCTGACACCGTATGCCACGGTATGGCCCTGCCTAGCACGGTAGATCACAGAGCGGCTCTCCGCCCGTAGATCCAAGGAGAGGACCTAGCGCGCCACCACTCGTGCATACTCCTCTGTCAAATGTCCGCGCATGTTCAGGCGGACGTAGAGGAGGCGAGATGGCGGACAGACTGTTGCGCGAGTCCGAAGTGGCCGCGATGGTCGGCCTGGGGCGGACGACGCGCTGGGAGATGGAGCGCCGCGGGGAGTTCCCGCGTCGGCGCCAGATCAGCGCGCACAAGGTGGGCTGGCTCGAGAGCGAGCTGCTCGCCTGGATGCAGTCGCGCACGGCCGGCGGGCCCGCGGCGCCGGCGGCGGCGCTCGCCGCGCGCGGTGTTGATCCCGATCGCGCGTGAGCCCCCTAGCACGGGATGCGCCCGCCCTCGATCTCATCGCCGTCGCGCGCGAGTTCCTGAGCGAGCTGCCCAACCCCGACGCGTGGAAGGAAGCTCTGCCCGGCTGGGCGCGCGACCACGACCTCGTCGACCTGGTCGACTCGTTGAAGATTGCCTGCCTTCGCGTCCGCGCGTTCAATGCGACGGCCGCCGGCACAGCGATCGCGCGCCGCCGCCGGCGGGCGACCAGGTGAGCGCGACGGCCGCCGCGATCCTCGACGCGGAGCACTACTGCGTCGGAGCCTTGCTCCGGGCCGAGACGCTCGAGGAAGCGGCGACGCTGTTCGACAGCGCGGGCGACCTTGAACCCGCCCACTTTCAGCACCGGGCGCTGGCCGAGGCGTTCGCGATCGCGGGCCGCCTGATCCAGGCCGGCCGGCTTCCCGACGTCGTGACGATGAAGAACGAGTTGATGCTCGTGGGCAACGGGCACGCGGGGGCCTTCATCGCGCGCACCCTCGACGGTCTGCCGCGAATGAAGTCGCTTGCGCAGTGGGCCGAAATGATCCGTGCACGCGCCGCGAAGGCCGATACCCAGGCCGACGCGCCCGGCGCGGAGCGCGTGCCCGAGGACGGGCCTGCCGTGCGGATCGCCGAATCGCTGCCCGCCTTCCTGGAGCGCGTGAGGAGGCTACCGGAGCCGCGCTGGCTCGTGCGCGACTTGATCCCCGACGAGGGCGTGCTCGTGTGGCACGGCCGGCCGCGGGCGATGAAGTCGCTCACGGCCGCCGACGTCATGCTGTCGCTCGCGCTGGGCGAGCCCTGCGCGCTGAGTAATCCTCGCTTCGCGATCGACGGCGCCGTGGGCGTGCTCTGGCTCTGCGAGGAGGACCCGGAGCGGCTGAACGCGTTCCGGTTCGGCCTGATGCTCAAAGGGCGCGGCATCCTCCCGGGTCACGAGCCGGAGTCGTTCCGGCTGGTCGTGCGGCCGGGATGGGACCTCGAATCCCCTAGCGGCCAGGCCGAGCTCGTGGCCACGATCAAGGCGACCTCGGCGGCGATGACGACGCCGCTACTCGTGATCGTGATCGACCCGGCGCGCGCCTCCCTTCCTTCGCTCGACGGTGGGCCGAAGGATGCGGCCAAGGCCCGCGCTTTCCTGCTCTCGATCCTTCGTGAGACCAGCGTCCGCGTGATCCTGCTCCCGCACCACGACGCGAAGCCACGGGCCGACGGCAAGGACGAGCGCAGCCGCGCGGAGCGCGCCAGCGGAGGCGTGACGTTCTCGATGGGCGATTGCATGCTGTCCTTCGAGCGGCTGAACGATCGCGAGGCCATGGTCGTGCCGAACGCGTACAAGGTCTCATCCGACCCGCAACCCTTCCGGGTCCGCTTCGAGAGCGACACGCCCGCCGGCCAGGGCTTCCGCGGCTACCTGCGCGCGGTAGCGGAGAGCGCCGAGGAGGACACGGGCACCCGCGAGCAGGTTCTGGCCTTCGTCCGAGACAACCCCTGGAGCACGACGGCCGAGGTGGACCGGGGCGCCAAGGTTCGGACGGGAGAGGCCGCCCGGTACCTCGCGCAGCTCGAGGCCGCGGGCATCCTCGGAAGGCTCACCGGACCCGAGGCCAAGGCCCACGGGCGGTCGCCGAACGCGGTTCTGTGGGGGTGCCGATGACCTGTCTCTATCGTCTCTCCCCGTCTCTCCCGGGAGCGACCCACGGTGACGGGTGTCTCTCTCTCTCTCCCGTAGGGAGAGGAGAGACCCACACCGTACGCGCCTCTCTCCGGTCTCTCTCTCTACCCCGGGAGAGACCATGAGCGCGGTCATCCCGCCCGCCTTGACCGCCGCCACCCTCGGCCGGGCCCGCGCCCTTGCCACGCTCCAGGCCCTGGCCAGCGGCCTACCCGCCGGCGCCGAGGGCGCGTCCCGCCTGCTCGAGCGGATCGCCGCGAGCGAGGACTGCGAGGCCCTCCGGGCGGCGCTGGTGGAGCTGGGCGCCCTCGCTGTGGTCAGGCGGGAGCCGCAGTGAACGGGCCGAACCGGATCGCGGCCAACGCCGTCCTCGAGGAGATCGCCGACCGCCAAGTTGACGTGACGCTCGCGGTCCAAGCCCTCGACGCGGCGGAGGACCTGCTGCCCTATCCGCCCGGCGAGTGGGCGCGGCCGGCGAACGCCTGGGAGCGGCTCGTGGTCGCGATGGCCACCGCGGTCCGGCGCGTCGAGGGGAACGGGATCCCGCGGCCGGCGGCCCTTGCGGCGGTGCGTGAAGCGGCGAGGGCGATCGGAAGCGGGGCCGGCCGATGATCCGAAATCTTCAGCGATCCCAAGCACGGGACCGACGCCCTACATGCGCTCGTGGTGCCGCAGGTATTCGAGGGTGGGGGGAGGGGGGGCGAAATGAACGCTGACGGCCCGCCGCTGTCGTGCCGGGAAGTCGCGGAAGCGCTCGGAGTGAGCGCGCGCTTCGTCCAGAAACTCGTCCACGCGGGCGCCCTCGAGGCCTTCCGCCTGCCCAGCGCGGGCGCCACGGACCGACCTGGCCGGCTCCGGATCCCTCGCTCCCGGGTGATCGCGATGCTCGCGAGGCGGCGAATCGCGAATGTTGCGAACGTTGCGAACCGTGCGAACGCAGGCAAGCAGACGCTGGACATTGCTCCGGCGCCGGCCGCATCTTTGCGGCGGAGGGAGAAGCGATGCGCGAAGACGTCGACGTCAAGCTCGCGGTGAAGGTGCCCGAGCGAATCCGACAGGCCCTCCGCGCGCTGGCACAGCGGCGCGAGCTGGAAGAGGGGCGTCCCGTGCGGCCGGGCGAGATCGTGGCCGAGCTGATCGAGCGCGCCGCGCGTGAGGGCCGCGATCGTGTCTGAGGTCCTGGTGGGCGACGACGTGCGGGCCCGCCTGTTCGCGGCGCTCGACGGCGTCCGCGTGGCGTGCGGGGTTCCGCCGGCGGTCTGGGCGCGCGTGCGTCTCGCGATCCAGTTGCATCCGCTCGCGGTCAAGGTGATCAAGCCGCCTCGCGACGGGAGCCGGGCGGAGGAGTTGGGCGTGCTCGACCTGCGCACCCTACCGGACCGCGGCGCGGCTTTGAGCGAGGCCGTCGAGGACTTCGCGGCTGGGGGGCTGGCGGGTCTGAGCCAGGACGCGCAGGCCGCTGTGCTGGTGAACGCCGCGGGCGAGAGTGGGCGCGGCGGGCTGTACCTGGCTGTGGATCCGGGCGATGAGGGCGCCGTGCTGGCACACACGCTGCCCGGCCGATCGCTGGGCGAGGGGATTGTGCTGGGCGGCATCCTGGCCGCGCCCGAAACGGCGCACTGAAATGGCGGCACCCGACACTCCATGGCCGGGCGCTGCATCGGGCTGGGGCCCTGCGCGCTTGGGTGAACGTGCCGGGCCCCGGCCCTTCGTTCTGGAGACGGTAGAGGGAGGCGATCCGTGGACAGGGTGAGAGAGCTGGAGACGCAGGCCGAGGACAAGCGCGCCGCGATGAGGGGGATCTTGGCCGAAGCGTCCAAGGGAAAGCGCGCGCTGACCCAGGACGAGCGCGACCGAGCCGGCCAGCTCACTGATGAGCTGCGGGGGCTCGACGCGCCGTTGAAGCTCGAGCATGACGCGCTGGAGTGGGACCGCGGCGGCGCGCGGGCCATCGACCGCCCGGGCGCCGGCATGGGCGCCGAGTGGGGCGACGACGAATCGCCCGCGCTGGCGCTGCCGCCGGTCCCGGCGCGGACCAAGAACACCATCTCCGCGATGGCCGGCGGGATGAGCGGATCGACGGAGGACCGCCGGGCACACTTCGCGGCCGTCGTGCGCGCGGCCCTCGGTGGCAACCCGTTCGATTCCGCGCTGATCATCCCGAAGGCCGCGTCCGGATCGGACAGCGTTGGCTCCGAGGGCGGATTCAGCGTTCGGCCGGACGTGGCCGCCGGCATCTTTTCGAGGGCCGCGGAGAGCAGCGTCTTCTTCCGCATCGGCACGCGCGTCGAGACGATGACCTCCGACACCAAGCGCGTGATCGCGCTCGACGACGACGACGAGTCCAGCGACGGCGAGGCCGGGCTGGCCGCCGCTTGGACCGGGGAAAACACGACGGCGACGGCGCAGGTGATGAAGGTGCGCCAGGTCGTGCTCCAGGCGAAGAAGCTCCTGGTGGTCGCTGCCACGTCGAACGAGCTGGGCGAGGACAGCGACGGCTACCTGATCGAGCTCGAGGCCGCGCTGGGTCGGTCGATCGGCAAGAAGTTCGACCGCGCGTGCATCTCCGGGACCGGCGCCGGGCAGCCGCTCGGTCTCCTGTCGTCACCGTCGACCATCTCGGTCGCGAAGACGGTCAACGGCGACGCGGGCCTGGTGAACACGTTCACGTGGAATCACGCGGTCGGGATGTGGGGACGCCTCGCGCCGGGCAGCCACGAGAGCGCGTGGTGGCTGATGCATCCGACCGTGCTTCCGCAGGCGCTGACCATGAAGGTCGAGGTCCGCAACGTGGCCGGTTCGGAAAATGTGGGCGGGTTCCAGCCGCTCGGCGCGTTCACGGCCGGCGGCCCGACCGGCTATCAGCTCATGGGCCGGCCGGTCGTCATCACGTCCCGCTGCAAGTCGCTCACGACCACCGGTGACGTGATCCTGCTCGACCCGTCGCAGTACTGCATTGGCCTCCGGCGCCAGATCACGATCGACCGCTCGCCGCATGCTCTCTTCACGAGCGACCAGCTCGCCATCCGCGGGAAGCTCCGCGGCGACGGGATCTCGCTCTGGGAGACGCCGCGGACGCTGGTGGAAGGCGCGACCACCGTGGGCCCGGCCGTCATCCTCGCGACGCGGTAGACCCGTGAAGGTCCGGCTCCTGCAAGGCAATCAGGCCGGCACCGTCGAGGAGTGGACGGAGGCCGAAGCGCGGCCGGCGATCGCGACCGGATGGTGCGAGGCCGTCGTGCCCGCGGCACCCGCGCCGGCCGTCGTGAGCGCGGACCCGCCGAAGGCGCGCAAGCCGAAGACGAGCGCGCGACGGACGGCGACG
>JBGQLS010000303.1:0-7853 GCA_041500205.1 Anaeromyxobacteraceae bacterium | reverse complement strand
GTCTCCCTCTCCCCGCGCAGGGACTCCTGGCCGCGCTTGTCGCGGCCAGGGGCGGGGAGACGAGACCGCGGCGGCTCTGCCGGCGGGGTCGAAGGAGGGTCGGGGTGAGGGGCTGGCGCCCGACGATCGGCCCCCTCACCCTAGCCCTCTCCCCCGGTGGGGGAGAGGGGATAGGTACGGAATCATAGGCGTTTCTTACTGATCTCTGCTCTAGTGGGGCCGGCCAGCCGAGTCCCGAAGCGTGCTCCCGTCAGCCGAGCAGCGTGAGCAGCTGCGACAGCTTCTGGCGCATCTCCGGGCGTTTCACGATCGCGTCGATCATCCCGTGCTCCAGGAGGAACTCCGAGCGCTGGAATCCCGGCGGCAGCTTCTCGCGGAGCGTCTGCTCGATGACCCGCGGACCGGCAAATCCAATGAGCGCCTTCGGCTCGGCTATGACCACGTCTCCCAGCCAGGCGAAGCTCGCCGCCACCCCGCCGGTGGTGGGATGGAGCATGACCGAGATGTAGGGCTTGCGGATCGAGCGGAAGCGGTTGAGGGCGGCCGAGGTCTTCGCCATCTGCATGAGGGAGAAGATTCCCTCCTGCATGCGGGCGCCTCCGGTCGAGCTGAAGACGATGGCCGGGTGTCGCCGCTCGTAGGCGCGATCGAAGATGCGCGTCACCTTCTCCCCGACGACCGAACCCATGGAGCCACCCATGAACTCGAAGGCGAAGCTGCCGATCGAGACGGGCCGCCCGTCGATGGCGCCGGCGCCCGAGATGAACGCGTCCTTCATGCCCGTGTTCTTGGCGGTGCTCTTGAGGCGGTCCTTGTACTTCTTCGAGTCCACGAACCCGAGCGGATCCAGCGGCCCCAGGTCGGCGTCGAGCTCCTCGAAGCTGTCCGGATCGAGCACCATCTCCAGGCGGCGGCGGACCGGCAAGGGATCGTGATGGCCGCACAGCGGGCACACGTTCCAGTGGCGCTCCCAGTCCTGGGTATAGACGACCTCGTTGCAGCCGGCGCACTTCTGCCAGAGCGCTTCCCCCTTCGCAACCGCCTGGGGTGCGCCCTTCGTGACGGCGTTCTGTGAAGCCCTGAGCTTCTTCGTCTTCGAAAACCAGGCCATGTTCACCGCTTGGGGCGGGGCTCCCCGCCGTTGGTGGAGCGAGGGCTCGTCCCTCGCCAGTGGTCGCTTCTTCCCCGGAACCGCAATTCCTCCCCCGTCGCGAGGATGCGGACGCCATGGAGCTTCATCGAACTCAGCTCGCGCTTGAGCTCCGAGATGAAAGCGGGTTTCAGGTGATAGAGGTATACAGGGAAACCGTCGCGCTCCAGCTTGGAGAGCTCTCCCGCAAGCGTGCGCGGCGTGAGGTGGCCCGAGACGTCCGCGACCGCCTGCAGGCGCGTCGGGAAGCTCGTCTCCACGAGCAGCGCGCGCACGTTCTCGGCCGCGTTCACCGCCTCCCAGAAGGCGGTGGTCGGGCCGGTGTCTCCCGAGATGGCGATGGCGTCGCGGCCGTCCGAGAGGACGAAGCCGACCGACTCCACCGGATGAGCCACCGGAACCGGCTGCACCGCGTAACGCCCGATGGTGAAGCGACGGCGCGGGTGGAACGGCTTGATGGTGATGACGGGGTGCCGGGCGTCCGGGAGGCGCGTGAAGTCGGGCCAGATCTCCCCGTTGAAGACGTACTCCCGGAGCGCGCGAGCGCATGCGGTCGAGGCGTGGACGACGAGGGGCCGGGTGCGGCGCCCGATGAGGAGGTCGGCGATGAGCGGCACGTCCTTCACGTGGTCGAGGTGCGAGTGGGTGAGGACGATGTCGTGGACCTCGAGCAGCTCGTCGAGCGACAGCGCGGCGGTGAGCGCCCCCGCGTCGATCGCGAGGGCACCGTCCACGAGGAAGCAGGTGGTGCGGTGCCTGCGGAGCTCCCCGCCCGAGCAACCGAGGACGCGTAGCCTCATGCCGCGCTCGCGATCACGGAGCCCCTCCGGGCTGCTTCGTCTGCAGCAGGTCGAGGAAGTGGCGCAGCTTCGCGACCTCCGGGACGACGATGCACTCCGCCTCCAGCTGGACGATGCGGGCACGCAAGAGCCTGCCGAAGATCTCCTCCACCTGGGCGCCCTCGGCGCCCACCAGCGCCGGGAGCTCCCTCTGCGTCACGGCCAGCCGCACCGGACCACCTCCCCGCCCGGCGCGCTCCGCGGCCGTGGCGAGGTAGTGCACGACGCGGCTCGAGACGTCGCGCAGGAGGAGGTTGGAGATGAGGTCGTCTGCCTCCTGCAGCCGCTCCGCCAGCTTCTTGATCATGCGGATGGCGACCTCGGCGTTGGACCGGACCATGGCCTCGAACGTCTTGGCGTCGATGATCAGGATCCGAGCCTCTTCCGAGACCGTGGCCGTCGCGGAGCGCGGACGGTCGCACAGGATGGACATCTCGCCGAAGAACTCGCCCTGACCCAGAGTCGAGAGGACCTTCTCCACCCTGCCGATGGTCTTCGAGATGGTCACCCGGCCGCCCTGGATGACGAACATCTCGCGACCCAGCTCGCCCTCCCGGAACAAGACGGTGCCGCGCGCGAACTCCCGCACGAAGCGCTGAAGGAGTTGACCGTCGTCCATATCCGTAGGGCGACACGCTTAGCGGATGCGCGGAGGAGCTGTCAACGAATGTGCGGGGGCCACGGGCTGCCGCAGCCCGGAGCGGCGGGTCATCCACCAGCTGGTCCCAGCCTCCCCCGAAATCGCGGCGGCTTCTCCTGAGGCCTGGAGCCTGAGGTCTGAACCCCATCTCGTAAGTAGCTGGAATTGCATGGGGTCGTCGCGGACCCGAGGCCCGCTGAACCCGACCGGGTGAAATCGACGGCCTACAAGTTCCTTTTTGGGGCGAAGCTCGTATAGCATTCGGCACAGGAACGAATTCGATGCCACTCTTCACGTATCTGTTAGCCGCCGCGCTGCTCTGGGCCGTAGCCGTGACCGGCCCCGCAACCCCCGACACTTCCGCCGCGCCCGTGCCACCGACGGATGCCGCCCGGACCCCGCCGCCGCGCCCGCCGGCCCCGACGTACCCTCGGTAACACGCCGCCCCGAGCAGCTTGCAGTTGGTGCCTCACCGCGGTAAGCGGGGCGCCATGACCCTCACCTACCGCGATGCCGGCGTGGACATCGACGAGGGCGATCGCCTCGTCGAGCTCATCAAGCCCATCGCGCGGCCGACCCTCCGGCCGGAGGTGGTCGCCGGCATCGGCGGCTTCGGCGGCCTCTTCGCGCTCGATCTCAAGAAGTGGAAGGAGCCGGTGCTCGTCTCCGGCACGGACGGCGTCGGCACCAAGCTCAAGGTGGCCTTCGCCGCCAACCGCCACGCCACCGTCGGCATCGACCTCGTCGCCATGTGCGTGAACGACATCGCCGTCGTTGGCGCCGAACCGCTCTTCTTCCTCGACTACTTCGCGACCGGGAAGCTCGGCGTCGCGCAAGCGGTGGACGTCGTGAAGGGCATCGCCGAGGGGTGCCAGCAGTCGGGGTGCGCGCTCATCGGCGGCGAGACGGCCGAGCTGCCGGGGTTCTACGCCGGGGGCGAGTACGACCTGGCGGGGTTCGCGGTCGGGTGCGTGGAGCGCTCGCGCATCCTCGACGGTCGCGGGGTCGCCCCCGGAGACGTGGTGCTCGGTATCGCGTCCTCGGGCCTCCACTCGAACGGTTACTCCCTGGCGCGCAAGGCGCTGCTCGAGAAGCACCCCCTCGACTGGGCGCCGCCCGAGCTTCAGGGCCTCACCCTCGCCGACGCGCTGCTCGCGCCCACCCGCATCTACGCGAAGGACGTGCTCGCGCTGCTCGAGGTGGTGAAGGTGAAGTCGCTCGCCCACGTCACGGGCGGTGGGCTGCCCGGCAACGTCCCGCGCAACCTGCCCGAGGGCACGAGAGCCGTGCTCGACGCCCGCCGCTGGCCGCGTCCAGCCATCTTCGACCTCGTCCAGCGCGAAGGCGGCGTCCCCTGGGACGAGATGTTCACGACCTTCAACATGGGGCTCGGTCTCGTGGCGGTGCTGGCGCCGTCCGACGCGGAGCCGGCGCGGGCGTTCCTCTCCGCGCGCGGGCTGGCGAGCTGGGTGGTGGGAGGCATCGAGCGGGGCTCGGGCGAGGCCGTCTGCGAGGTGCTCCGGTGATCCGGATCGCGGTGCTCGCCTCGGGCGACGGGACGAACCTCCAGGCCCTCATCGACGCCTGCGCCGGGGGCCTCATCGACGGACAGGTGGCGGTCGTGCTCTCGAACGCGCCGGAGGCGCGCGCGCTCGCGCGGGCCCGCGCCGCGGGGGCGGCGACCGAGGTCGTCCCGTCGAAGGGCATACACGATCGGGCCGCCTACGACACCGAGATCGTGGCGCGGCTCTCCCGGCACGGGCCCGACCTTGTCTGCCTCGCGGGCTACATGCGGCTCCTCTCCGCGAGCTTCATCCGCGCGTTCGGCCCGACCCCGTCCACCCGGGGCTGCCCGCGCATCATGAACGTCCATCCGGGCCTCTTGCCCAGCTTCCCCGGGTTGCGCGCGCAAGGTCAGGCTCTCACCTACGGAGCGCGCTTCGCCGGGTGCACGGTGCACTTCGTGGACGAGGGAACCGACACCGGCCCCGTCATCGTGCAGGCGGTGGTTCCCGTGCTGGAGGGCGACACGGAAGACGAGCTGTCCGCTCGCATCCTCTCCGAGGAGCACCGCATCTACCCGCGCGCCGTCCAGTGGTTCGCGCAGGGACGGCTCGCGCTCGAGGGCCGCCGGGTGACCGTACGCGGGGCGCGTGCTCCGGAGCCGCTTCCGCTGCGTTCACCCTGGGACGACTGACAAGGGAGGGGGAGGCTCTTGGCGCAGACCTTCAGGCCACCTGCGACGCAACGCATCTACGACGTGTGCGTCATCGGCTCGCAGCTCGGCGGCGCGCTGGCCGGGGCGCTCCTCGCGCGGCGCGGCTACCGGGTGCTCCACGTCGATCACGACGGCGTGAGCTCCGCCTACGAGGACGGCGGGTACGTCTTGCCCTACGCGCCCGCGCTCATCCCCTCACCGCGCCTGCTCCCGGCGGCGGAGGTCGCGCTGCGCGAGCTCGGCCTCACCACCGACACGCTGCGCGCCCTCGAGCCGTGCACGCCGGACCTCCAGATCCTGCTACCGCGCCATCGCGTCGACATCGGCCACGACCCACACCGCCGCGTCCTCGAGCTGAAGCGCGAGTGGCCAGGGGAGGCGGAACAGCTGGAAGCGGCCTTCGGCCACCTGTCCAGGCTCTTCGACGCGGCCACCCCGTTCTTGAAGGCGATGCCGCCCCTGCCGCCGGCCGGCTTCGGGGAGCGCCGCGCCGTCTCGAAGGCCATCCGGTTCGCCGCTTCCGCGCCGGGCGCGCAGCACGCCAGCGTCGAGGAGGCGCTGGCGTTCCAGGGGCTCGAGGACCACCCGCTCGTCTCCGCGCTCATGACCGCGCAGCGGTTCCTCGGCTATCAAGAGGGCAGGCCCGCCCCTCTCGCCACCACGCGGCTCCTGGGCGGTGTCCTGCGGGGGAGCCATCGACTGGTGGGAGGACACCAGGGCTTGCGCGAGAGCATCCGGCGCAAGATCGCCGAGTCGCGGGGCGAGATCCTGGTCGGCGCGAATACGGCCATCGCCGAGCGGCTCGAGGTCGACGGCAACCGGGTAGTCGCGGTGAGGCTTGCCGGCTCCCCCAACGCCTGGGTGGCGCGCGTCTTCATCGCCGCCACGGACGCACCCGCCATGTTGCGGCTGCTGCCCAAGGGCGAGGAGACGGGCGACATGGCCAAGCTGCTCGACCGGATCCGCCCGCAGCGGCAGCTCCTGGCGGTGAACCTGGTGGTGAAGGCGGCCGCGCTTCCCCCGGCGCTCGGCGACTGCGTCCTGGCGTTGCGGGACGCGAGCGGCTCGGACGCGGTCGAGAACGCGGTGCTGCTCCAGATAATCCCGGCGCGGCGCGACAAGGGCAAGGGCGCGACCGAGCTCGTCGCCGACGAGCGCGTCGTGTGCGCGGCGGGCTTCGTTCCGGCCAACGCCCGCGACGAGGGGCATGACCACCTGGCCGCGCTCGGCCGCCAGATCCGGGAGGCGGTGGCGGACGCGGTGCCCTTCTTCGAGCGCCACCTCGTGCGCGAATCGCTGCCGATCCTGGCGGCTCCCAAGGAGACCAGGGGCTCGCGCCTGCTGCCGCACCCGCTCTACGATGTGCAGCTCGAGCAGACCCTCAGCGTGACCGGGCTGCCCTGCCGCTCGCCATACAAGAACCTCGTGTTCGCGGGCCGGGAGGTGATCCCGGGGCTGGGGCTCGAGGGCGAATTCCACGCCGGCCTCCAGGCGGCTGGCGTCGCCCAGGAGTTGCTCGGGAGGAAGGAGCTTCTTAAATAGGCTCTGCCCCGCTTGCTTTTTCCTGCGCTTTGCCTAATATCCGCCGCTCTTTCGGCGCCGAAGACGCGCCCGCACTGCGGTCGAGGGCTCGAGACCATGTCACGTCGCTGCGAACTTTGTGGGAAGGGGCCGCTCGTCGGCAACAACGTCTCCCACGCGAACAACAAGACGAAGACGCGCTCGCTCCCGAACCTCCGTTCGGTGCGCGCCCTGGTGGACGGCTCCGTGAAGCACATCAGGGTGTGCGCGCGATGCCTCAAGGCGGGTCGCGTCGTGAAGGCCGGGCGCGGGAGCGCCCGCGCCGCCGTGCAGGCCTGAAGACGCTTCGAGCGCGAACGGGCACGTTGCCCCGGCTTCCGCCTACCGAGCGTCTCCACCGCAAATCCAAGGGTCTCGAGGCGCTGCCCTTGCGGCGCGCCTTGGGCGTCTTGCACGACGGCGATGTCCAGGCTACGCGCGCCGTGGGCCGCGCCTTGCCCGCTCTGGCCCACCTGGCGAGCCTCGCCCAGCGCGCGCTCGGTTCGGGAGGAAGGCTGGTCTACGTGGGCGCCGGAACGTCCGGCCGACTGGGAGCGCTCGACGCAGCTGAGTGTCCACCCACCTTCGGCGTCGCCCCCTCCCGGGTCATCGCGCTCGTCGCTGGCGGCGCGCCGGCGCTACGGCGGTCGATAGAGGGCGCCGAGGACGACCAGGAAGCGGGGCGCCGCGCGGTACGGCGTGCCCGGGTCGGCGCGCGCGACCTCGTCGTCGGGATCAGCGCCTCTGGCACGACCCCGTTCGTCCTGGCCGCGCTCGAAGAGGCCCGTCTGCGGCACGCGGCCACTGGCCTCGTGACGAGCAACCCGTCCGCGCGTCCGGCAGGCGTGGCGCGCGTGCTGCTCGAAACGGGGGCGGAGCTGGTGGCGGGCTCCACCCGCATGAAGGCTGGCTCGGCCACCAAGATGGCTCTGTCCCTGCTCTCCACGGCCGTCATGCTCCGGCTGGGCAAGGTGCTGGACGGACGGATGGTCGATCTCATGCCCACGAGCGCGAAGCTGCGCCTTCGCGCCAAGCGCATGGTGATGGAGCTGTCGAAGGCCTCGGCGGCCGAGGCCGAGGCGGCGCTCACCCAGGGCGGATGGAACGTGCGGCAGGCCCTGGCGGCATTGGCGTCGGGATCGCGGTCGGGGTCGGGGTGGACCCCTGACCGCGCTCGTCGCGGAGGACTCCTGGCCGCGTCTCGTCGCGGACAGGAGCAGGGGCGCGAGACCGCGACGGCTCCGCTGGCGCGGTCGAAGACAGGTCGCGAGACTGCGACGGCTTTGCCGGCAACCCCTGACTGCGCTCGTCGCGGGGGACTCCTGGCCGCGTCTCGTCGCGGGCAGGAGCAGGGGCGCGAGACCGCGACGGCTCCGCCGGCGCGGTCGAAGAAAGGTCGCGAGACTGCGACGGCTTTGCCGGCGCAGTCGAAGAGGGCGCGGTCGC
>JBGQLS010000302.1:0-7901 GCA_041500205.1 Anaeromyxobacteraceae bacterium | reverse complement strand
CGCCACGTGTTCCTCTACGCCATGATCCCGGGCGTCCTCGCCTCGATCGCGTTCTTGGCACTCGTCCGGCCGCAGCGCGAGACGCCCGCGCCGCGGCAGGCCTTCTGGCGCAGCGTCCGCGCGCTCCCGCGCGACTACCGGCGCTTCCTCGTGGCGGTCTTCTTCTTCGGCCTGGGTGACTTTGCCCGGACGCTCCTCATCCTGCGCGCGACCCAGCTCCTCTCGCCAGGCGCGGGCCCAGGGAGGGCAGCGGCGACCGCCATGGGCCTCTACGTCGTCCACAATGTCGTCTACGCCGCCGCGTCCTATCCCGTCGGTCACCTCGCGGACCGGATGCGACCGCGCGGGCTGCTCATCGCCGGCTACGCGCTCGGCACGCTCACCGCGGTGCTCGCGGCCGTGGCGACGGCTGACCTGTGGTTGCTCGTCATCCTCTTTCTCGCGGCAGGGCTCACCCTCGCCTTCGAGGACACGCTCGAGGGAACCATCGCCGGCTTGGAGGTGCCACCGGAGATCCGCGGAACCGGCTACGGCGTCCTGGCCACGGTGAACGGTATCGGCGACCTCGTCTCCAGCACGCTCGTGGGAGTGCTCTGGTCCGTCGCAGGCGCTCCGATCGCGTTCTCGGCCGCGGCCGCCCTGTGTCTCATCGGCACGGTGGCGCTGGCGATCTCCTTCTCCCGCGGCTCGAAGAAACGGCGCCCTCAACCCGAAGCTCTCGTTCGCTGACGATGCCTCCCCTGGACTCAGGCGGCCGCTACCCGGACTTATTCGCGGCATTCAATCGAGGGCCAAGGTCGGGCGGCTCCCGCGCCTTCGCGACACACGGCAGGCCGGTCTGAAGTGTGGAACTACGTCCGGAACGCCACCACCGACACGAGGGCGCCTACCACCACGATCCACAACGTGTTGATCTTGCCGAATCGCTGTGCGGCGAACGCGGCGACAGCCATTGCAACAGCTGGAATGCTGACCAGGGTGTCGGAGGCGAGCCTAACAAGGACCACCAGCAAAGTGCCGATGAACGCGGCCACGATGCCCTGGGTAACCTGCTTCACGGCTCCCACCTTGCCCGCGTGCGCATACGGCGCGGCCACCACCGTCGTCATCGCCCAGGCAGGGAAATACATGTTCACGACGCCCACCAGCGCTCCTGCCACGCCGGCCACCTTGTAGCCGATGAAGACGCCGATGATCGTCACGGGACCGGGCGTGACGAGGCTCAGTGCCAGCGCCACCCCGAACTGCTCGTTCGTGAGCCAGTGCGTCTGGTTCACGACCGCGTCCTGGATGAAGGGGAGCATGGCGTATCCGCTTCCGAAGACGAGCGCTCCGATGCGCAGGAACCGCGTCCCCATGTCCATCAGTTCGGGCCGGAATTGGATGAGGAGGAGATCGATTCCGAGGATGAGCGCGAGCCAGGTGACGAGCACGGCCGTGTGCCGCCGGCCGAGCCGAAGTGGCGCAGCGCTGCACGCGGATACTCCGGGAGCGCTCTCGATCGAGGGCTGCGGCCTTCCAGGCCCGCCGGACGTCGTCCTAGCGCCGTCCCCGGCTCCGGGCGCCGTCCAGCGGCCCAGGGTCGGAAAGCGGCGCGTGAGCACGAACACCAGGATGCTCGCTCCCCCGGCGACGAGCAGAATCCTGATGACTCCCGTCCTGAACCAGAAGACGAGCGCGAAACCCGCGAGCGCCATCACCCAGTTGAACGCCGTCTTGACGCCCGACTTCCAGAGATTCAAGACGGTGTTGAAGACGAGGCCCACAACGAGCGCGGCGAGCCCGTGGAAAAGGCTCACAACGACGGGCATCTGCCCGTGCCTGAGCGCCAGATGCGACAAGAGCAGCATGAGGAAGAAGCACGGGACGAGGAACGAGATGGTGGCGGCCGCGGCGCCCGGGAGCCCCCTCAGGCGGTAGCCCAGGTACGACGTGAGATTCACGGCCGGCGCGCCAGGCATGAGCTGAGCGAGCCCGAGTCCCTGCATGAACTCCTCGTCCGTGAACCATCTCCGTTTCCGGGTCACCCAGTCCTTGGCCTCCCCCAGGGCGGCCAGGCTGAACGAAGCCAGGCCGATGGCGAGAAACGTTTGGACGATGTGCCCGAGCTTGACCTGGGCCACGTCAGCGTACGTCTCGGTCTTCAGTGCCCTCACGAAGCTCCTCAGGAGTTGCCTGCCAGAATGGTCCGTACTGAGGTTACGAACCGCGGACCACGAGCACCGGAATATCCGCGTGTCGCTGGACTTCCTCGGCGACCGAGCCCACGACGAAGTGTGCTAGCCCAGTGCGCCCGTGCGTCCCCATCACCAAGAGGTCGAAGGAGCCTTCTCGGAGGAACCGCAAGATCTCGTCGGCGGCACTACCTACGACGACGTTCGTCCGCACCGGCCTCCCGACGAGCTGCTCCGCCTGGCGATGCCACGCTTCCATCTTCGGTCCGATCTCCCTTGCCGCCTCCTCCAGCAGTGTGGGTATCGAAACGCCCGTTTCGTCCGACGCGGCCACCGCCGCCTCGTTGACGTGAAGCAGCGTCAGCTCCGACTGAAGCCGCTTCGTCAGGTCTGCCGCCTTCTCCATGGCGAATCGTGACGCGCCCGAGAAATCGATCGCACAGCAGATCTTCTTCCATTCGGCCATGACCCACCTCCACTGACAGGGAAAAGCACCCTCACCCAAGCTCTCCGGATCTTCGTCGCTGGTGCAGCCTGATGCGTCAGATCTTCAGCCACCCTCGGTGCAATGCCTGGTAGAGGATGACGCCTGCCAGGAAGGCAGCGCCCATGTTCCACATGGCGAACCCGGCGACGACCAGCATCACGTATACGTCCTCCTTCTTGCTACCGATGTCCTTCGTGGTGATGGCGAGCTCCGCTCCGGCGAAGAAGAGGATCACGCCCAGCACTGCCTTCGGGAAGATCTGGAACAAGAGACCTACGGAGTTGCTGAAGAAGAGCGCCAGCGTCATCATGATCACGCCGAGCATGACGAGCGAGCCGCCGGTGCGGGCGCCGAAGCGGACGTGACCCGCCATGCCGCCCGCCCCGTGACAGAGCGGGATTCCACCAAACGGCGCGGTGAGGAGGTTCATCACGCCTTGTGAGATCGCCATCATGCGATCGCTCACCGGGCGGTCCGGGTAGAGCTCGTTGTTCTCGGCCCGGATGGCGATGACCGCGTTGCCGATCGTGAGGGGGATCTGCGGGATCGCGAGCACGAGGCTGCCGGCGACGAAGTCGCTCCAGCTCATCCCGGCGAACGTGAACTGGGGAAGGCGGAAGTCCGGCCGCATCGACAGCACCTGCTTCGCCTGCACAGGATCGAGCAGGTAGGCGGCCACGGCCCCCAGGATGAGCAGGGCGAACATCGCCGGGAATCGCGGGTACGCCAGCAGGAGGTACGTGACGACGAGCCCCACTCCGCCGAGCCAGGGCGTCACGAGCATCATCTTGACGCCCTCGGTGATGAAGAGCAGGCCCAGCCCGAGCACGATGCCGCGTATGATCGGCTTCGCGGCGAGCTTCGTCGCCAGGTTCACCGTCTTGGTGGTGCCCGCGAGGAACCAGAACAGACCGGTGAAGAGGCCCGCGCCGCAGATCATCCCCGCGCTCATCGCGCCGCCGGAGGCGATGGCCGCGCCTCCGATCGCCTTCATGGGCTGCACCGGAATCGGGGTCTTGTAGTAGAGCCCGACGGCCAGCTCGCTGAGCCCGAACATGAACAGGATGCCCAGCGGGTCGATCTTCATCACGGCGACGTAGCCGACGACGAAGGGGATGAGCGTGCCGAGGTCGCCGAACGCTCCGGCGAGCTCCGTCCGGTTGTACAGGTTCTTGCCGAGCGACCAGCGCCTGTACCAAGGCACCTGCTCTGCTACTGGCGCCTCGGCATCAACCGTTTGCAGTGCGATCTTGGGTGCGAGCATCCACGCCTCCTACGAGTGCAAGTTTGACCCGGGAGCGGTCCCGACCTCGATAGCAACGTCTGCTGCTTCCAGTGCCTTCATTCGAGCGTTCATCTTCGCCTCCCGGCCACGAGTCGTGCCTCGCTGAGGTACGGACTTCACTACGGTGACAGGATCGGCGATGCGCTCTGAGAGGCAACCGTTGTTCCCTGGGCGGCCTTCCGGTAACCTGCGATTACTTTCAACTAGTCTATGCCCGGTGACATGCTCACGAGTCGCGAGGTGGCAGCCTTCCTCGGCATCCACGAGAAGCACGTCTATCGGCTGCTCCGACAAGGACGCCTTCCCGGGACACGCATCACGGGCCACTGGATCTTCTCGCGGCGGCTCGTAACGGAGTGGATCGAGGCGTCCTCGCGCGAGGCCGTGAAGCAGGGGCGAGCGAAGGAGGGGGCGGACTCGATCGAACCGCACCACCTCGCCATCGCGGGCAGCGATGACCTGCTCCTCCAGATCCTGATGCGCGAGTTCAACCGTCGGCATCCGGCGATGCTGGCGACCTCGGCGTCGCTCGGCTCCGTCGCGGGACTTCTGGCTGTCAAGGAGCGGCGCGCGCACGTGGCTGGCGTGCACCTGCTCGATCCCGAGAGCGGCGAATACAACAGGCCGCAAGTGGCGGCCGCCTTTCCGCACCAGCGCGCCTTCCTCGTGACGCTGGCCCACCGAGATGAAGGCTTGATCCTTCCCCGCGGCAACCCTCGCGGCGTGACGAAGTTTGCGGACGTCGTCCGGCTGCGGCTTCGGATCGCGAACCGCGAAGCCGGCTCAGGAGTGCGCGTCCTGCTCGACCATCTCCTGAGCGAGCACAAGCTCGGCAAGCGAGGGCTGCCCGGCTACGAGACGGAGCTGTCCACTCATCTCGAGGTGGCGACGGCCGTGGCGGAAGGACGCGCCGATGTCGGTGTCGGCGCGCTCGGGCCAGCGCGTGGCCTGGGGCTCGAGTTCGTCCACCTGACGTGGGAGCGGTACGACCTGCTCACGACGGATGAGGCGTTCTACCGCAAGCCGACCCAAGCCTTCTTCGAGATGGTCAAGTCGGAGTGGCTTCGTAAGCTCATCGCCAAGATGCCCGGTTACGACCCACGCGAGACCGGACTGCTCACGGTCATTCAACCGGAGTAGTTGCACCAGGTGCGCGACCCCGACGACGAGCTCATGGCGCGTGCGGGCGAAGGGGATCGCGCGGCCTGGAAGGCTCTCTACGTCCGCCACCGTGACCGTGTTTTCAGGATCGCGCTCAGGTTCCTCGAGGAGGAGGCCAGCGCCCGCGACGTCACACAGGAGGTGTTCATCTCGCTGTTCGCGCGCGCAAGTTCGTATCGGTCGAGCGGCAGCTTCCCGAGCTACTTGCGGCGTGTGACGGTGAACCGGTGCATGAACGCGCGGGCAAGTGCGCACGAAACGCATCGAGTCGCGTCGGCCGACGTGGCCCTGAAGGAAGTCGTGGATCGGTCCCCCGACCCGGAGGCTCGACTCCAGCACGAGCAGACGGCGGCGGCGGTACGAGCCGCGATCGCGGCACTTCCTCCGCGGCAGCGAATGGCCGTGATCCTGTCCCGGTTCGAGGACCTGTCCTACGAGGAGATCGCCGCGACGCTGGAGTGCTCGATTTCCTCAGTGGAATCGCTGCTCTTCCGGGCGCGACAGGGCCTGGCGCGCTTTCTCGGGCGGGGAGCGCAAGTTCTTGGGGACTAGCCGGTTTCTTGGAACGGAGGCGAGGCATGCGATGCCGAAGAGCTCAGAACCTGCTTTCTCGCCGCATCGACGGCGCGCTGTCGACCGCTGATGCGGCGGCGCTCGAGTCACATCTCGTCGCCTGCGCCGGATGTCGCATGGCTGCCGCCCAGCTGGACCAAGCGTGGCTTGCTCTTGATGCTCTCGAGGGAGACGTCAACGCCCCGGACGACTGGGCGAGGATAGAGGCCGGAGCGGAAGCAAGGAGCCGGAGGTGGACGCCGTTCTGGCTGCGCTGGCAGCTTGTGCCCATCCCGGCCGCAGCAGGTGTGCTCGCGGCCATGGTCGTGCTCGGAACGACAGGCGGTTTCCTTCTCTCCCGGGCCGCACTTGTTCCACGCCGCGCGGAACCGGTCGAGTCCAGGATGTTTGCGGAGACGCTGGGCGATCTCCCTTGGGGATCGCCCGCCGCGGGGCTGGCAAGCGTGCTCGACACCGGCCTCTCGCAGGAGAAGAAACCATGAAGCGCCTTGCGCTCTGGGCGATCCTCGCCGCATCGCTCTCGGCCAACTTGGCCGTCGCCGTGGTCGCCGTGCGGCAACGGAGCTCGGCTCCTTCGAACGAGCCGCTCCTCTTCTCGAAGGTCGACCTCGATACAGCTCAGCGCTCCCGCATCTCGGCCCTACGCGCTGAGCTCATGGCCAGCCGAGACGAGCACGCCCGCCGCATCTCGGACCTTCGTAGCCAGCTCGCCACCACGATCTTGCACGACCCGGCCAATCAGGCGCACGTCGAGTCGATCCTCCGCGACATCGCTTCTTCTCAAACCGAGATGCAGCGGGCCGCGATGGATCACGTTCTCGCGGTGCAGGCCGTCTTGCGGCCAGATCAGCGGCCTGCGTTCGCGGAGATGGTCGCAAGCCACATGCGGTCGGCGGGCCCGATGCAGTGCGGGCTCGGTCCGGCTGCAGGGCAGCGGTGAATCCTTGGGCATCGGCTCGAGCTCGAACCGCCAACCTCGAGGAGGGGGAATGAACGCGCACGGGGATGCAGTGAAGGGCATCGGCGCCCGCGCTGCCACGATGCTCGTCGTCGCGAGCATGATCGGGACCGGCGTCTTCACGACGACGGGATTCCTGGTCGAGGCGCTGCGATCGCCCGCTGCCGTCCTGGCCGCCTGGATCGTCGGCGGCCTGCTCGCCCTCTCGGGTGCGCTCTCGTATGCGGAGCTGTCGGCGGCGCTGCCGCGCAATGGCGGCGAGTACCACCTCCTGGGTCGGGTCTACCATCCAGCGGTAGGATTCGCTGCAGGGATCGTTTCGCTCGTGGTGGGGTTTGCCGCGCCGCTCGCGGCCTCGGCGCTCGCCTTCGGTCACTATCTCTCCGCGGCGTTGCCGGGCATCCCGCCCCTCCCTGCGGCGGTGGTCATCGTGGTGGTGTTCACGCTCATGCACGGCGTCGACGTTACCTGGGGCAGCCGATTCCAGGGCGTCGTGACGGCCACGCAGGTCGTGCTCATCGCCGCGATGGCGGTGACGGGGTTCGTGCTGGGAGAGCCTTCGCGGCTCCTCGCGCCGGGCCCACAGCCAGCGCTCGGAACAATGCTCTCCCCGGAGTTCGCCGTCGCGCTCGTCTTCGTCTCTTACGCCTACAGCGGGTGGAATAGCGCCGCCTACATCGCGGGCGAGGTGCGGACGCCCTCGCGGACACTCCCGCTCGCGCTCCTGTTCGGGACTGTCCTCGTGACGGCGCTCTACGTCGGGCTGAACGTCGTCTATCTCGCCTCGGCACCTGCGTCCGACCTCTCGGGCGTCGTCGAGGTGGCGAACGTGGCCGCTCAGAGGCTCGTGGGGGCACCGGGAGGGCGTGTGCTCTCGGGCCTTATCGCAATGGTGCTCGCCTCCTCGGTGGGCGCGATGCTCATGGCAGGCTCGCGGGTCTACGAGGCCATGGGGTGCGACTACCGCGCCTTCTCGTTCCTGGCCCGCCGCACGAGGCGCGGGGCACCAGCGGCGGCGGTGGCCCTCCAGGCGGCCCTGGCTCTCGCGATGGTGGCGACCTCCAGCTTCGGCACGCTCCTTGGCTTCATCGGCTTCACCCTCTCCGTGAGCGCCGGCCTGACCGTGCTCGGGGTCCTCGTCCTGCGCGTGCGCGAGCCGCAGCTCGCCCGCCCCTATCGGACCTGGGGCTATCCATTCACGCCGCTCCTCTTCGTGGGGCTCTCGATGTGGATGATCGGCCACTCTCTCGTCGAGCGGCCGGT
>JBGQLS010000301.1:0-7909 GCA_041500205.1 Anaeromyxobacteraceae bacterium | reverse complement strand
CGTAGATGCTCGCGAGCCGCTCCTGGTAGCGCGCCTCGCGCCCGTAGTCGCACTCGTCGAGCACGGCGCGGCGTGCCTCGCGCACGATGGCGTCGACGCTGGCGCCGGGCACGAGCAGCCCGACGAAGCTCGTCCCCACGGCCGCCGAGCGGAAGTCGGCGGCGATGGCGCGCTCCACCCCGGGGACCTGCACCTTCACGGCGACGTCCGTGCCATCCGGCAACCGCGCGCGGTGGACCTGGCCGATGGATGCCGCGGCCGCCGGCCGCGGATCCATTTGGACGAGGAGCGGGTCGGCGTTCTGGCCGAGCTCGGCCCTCACGATCCCGGCGACGCGCTCGAAGGGCATCGGGGGAGAGTGGGTCTGGAGCGCCGCCAGCGCCGACCGGATCTCCTGCGGCAGGGGCAGGTCGAGGTAGCTCATGAGCTGCCCCGCCTTCATCGCCATGCCCTTGAGCTGACCCAGGGAGGAGACGAAGGCGGCGAGATCGTCCAGCCCGGGCAGCGCCTCCCCGCCCCGACCGAGCCGCCGCGCCACCCGGCCGCCTCGGAGGGCGGCCAGCGCCGTGCGGCCGAGCCGCCCGAGGGAGGACGTGGGCAGGCGGGCGCTCAGGGCGAGCAGCCTGCGCTCGATCTCCTCGCGGAGCTCGCGGTCGCGATCGGACACGGGTGGGACAGGATACCAACATCTGGCCCGATGACCCGGACGGCGAGCAGGCGGGCACCACGCGACGCCGCCGCGGTCGCACCCATGCTCGATCGCCGTCCGGCCAGGCTAGGCATCCGGCTCCGCCGGGAAGTTCCGCGTCAGATGCAGCCGGATCATGTCCTCGAACTCGGCCTCGTGGTCGCCCCGGTACACGAGCGACGAGCCGAACTCCGCCGCCAGGATGGCGGAGCGGTACTTGGGCGGGAGCTGCGCCAGTCGCTGCCGGGACCTGGGCTCCTCGCGGAGGATGGCCTTGAACAGGGTCATGGCGTTTGCTCCGCGGGCGGTGGCGCCCCCTCGCCTAGCCCGTCGTGACGCTGCTCGCGATCACGGACGTCGTGGCGTCGCCGGCGTGGAACCGGAATCGTACGCGCGCAGTCCCGCCGCCAACCGTGACCTCCTCCACGTACTCGTAGTCGCCGGGCCGAAGAGGCATCGTGATTCCGTCGCGGCGAATCGTCGTGAACTCCCGCGCGACCTCACCGAACAGCGTCGAGACCTGGCTCGGGTCGGGGTTCGAGACGAGCCGGCCGTAGCCCGCATCCGCGATCGCGGTCAGCTCGGACACCTTGATCTGGTTGCCGAGCCCGATGACGTGGACCTTCAGCTGCGGGAATGCTTGCAGTTTCCCAACGAGATCTGGCAGCGCGACGGGGCCGGTGCCGCCACAGGTGAACGAGCCACCGGTCGCCGGGTAGCTGATCGCGGGTACTGCGGAAGCGTCGAACCAGCTGTAGTTGTCGTAGCCGTCCGTGAACACGACCATCGCGAAGTGGTCGGCGGACGTCGGGGCGGGGATCGCGTCGTGGATCTGCTTCATCCGGTCCACCATCTGCGCCGTCGCCGCGAATAGTCTGGTGGAGTCGCCAGGCTGGGGCGTGGGGATGGCGAGCACCGCGCTATCCGGCATGGACGTCGACGAAGGAGCGCAGACGTACTGATCCTGGAACCAGCCCAGCGACGACTCGAACGTCCCCCATGACGAGAATTGCGTACGGATCGACTGCAGCATGTCGTACGCCGCCTTCTTCATCGGCTCGAACGCCGGCGGCTGCCATTGCGTCATGGAGTAGCTCGCGTCGAGCACGACACCGAGCCGCAGGTTCGACGAGAGCTTCGTGTCCTGGGTCGCGAGCACGGACTCGACGTCGACGACCTGTCCGTCCAGATAGCGCTGCAGCGTCGCCGTGGACGGATCGACCGAGTTCCCTGCTCCGTCCCTGACCTGGAACTCGAGGATGACCGTCGTCTTGCCGGCGATCGGGTCGTACACAGCCACCGGCGTGCTCTGGAGCTCGACGCTCGGTCCGGCCGTTGTCGTGAGGGCCGCGCCCGGTAAAGCGCCGCCACACGCCGCCACGGTCATACCGACGATACCTGTGACTGCCACAGCGAAGCTGCAGCGACGCGCTCCCACCGGTGCTGAATTCACGTGGAACCTCCCAGACTTTCATCTGGGTACCACGCTCGGCGAAATCGGCAAGGAAACGGCTATCCATCGATATCGCCGATCCGGGCGTTTCCCATCCTGGTGAGATCTCGAGCCTGATGGCGGTGCTCGCTTGCGTGAGCTCGCCTTTCGTAGGGCGGGGGCTCGTCCCCCGCCGCAGGCACGCCCCGGGGATTCGCGCTGCGCTCGCGGCCAGGGTGGAGGAGCTCGCGAAGATGTACCGGGTGTGACGGGGTCGGGGCCGGCCTGGATTCGACGCCGCGCAAGTGGCAGGCTCTCGCCGATGGCTCCTGCTCCTGGCCTGTGGCCTCACGAGGAGATGCGCCCCGCCTCCTCGCACGCGGAGAAGGCGGTCTTCAAGGCGCTGCGGACCGGCCTTCCGCCCGGCTGGCGGGCGTGGCATTCGCTACGACTGCGAGACGCAGCGGCGTGGCTCGGCGAAGGCGACTTCGTACTCGCCCATCCGGACCGCGGGATCCTCGTCCTGGAGGTGAAGGGCGGCCACATCTCTCAAAGGGACGGCCACTGGTACTCGAACGAGGAGCGGCTCAAACGCCCGCCGCTGGATCAGGCGCTCAACTTCGCGACCCTCCTCAAGCGGCGGCTCGCGCAGCAGAGCTGTCAGGCGCCCGCGGTCGGCGCGGCGGTCTGCTTCCCGGAAACGGAGTTCGAGCGGCCTCCTGGTGAGGACATCCTCACCGGGATCGTCCTGGGCGCACAGCACCTCCCGTGGCTTCGCGAGGCGATACCGCCGGTGATCGATCGTGCCGTTCCCGCGCCGAGTGACTCGTGCGGCCCCTGGATGGACCGCGTCCACGCGATGTGGGGCGAGACCTGGATCCCGGCGCTCTCGCTCGGCGCGCGCGCGAAGAATCTCGGCAAGGACCGCTTCGCGCTCACCGACGCGCAGCTCGAGACGCTCGACGGCTTGCTCGAGAACGACCGCGTCCTGGTGAAGGGCGGCGCGGGCTCCGGGAAGACGCTCCTTGCGGCGGAGGCTGCACGGCGCGAGGCCGCCAGCGGCAAGCGGGTGCTTCTCCTCTGCTTCACCCAGCCGCTTCGGAGATGGCTCGCCGACAGGATCTCGGGGTCAGGTGTCGAGGTGTGCACGGTGAGCGGGCTCGCCAAGGCCATCGTGGATGCGGCGGAAGGCCCTTCCCGCCCCGAGGGCGCGACGGACTCTGAATACTGGGAGTCGCTGCTGCTCAGGTCCTGCGACCTCGCGGAGAGCCGCTGGGACACGGTCATCGTGGACGAGGCCCAGGACTTCCAGGAGGCCGCGTGGTTCCTCGTCGCGCAGCTCGCGCCGAAGGGCAAGCGGCTGTGGGCGTTCTTCGATCCCGGCCAGGGCTTCTGGGCCGACCGCAAGCCGCCCGCCGAGCTGTTCACCACGCAATACCGGCTGCCGAAGGGGCTGCGCTGTCCGCCCGGCATCCAGGCCCTCGCCAACCGCTACATCGGTGAGCCCTCACACGAGCCCGCCATCCGCACCGCGCTCGCCGACGGAACGATCGGGATCGTCGCGTGCCCCAGTTCCAGCTCGGTGCCGGACAAGATCGGCGCGGAGGTCGATCGCCTCCTGTCGAGCGGCCTCGAACCCGGCGACATCGCCATCGTCTCGCTGCGCGGCCAGACTGCCCCCGACGCCATCTTCAACCACGAACGCGTGGGCCGCCACGCGCTCGTCCGCGCGGACGCCGCTGACATGGCGGAGCGGCTCGTCGCGGACTCGTTCCTGCGCTGGAAGGGGCTGGAGCGCCCGGCAGTCATCGTGACCGACCTGCCGGACGGCGAGCTCGCGCAGGTGAAGATACGAAACCACGTCGCCCTCACCCGCGCGCTCGTCGCGGCACGCATCGTCGGGCCGCGCAGCACCATCGCGCGGGACCCCATCCTGGCGACGATGCTTCCTGACTGAAGGTTTGTACCCACGTCCCGGTGCGGCAGCCGTGCGAAGCTGGCCTGCGACACTACGCGACATCCACAGCCTCGCGCTCGACCACGGGGCGCAGGCGCGGCTTCAGGGCGTCGGGCGTGACCAGGTCGACCTTTCGGCCGAGTTGGTCCTCGAGGAAGACCTTGAGACCCATGAACGACAGGAACGTCGGGCCGGTCTCGAAGTCGACCAAGATGTCGAGGTCACTGTCCTCGCGAGCGTCTCCGCGGGCCGTGGACCCGAACAGCGCAATCCGCCGCACGCCGAATTCGCGGCGTATCGCCGGCAAGTGGCCGCGCAGGGCTGCGATGGCGTCCTCTCGCTTCATCCCTTGCGACTATGGGCCTACGCAGGGCAAGCGGCCACCAGCTCCGGTGTCAGGTGCACTTCCACACTGGCGGTTCTGGGTGTCCGAACCTATCGATCTCTCGAAAGCGGCGCGATAATCGGTGGCAGTCGCCGGAGGTACTCCGATCGATGGACCCATCGCCTGATCCCGGGCAGCGCCTTCTCGAGGGGGATGCTCCGGAGAAGGTCGTCCTCGCCTATCACGAGCGGACGAAACACCATTTCCATCGCTATGCCGCCTCACCCGGGATGATGGACTGGGCAACCCAGCCCAACCCGTTCCGGCGGTACGGAGGCGCGGAGCTGGCGCGGCTGCCGCTCCCACAGCAGCCAGGGCGAGCGGTGCCGTTCTGGCAGCTCTACGTCGCAGGCAGCGTGGCTCCAGCGCCGCTGTCGATCGCATCCGTGTCGCTGTTCTTCCGGTATGCGCTGTCGCTGACCGCCTGGAAGCGGGTCCGCGGCACCACGTGGTCCCTGCGCGCCAACCCTTCCAGCGGGAATCTCCACCCGACCGAGGGCTACGCGGTCCTGCCGGCGCTCGACGGCCTTCACGATGGCCCAGCCGTCCATCACTACGCGCCCAGGGAGCACGGGCTCGAGCGGCGTGCTGACCTCGACCCTGCGGCGTGGTCGGCGCTGATGGCCGGCTTCCCCACGGGCTCGTTCCTCGTCGGGCTTTCCTCCATACACTGGCGCGAGGCATGGAAGTACGGCGAGCGGGCATTTCGCTACTGCCAGCACGACGCAGGGCACGCCCTCGCCGCGATGCGCATCTCGGCCGCTGCACTCGGCTGGCGGCTCGCCCTGCTCACGGACGTCGGCGACGCGGGCGTGAGCACCATCCTCGGGCTCGACCGGGAGGTCGACGGCGAGCGCACCGAGCGCGAGCATCCTGACCTGGTCGCCGCCGTGGCACCCGCGACGCCGGGTGGCTCCGCCGGGATCCCGCGCGGCCTGCCGGAGGAGGTCCTGCGGGCGGTGGGAACGGCATCCTGGCACGGCAGCGCCAACGCGCTCAGCCCCGCGCACGTCGACTGGCCCGTCATCGACGAGGTCGCTCGCGCTACCCACCGTGAAAGTGAACCTCGCGCAGAGGAAGACCTCTCGCGGTTCGCCTCGGAAGACGAGCTCTTCGCGCCGCTCGTGCGGTCGGGGTCGTTCAGCGCAGACAAGGTGATCCTCGGCCGCAGGAGCGCCGTGAGCATGGACGGCGCGACCTCGATCCCGGCGGAGACGTTCTTCCGCATGCTCGGCCGCCTCGTGCCGACCAGCGATGGACATTCCATGCCGTGGGACGCCATCCCCTGGAGGCCGCGCATCCACCTTGGCCTCTTCGTGCATCGCGTACGGGGGCTGGCGCCCGGCCTTTACGCGCTGGCTCGCGATCCGGACAAGGTTGAGGCGCTCCGCGCCGCGATGAGGCGCGACTTCCTGTGGCAGCGGCCGCCGAGTTGCCCCCCGGGGCTCCACCTCTACCTCCTCGAAGAAGGGGACTGCCAGGCCCTCGCGGCAGCCGTGTCGTGCGGCCAGGACATCGCCGGCGACGGAGCCTTCAGCCTGGGGATGGTCGCCGACTACGCGGACAGCATCGGCACCTACGGCGCGGCCTTCTACCGGAACCTGTTCTGGGAGGCAGGCGCCGTCGGTCAAGTCTTGTATCTCGAGGCCGAGGAGACAGGCATCCGGGCGACCGGCATCGGCTGCTACTTCGACGATCCCGTGCACGAGGTCTTCGGCCTTCCCAAGGGCTGGCAGAGTCTCTACCACTTCACGGTGGGTGGCCCGGTGGAGGACGTGCGGCTCACGACGTCGCCCGGATACGGTCAGGACGGCGGGCGGTCGTGACACGCCGGCCCCCGGGTGGCGCGGCCCACGAGCCACAATCGAGTGATAGCCGGTGCGGCGCGTGGGCGCGCGGAACCTTCTCGGGCGCCGCCGCGACATCCGCAGGCTAAGATGAGCCCTCTCTTCCCGCGCTCCCCCGTCCGATCTCCCCGTGCCCAACTGGCTCCTCTTCCTCGTCCCCTCGCTCATCTGGGGCACCACCTGGCTCGTCATCAAGTTCCAGCTCGGCGTGGTCGCAGCCGAGGTCTCGGTCGCCTGGCGCTTCGGGATCGCGGCGCTCTTGCTCCTCGCATGGTGCGTGTTGCGGGGCGTGCGGCTCCGCGCGAGCGCGCGCGCCCACGCGAGCTTCGCGCTGCTCGGGGTGCTCCAGTTCGGCCTCAACTACGTGCTCGTCTACCTGTCCGAGCAGTACCTGACCTCCGGCCTCGTCTCGGTCCTGTTCGTCCTGCTCGTGTTCTGGAACCTCCTCGGCGCACGCGTGCTGCTTGGGGCCCGCGCGCCGGCCGCGGTCGTCGCCGGCGCGGCCCTCGGCCTGCTGGGCGTGGCCGCCGTGTTCCTGCCGGAGCTCCAGCAGGTCTCGAGCTCGCGTCGCCTCGGCGTGGGCGTCGCGCTCGCCCTCGCCGGGACGCTCGTCGCGTCGGCGGGCAATCTCTGGTCGCAGCGCCTCTACGCGCGCGGGGAGGCTGTCGTGCCCAGCACGGCGTGGTCGATGCTGTACGCGTCGCTCGCCGTCGGGCTGTACTGCGCGGTGACCGGGATCCCGTTCACCTTCGACGCCTCCCTCCCTTACGTGCTGTCGCTGCTGTACCTCGCCGTGTTCGGCTCGGTGTTCGCGTTCGTCGCCTACCTGACGCTCCTCCAGCGCATCGGCGCCGGCCGATCCGGCTACACCGCGGCGGCCATCCCGGTGCTGGCGATGCTCACCTCGACCGTCTTCGAGGGCTACCGCTGGACCGCTCCGGCGGTGGTCGGCCTCCTGGTCGTGCTCGCGGGAAACGTGCTCGTGCTGCGCGGCAAGGAGCGCAAGGCCGGCGGCGCCCCGGCACGCGCCAACCGGGCGGCCTGACCTCGCCCGAAACGGTGCCCGGCGTCGATGCGACCTTTGGCTGCCGGACAACTTCGAGGCGAACAGTGACGAGCGACCCCCTGCGAACGCTCATCCCGCCCCTGTTCGTATGGTCGCCCGACGCTGGCGATCTCCTCCGCTTCGACTCGGCGGAGGCCGCCGCCCGCGGCCTCGGCGGGTGGCAAGAGGCGAACCTGCTTCCGGCCTGGGACTCGCAGGGTCGCCGAATCACGTTCGCCGTCGAGCAGCGGCGCCGACTGCTGCTCTAGCTGCTCCCCGTGCGCCGCGAGGTCATCGTGGTGGCGGAAGTGGAGGCCGCGCCAGCGCACGCGGACGAGCTGAAGCGAGCGTTGATCGCCTCGCTCGCGAGGCGCGGCACGGATCGCGAGTCGCTGGAGCGAGCGGCGCTCGCGGAGCTGGTGAGTCGCGCCGTTCCGGAGCGGTAGGGGCCGCTCCGGACGCCACCACGTCGAAGCTCGCGTCCGCGAAGGGCAGCGCCTCCACGACGCCCAGCTCGAGGACGAGCTCGGCGCCCTCCAGCCGGCCCGGGCGGCT
>JBGQLS010000300.1:0-7941 GCA_041500205.1 Anaeromyxobacteraceae bacterium | reverse complement strand
GCCCAGGGAAAGAGCAATCCTGACCTGGTGCGCGGGCGGTCTCCGGGTTGCACGGCGGCCTCGGCTTCTCCGGGAAGCTGTGCGGCGTGCTGACGGGAGGGTGCTGCGTCCTCGCGCTCCACGCCGGGAGAGGAGCGCCCGAGGAGTCGGAGGACCCTCGCTTGACCCTGATGATCTGCGACCTGGTGGTCTGGTTCGAGCAGGAATACGGGTCCCAGTTCGGCGGGATCGACTGCGGCGACATCTTGAACGACGATGCACGGAACAAGCTGACGCGCTGCCCGGTGATCGTGATGGCCGTGTCGCGGAAGGTCGAGGAGATACTGGCCGCAAATGCGAACGGAACGTGAAGGGATGGCGAAGCAGGGTAGGCTGGCCGCCATCCTGCTGGCGGGTGGCTATTCCTCGCGCATGCAGCGCTTCAAGCCGCTCCTGCCGTTCGGAGGCGCCACCGTCATCGAGCGCGCCATCGGGACCTTTCACGGCGCGGGAATCCTCGACCTGGCGGTCGTCGTGGGCCACAGAGGTGACGAGCTCGAGCCGCTCCTGGATCGGCTCCACGTCCGGTGCGTGCGGAACCCGGACTTCGACAGCGGGATGTACTCGTCCATCGCCGCAGGAGTCCGGTCCCTCCCGGCGGGTGTGCAGGCGTGCTTCGTGCTGCCGGCGGACACGCCGGCCATCCGCAGCCATACGGTCGCGCTCGTCGCCCGGGCCTATCGCAGGACAGGCGCGAGCGTGGTCTACCCCGTCTTCCAGGGGCAGCGCGGACATCCTCCCCTCGTCTCCTCGCGGTTGTTCTCCGTGATCGCGGCCGCGGACGGAGCCGGAGGACTGCGAGGCGTCCTGGCTGGCCACGAAGGTGAGGCCCGCGAGGTCGTGGTCCTCGACGAGGGCGTGCTCATGGACCTCGACACTCCCGCCGACTACTCCAGGGCATGCCAGGTGTGTGGGGATCGCACCGTCCCGACCCCCGCTGAGTGCGACGCCATCCTGGCCGAGATGAAGGTGTCGGATGGCATGCGGCGCCGCTGCATGCTGGTCGCCGAGGTGGCGCGACGGCTGCCGAGCGCCTGAACGAAGCCGGGCTGCGCCTCGACGTCGCCCTGGTCCGCGCGGCTGGCGCGGTGCACGACGTGGCCAAGGGCCGGCCAGACCACGCGCGAGCCGGGTACAGTACCTTGAGGCGTCTCGGGTTTCCCAGGGTGGCCGCGGTGGTCGCGTCGCACACGGACATCGGGCTGGGGGATGACGTGGCGTTGAACGAGACGGCGATCGTCTACCTGGCGGACAAGCTCGTCCAGGGCGACCGGATGATCACTCTCGACGGCCGCTTCGCCGCGGCGCTGGAGAGGTTCGGCGACGACGCGGTCGCGCGGTTCGCGATCATGAAGCGCCGGCGCGACGCGCTGGCCATCGCCGGTGCAGTCGAACGGGTTCTCGGCGCTGGGGTGTTGTCGATCCCGTAGGAGCGGGGCGGTCGCCTGCCCACGCCAGGCGCTCGCTGTATCTGCGGGAGGAGAGAGTGTCCATTGACAAGAAGTTCGACCCGGGAGGAAGTCTGCTTGGGAGGCCAGCTCTGCCCGAAGTGCGGCATGCCCCAGCGGATCGTGCTCCGGGCGGAAAGGCCGGAGCGTAGCGACTGGCCCCAGCAGGACCGGAAGGGTGCCCAGCGCTGCACTCCCGTGAGCTCTGGCCGGCCCGTCCTCCTCGCGTCAGCCGCTCAGCGCGGCGCGGTCGCCCCGCAACGACCCCGATGGCCCCAGCCGCGAGCGGCGCTCCTGCGCGGCGGCCGCGCCGGCCCTAGATACTTCTACCTCGATGGCACACGACCTCCTCGGCCGGGCGCTGCGCACCCTCCGCATCTCGGTGACTGACCGCTGCAACCTCCGCTGCGAGTACTGCATGCCGGAGGAGAACTACACGTGGCTCCCGAAGGCACAGACCCTCTCGTACGAGGAGATCACGCGCGTCGTGCGGGTGTTCCACGGACTCGGCGCCGACGAACTCCACCTGACGGGCGGTGAGCCGCTCGTTCGCCGCGACGTTCCCGACCTCGTGCGGCTCCTCGCGCCGCGGGTCACCGATCTCGCCCTCACCACGAACGGCGTGCTCCTCGCGGAGATGGCGCGCGACCTTCGCGCTGCGGGCCTCCGGCGTGTCACCGTGAGCCTCGACACCCTGCGCCCCGACCGCTTCGAGCGGATGGCGCGCCGCAGGCTTCTTCCCGCCGTGCTCGCCGGCATCGCGGCCGCCAAGGAAGCGGGCTTGGCGCCACTCAAGATCAACACCGTCGTGATCCGAGGCCAGAACGAGGACGAGGTCGGTGACCTGGTGGCTTTCGGTCGCGAGCTCGGGGCCGAGGTGCGGTTCATCGAGTACATGGACGTCGGCGGCGCGACCCGATGGGCCAAGGAGCGGGTCTTCCCGGAGTCGGAGATCCTCGCGGCGCTGGCGGCGCGGTTCGGCGAGCCGGCGCGGGTGCCGACGGACGCGTCCTCCCCCGCGAGGCGCTGGGCGCTGCCCGACGGCACCATCTTCGGCGTCATCGCGTCGACCACCGCACCGTTCTGCCGCGAGTGCACGCGCGCGCGGCTCACGGCCGACGGTCAGCTGTTCCTGTGCCTCTACGCCAAGAAGGGGATCGACCTGCGCGGACCTCTGCGCGCGGGTGCCTCGGACGCGGAGCTCGCGGGGCTCGTCACCGCTGCATGGGGGCAGCGCGCGGATCGCGGCGCCGAGGAGCGGCTCGCCGTCCTCGAGCGCGGAGCCCTTGCGCAGGCGGAGCGGCTGAGCGAGGACCCGCACCTCGAGATGCACACGCGAGGTGGGTGACGACCGCTGGCGCTTGCGGAGGACGCGCGGGCCGTGCTCCCCGTGAGATTGCCTCCAGGCAATTCCTCGTGCGGCTGATCGCGTGGCCGCTGTCGAGGCGCGCCTTCGTTCACGGTGCTCCCACACCGCTGCGGTACGGGTGTCCGCCTTCGGCGGTCCCTGGCGCAGGGATGTCCTCCTCGCGTAATCCCCGACCACAGGGACACACGTGTGTCCCGCGTCGCAACGCAAGTCCTGCTGAAATCAGGGCCCGCCCGTGAAAGAAGTGCACTCGGCCTACGGCACTGCGGGTATAAATTTCGGGCCGCTTGGTGGTGAGTGGAGGGGCGGCGCGCCACACACTCGTGTTACATGTCGCTAGCCCCGGCGCGGGACGCGAGACGGCGCGCCGGAGCAAGGCACTGAAAACACAAGAGGAATGCAAGTCTGGTGCTCCGGCTGGGATGGCCTTCGACGCCGGGCTGGCCCGCCGGTTGCTCGAGAGCGCCGCCTGGACGGGTGAGTATCGACGCGATCGCGGTCATCAACGAGATCGATCAGATCTGATAGAGGGCAGCACATGAAGGTCGAGGACGACTGACCGTGACCTCCTTTGGTGCGCCCATGGGCGGCGATGGTGGCGAGGGCGGAGCGCTGGAGTTCGCTCCAGACGAAGCGGGCGGGGACCTGCTGCGTCCGGGTGGGCTCGCGCTGACGGAGCGGGCGCTCGGCTACTGCGAGCTCGGCGCGGGTGCGAGGGTGCTCGACCTCGGATGCGGGACGGGCGTCACCGTGGAGCACCTCTGCGGCTCGCTCGCCCTGGACGCGCTCGGCGTCGACTCGTCTCGGGAAACGCTGGAGCGCGGCAGGCGGCGCAACGCCACCGTCCCGCTCGTCCAGGGATCGGGGAACGACCTCCCCATCCTCAGCGGCAGCGTGGCCGCGGTCCTGGCGGAGTGCAGCCTCTCCGTGATGCCGGCCAAGGAGCGAGTCCTCTCGGAGTGCTGGCGCGTACTTGCCCCAGGGGGGAGGCTCGCCGTCATCGACCTGTACGCGCGCGAGCCCGGCGCTCTCGCCCTCCTCCGCTCACTGCCGGTAACGCGCGTCGCCCGGATGACGACGCTGGAAGAGATCTCGGCCCAGCTCGAGGACCAGGGCTTTTGCGTGGAGCTCTGGGAGGACCACTCGCCCTCGCTGGCCGAGTTCGCCTTTCACCTGGCCATCGAGGGCCGCGCCCACCGGCCGACCCGGGCGCAACGGCAGTTGAGCCCGCGCGAGCAGCAGCAGGTGTCGGACGCCGTCCGGAGAGCGCGCCCGGGCTACTTGCTGCTCGTGGCGGCGAAGAGGCGCGGAGCCCGACCGGGCGGGAGCCGGAGCCACGAGAGGTAGGCCGCCGAGGACGAGGGGCCTTGCGCTGCAGGGGGCTGGCTGCAGCCGAGGTCTGATCGCGGCGGCGTTCGTGGCGCAGCTGGACGGCGGCCTGGACCGCGCGCGGGACTGCTTCCTCCATGTCGCGGGATCCGACGCCAGGGTCGTCCCCTCATGCGCCTACAACGTGACCGACGTCCTCGGCAACTCGCTCTATCGCTGAGCCCGCGGTAGAAGAGCACGGGACATGGTCAGGCGAGCTCCGCTCGAGTCCAGCTCGGCGTTGACGAGCACGAAGAACGGCGAAGGCGAGTCGAAGGAGAGTTGATGGAGAACCGGGTCCTATACCTGGTCCGTCACGGCAAGATCCGGCAGGAGGACGATCAGCGCAGGTACATCGGGCAGATCGACCTCCCGCTTGCCGAGGAGGGTCGGAAGCAGGCCGACCATCTCCACAGGAGGCTCGAGCACGCGGAGATCGGCGCCGCCTACTGCAGCGATCTGATCCGCTCGCGCGAGACGGCAGAGATCGCCGCCAGCGGCTTGTTCGAGGTCGTCGTCCGCCCGGACCTCCGCGAGATCAACATGGGCAAGTGGGAAGGTCTGACCTTCCGGGACGTCGCGCGGCAATTCCCGGACGAGTTCAAGGCTCGCGGCGACGACATCGGCGGCTTTCGGGTCCCCGGAGGCGAGAGCTTCGTCGAATGCGGCAGGCGCGTGGTGGCTGCGTTCGAGGACATCTTGTCGCGGTCTGCCGGAAACGTCCTCGTCGTCGGCCACGCCGGAGTCAACCGGCTGCTGCTCTGTCACGTGCTCGGAATGCCGGTGCAGAACCTGTTCCGGATCGGGCAGGACTATTCTTGCCTGAACATCATCCAGAGCAGCAACTCCGGCTATCAGGTGCGGTTGCTCAACGGCCGAAGCCGCTCTGGCCGCCGTTGAGACTGGACTGATGGCGCGGCCCGGTTGAGAGGATGCCGTGGTCGCGCGCGGGCTCAATGCAAGCGAGCACCGCTGTGAGAGCGCCGCCCTACGTGCCCTTGAAGAGGCAGGTCAGGTCGAGCGAAGGAGCCTGTGCGTGGCTCGCGAGGGAGACGTAGACACGGCCGAGCGCGTCCTTGCCGCGCCCGATGGCGGTGGCGACGAGGCCAAGCGATTCAGCGAGGTCCCCTGCGGGTATTCGCACCAGCGCGCGGCGCCAGATCGCCTCTTCCAGCATGAAGAACGCGGTCTGGATCTCACAGAGGTCGAAGCCTGAGTCGAACCGCTGCCTTGCGATGCGCTCGGCGTAGTCCAGCAGGTCGCTCAGATCGCGCATGTAGATGGCGCTGGCGACGCGATCGTAGAGAGTCTCCAGTCGCTGCCGGGTGGCCTCCTCGCCGTCGCGCTCGTAGTGCGTCAGCCTCACGACGGAGCGCCACGCGTCCTCGAGGATGACCGGCTTCTCCTCTCGTAGAAGGTCGTGAATATCCATGGAACGAGCTTGCCCGCGCGATGCCGCAGGCGCAACGCAGGCTGTGCGCGGGGCAGGGGACGGGCTCCACCTGGCTGTCACCGCTGCCGCGTGGCCGGTGCCGGATCCCGCCGATCGGCGAACGATTGGTGCGCGCGGGCCTATCGCCCGCGGGGTGAAGTCGAGCGCGCATCTAGGACCTGTCGGTCGAGGAACGCCCTCCCTTCGCGCCGGAGGGCGTCGTCCTTCCTGTCCACTCCCATGCTGATGCGGATTCGAGCGCTCTGATCCGCTGCTCCCCACGCCGCTTGCGCGCGGTCGCCTGGGTGATGACCTCCAGGAGTTGATCGTCCGAGACCGGATAGGCGAGGAGCGTGTAGACGCCGCTGCGCAGCGCCTGCACCGCGCTCTCCACCAGCGGGTCTTCCGAGATCGCAACGATCTCGACCATGGGCGAGCGCTCGCGCACCCTCTCCACGAGCGACCATTCTTCCTCGCGCAATCCGCGGGTCTCGACGAGCAGCACGTCCACTCCCTGCAGCCGCGGCTCGTCCGCCGACCATGCGTCGGGCCACTCCCACAGGTGGATCTCGGCTCCCTTCGATTCCAGCGACGCCGCGATGCTGCGAGCAAAGATCGGATCCCGCGATGCCACCAGCACGTGGGTCCCAGGCGCGAAGCTGCTCGACAGTACGCTCATGCGCTCCGGCCCGTGGGGGCAAGCGCGATGCCAGGCAGCGGGCTGGCGAACCCCTGATTCCGACTGGATCCACGCCCCGACCAATGCGAAAGAGTGCGACAAGAAGTCTCATAACCGTCCAGCGGGCGTGTGCGCAATCGACGATTCCGTCATTTGATTGCGAGCTTGGCTCGGTACTGGGAGGCGTGAGACGAGATGTCTCGCTTGTCAGTCCGGGCTTCACCGCCCGTCGGGTCCCCCGCCCCGCCGGGCAAAGCCCATCGGGGCCCCACCCCGGCCACGCCGCAGAGCGACTACCTCTTTCGACAGGTCTTGAGAGGGTGCCCGCTCTCCGCCCCGAACGGGACATCTCGTCCCATGTCGCGCCCGGCGGGCCCAACCCCTTGGCCGGACGGTGAAATACCCTCCTGCGGGCCTCCGGCGCGGTCGAGGGTGAGACTTCTTTTCTCGGTCACGCACCCCGCTCGGGAGGGAATCAGGCCGAATCAAAGGGAATCTGGCGGCCGAGGTCGTGGCATCCCGCTTGCCATACGGTCTTGCAGCGACTCGCGCCGATGGAGTGATGGCAATGGCGGACACGGGAGACCGAAGACCGATCGGGCTGGTGCTCGTGGGCAGCGACGACAGCGAGGCCGGATTCGGCGGGTACGCCGCGAGCGCTCTGGAGGGGCGCGGATTCAGGGTAGCGCTCGCCGTGGGCAGCGAGCAGGCGCTCACCCTGATCCGCGACTCCAGGTCGCAGGCAGTCGTGCTGGAGGTCGGGAAGGACAGTGGCTCCGGACTCGCCCTCCTGGCGAAGATTCGAGCCACCGACCCACGTCTGCCGGTGATCCTCCTGACGGAGGAGGGCAACACCGACGTCGCCATGTTCGGAATCGAGCTCGGCGCCGCTGACGTCCTGCGAAAGCCCGCCGACATCGACCACCTCGCCCACCGCATCCGCGGCGTCTTCGCCGGCGCTCCTGCCGTGCCTCAAGAGAAGGGCATCGCCGATCTCATGGTCCCCGCGTCCGCGTATCAGCGGGTCTACGAGGACGAGTCGGTGCAGCGGGTGGTCGAGGTGCTCACGCGGTCGCTCTTCCACGCCACGCCCGGCAAGCTGACCGAGCAGGGACATCGCACGGTCCTCGTCTACAGCCGGGAGGAGGATTTCCTCGGCTGCATACGCGTGAACGATATCCTCGACAGGCTCACGCCACTGCCGGGGAAGCAGTCGTCGATGCCCTCCGAGCCAGGGATGTTCTTGGCCCGGTGCAAGCTGTTCGGGAGCATCACCGCCGGCGAGCTGATCGGAGAGCAGCGCTTCGTGGACATCGAGGACCCTTTGATGGAGGCGGTCGAGTTGATGGCGGTCGACAATCTCATCAACATCCCGGTGCTCAAGGAGGGCGAGCTGGTGGGGATGCTGACGGATCGCAACCTGCTCCTCGAGATGTGCAATCTCGCCACCGGAGCCATGACAGGGCGGCCGCGCCGGAAGACCCGGCGTGCGGCGCTCTGTTCGTCAGGCTAGGGGCGCGCGCCATCAGGCTGGCTCCCCGTCCTCGGGCTCCTCGTTGTACTTGCGGAGCTTGCGGTAGAGCGTGCGGCGATTGATGCCCAGGAT
>JBGQLS010000299.1:0-7946 GCA_041500205.1 Anaeromyxobacteraceae bacterium | reverse complement strand
TAACGCCCTTCATGATCGGCTGCCGCGCCTCCGGCAAGAGCGGCGACTGCTCGGGCGACGCCTACTCGGCGTTCTACCCGGCGAAGCCCTGGCCTCCCTACGTGCCGACCGAGCCCGCCTTTGAATGGTACCGGCCGGGCAGGGGCGAGGTCCGCCGCCTCGATCGCGCCACGCGCGAGCACGTGAAGAACGGCGGGCTCCTCCTGCGCAAGCGCTCCGCGACGGCCGTCACGGCTCTACGGGAGGTAATGCCATGAAGACGATCCAGCCCCCATTCGTGGCCGCGGTGCTCAGCCGCATCTTCGTCGAGCAGCTCGGCGTCCCGGAGAGCGCCGTCGTGCCCACCGCGACGATCGCCGCCGACCTCGGCGCCGACAGCCTCGACCGCATCGAGCTGACGATGGCGATCGAGGAGGAGTTCGAGCTCGAGATCCCGGACGAGGCCGCCGAGCAGCTCGTGAGCGTGGCCGACGTCATCGCCTACGTCGAGAGGCGGCTCCGGGAGCGGGCGTGAAGCCTCTCGCCGCGGCGGTCCTGCTGGAGTTCGCCTGCTACTGGATGGTCGGTGCCCTGGTCTGGGCCCCGCTGTCCCCCGGCCAAGCGATCGAGGCGGTCACAGTGCCGCTGCTCCTGGCCGGCGCCGCCGGCGCCGTGATGTGGTCTTGGGCGGAGCCGCGGGCCAAGAGGGGGGGATGACCGTGGTCGGGCGACTGGTCCGCCGCCACATCAGGGGTACGAGTCGTCCTCTGGCGACCGAGGCCCAGCGGTGTCCGACGTGCCATCGGCCCTGGGACGCGAGCAAACACGCGGGCCGCGTCTGCGCCGGCTGCGGGCGCCAGATCCTCCGCGGCCACAAGTTCTCCTTCGGCGAGGACGGGAAGGTCCGGCATCGGCACTGCGACCGGCCGGATAGCTACCGATGAGCGCGCAGACCTCGATCGAGTGGACCGACCTTTCAAGCAATCCGCTGCGCGCCTACCACCGCGAGACCGGAAAGCGCGGCTGGTTCTGTGTGCACGCGTCCGAGGGATGCCGCCTTTGCTACGCCGAGAAGCTGAATCGGTGGATCGGCAACGGCCTCCACTACAGGGCGAACAACCTGCAGCACGTCCGATTCGAGATGGACGCGGAGGAGCTGCGCTCGTGGGGACGGCTCGCGCCGGGGACCAAGGTGTTTCCGTTCGACATGACCGACCTCTTCCAGGACGCCGTGCCGGACTCCCTGATCGACCATGCCTTCGGCGCGATGGGCGTGTCACCCGCGACGTTCCAGGTCCTGACGAAGCGATCGCGGCGGATGCGGCACTACGTGGAGGACTGGTACCGCCGGACGCAGTCGCCGCTCCTGCGCAACGTCTGGCTGGGCGTGTCGTCGGAGAACCGCGACCAGCTCGAACGAGTCGATGATCTGAAGGACACGCCAGCGATCGTCCGGTTCGTGTCCTTCGAGCCGCTCTTGGAGGACCTGGGCGCGATCGTCCTCGACGGAATCCATGGCGCCATCTTCGGGGGCGAGAGCGGCGGACGCCTCCAGGCGCGCCCCTGCGACGTCGCGTGGATCCGCTCTGGCGTGCGCCAGTGCCGCGAGCAGGGCTGCGCGCCGTTCGTGAAACAGGTCGGGACAACCCCGTACGACAGCACGGGCGCGTGGACGTCGCCGATTCTCCGCTGGTACGGCCACCGCGAGGACGCCGGGCGCCGTCTCGTCTGCCACCTGAACGATAGGAAGGGTGGCGATCCCTCCGAGTGGCCGAGCGATCTCAGGATCCGTGAATTTCCGAAGGTCCAGCCGTGATCGTCTACGCCCTGATCGACCCTCGCACCGACCGGATTCGATACGTCGGCCAGACGGTGCGCTCGGCTCGCCGTCGGCTGAGGCGCCACCTCGCGCCCTGCTACCTCCGTGGGACCACTCGAAAGGAGAAGTGGCTCCGGGATCTCCTGACCGACGGTCTGGAGCCTCGGCTGGAGATCCTCCAGGCGTGCTCGACGACCGCGGCCCTCGACGTCGCCGAGCGGCAGCACATTGCCCGCCTGCGCGCGGCGGGTGAGGACCTCACCAACCTCGCGCCAGGCGGCGATGGTGGCGGCGGCCCGCACACGCCGGAGTCCCGCGAGAAGATCCGCCGCGCGCTGACGGGCAAACCCAAGTCCGAAGAGCACAGGCGCCGATCCGGTCTCGCGAGCCGCGGGCGCCGGGCTTCGCTCGCGACCCGCGCGCTCCTGAGCGCGCAGCGGCGGAGCCGGCCTGGCCGACCGCCGTCGGAGTCGGAGCGCATCCGCCTCTCGCGCGCGAAGGGCGGTCGCCCGTTCGTGGACCAGCATGGCAACCGTTACGAGACGCAGAAGGCTGCGGCGCGAGCGCTGGGCATCAACGTCGGCCACCTCAACGAGGTCCTCCACGGCCGCAGGCGCACGGTGTGCGGCTACACCTTCCGGTTCGTCTCTGGAGAGGACCTCCGCGTGCGCGAGTTCCCGAAGGTGTCCGCATGACCTACCGGGGCCGCCAGGCCGCGCGCCCCAGCATCACCGCGATGCGCCAGCACGCGCGCCGGATCCTCGAGATCGTCGACCAGGTCGAGGCGCGCTGCATGGCCGCCGACGGGCCCGTGACGCCGACGCTGAAGGAGATCACCGAGTCCGAGATGCGGCGGCTGTGGCTCGCGGCCAAGGCCATCGCCGAAGGAGCTGAGCGGCCCAAGGACCCGGAGACGACGGAAGCACTGAAGCGAACGCTCGCGAGGGCGAGGGAGGGACTCTCTTGAAGCAGCTCCGCATCGCCAACAACCTGACGCTCCCCCTCGAGACCGTGACGTCGACGCTCATCGCGTACGGCGGGAAGGGCATGGGCAAGACGAACCTCGGCTCCGTCCTCGTCGAGGAGTTGACCCGCTGCGGCCTTCGCTGGGCCTGGCTGGACCCCCTGGGCGTGAGCTGGGGCCTGCGCCACTCCGCCGATGGCGCCGGTCCCGGCGTCGAGTGCCTGATCCTCGGCGGTCTCCATGGCGACGTCCCGATCGAGCCCGCCGGCGGCGCCGCCGTCGCCGACGTCGTGGTCGAGGAGTCCACCAACGTCCTCGTCGACTTCTCGCGCAAGCCGTCCGGCGAGATGTGGAGCATCGGCGAGAAGATCCGGTTCGTCACCGCGTACGCGCTGCGCCTCTTCCAGCGCCAGGGCGAGATCGTCTCCGGCCGTCGCCGGGACCCGCTGTTCCAGGTCCTGGACGAGGCCGCGCGCTACATCCCCCAGGTGATCCCGTCCGGAGCGAAGGAGCTCGCCGAGTCCGTCGGCGCCTGGAACCAGCTCGTAGAGGAGGGCCGCAACGTCGGTGTCGGGGTCGGCCTCCTGACCCAACGCAGCGCCCGGATGGCGAAATCGGTCTCCGAGCTGGCCGACGCGATGATCGCGTTCCGCACCGTCGGACCCAACTCCCTCGCCGCGATCCTGGACTGGCTGGGCGAGCACGTCGAGAAGGAGCGCATCAAGGAGCTGGCCTCGACCGTGCGCTCGCTCGAGCGCGGTCATGCCCTGATCGTATCGCCCGGATGGCTCAAGTTCGAAGGCGTCGTGAAGATCCGGATGCGCGAGACCTTCAACTCAAGCGCCACGGTCAAGCACGGCGAGCGCCAGCGCACCGCGCGCGGGGAGGGGGCGAAGCCCGACCTCGCGAAGATCCGGGAGCGGATGGCGGTCTTCGTCGAGCGCGCCAAGGCCGAGGACCCGCGCGAGCTCCGGAAGACGATCGCGGATCTGCGCGCGAAGGTCGCGGCCGCGGAGAAGGTGAAGCCGGCGCCGGCCGCCCCCGCCAAGTCGTCCCGCGTCGTCGAGAAGTCGGTCCTCAAGGACGCGCACGTCAAGCGGCTGGAGAGCCAAGCGGACCGACTCGTCCGCACCGTGGTGGCCCTCCAGTCTGTTTCCCACGATCTGGATCAGCGCGCGAACGAGATCAAGGCGGCCCTGGCCGCCGCACGGACGGGAGGTGCGGATGGTGCGATGAATCGAAGCATGGGGGCGGGCGCAATGCCGAGGCAAGGCCGCGGCACTCTCGCCGAGAAGCCCGCCCCCGTCATCTCCCGTTCCGTCGAGAGACGGCTCGCCGTCCAGCGCGCGCCGCGGGCGGAAGGCGACGCACACGTGAGCGGACCGCAGCAGAAGATCCTCGACGCAGCCGCGTTCCTGGAGGGCGTCGGCGTGCGCCAGCCCAACGTGGTCCAGCTCGGGCTCTTCGCTGGCATGTCCGCTACCGGCGGCTACTGGCGCGCGAACATCGGACGCCTCCGGACGCTTGGCTTGATCGAGGGGACATCGCTCTCCGACGCGGGCCGGGCCGTCGCCCGCGAGGCCGAGATCCAGACCGTCGAGCAACTCCATGAGCACGTCCTCACGAACCTGCTCACCGGCCCGCAGCGGACCATCCTCCGCGTTCTCATCGACGCCTATCCCGATGGCCTGGAAGCGGCGGACCTTGGCCAGCGGGCGGGCCTGGAGCCGGCCGGAGGCTACTGGCGGGCCAATCTCGGCCGACTGCGGTCCCTCGGCCTGGTCTCGAAGCGGGCGCCGATCCAGGCGCTCCCGGTCCTGTTCCTGGAGGGCGCGTGAGCGGCGAGGTCCGGCACTTCCCGCGCAGCGCGCGCAGCGATGTCAGGAACCCGTTGCTCGGGCTCCCGAGCGCCCAGGCGTTCCGGAATCTGCCGCCGGCGGCCCGGGAGCCGCTGCGCGCGCTGCTCCGCGACCTCGCCGCGGCGGCGACCTGGCGCGCGAACGAGAGCTGGCGACGCCACAAGCCGCCCATGGCCGCGTACTGGAAGGCGATCGCGGTCTACGCCCGGCACGCGGCAAGGCTCCTCCGGTGACGCGCCAGCTCGACCTCGGCCTCGACGCGCCCCCACGGAAGGCCCGGACGGCCGCCCTCCGCTCCGCCCACTACCGCAGCCACGTCCCCGCCGAGGCCGCCATCCTCGGCGACATCCGCGCCCAGAAGCAGGAGGACCGGGTCCTGGAGTGGTTCCGGAGCCACCCGGGCCGGCACACGCCATGGGCGGTCGCCGAGGCCCTCGAGATCCACATCGTTTCAACGCGGAGGGCGATCACCAATCTGACCGCGCGCAAGCTGCTCCGTCACCACCAGGCGGAGCGACGTGACGCGGGGCCGCTGCGGGCGAAGTCGTCGACCTGGGAGGTGGTGTGACCGAGCCCCTATTTGGTGCTGGCGCAGTTTACGCAGTAGACGGGGACGACCTTCATGTCCGGCTTGAAGCTCTTCGAACCGGCTCCGGCGTCCACGAGCGGCGAGGTGATCGACACGCCCTTGATCCCCGTTTCGCCGACCTGGGCCCGTGCATGCCCCAGTGTCAGCTCGCCAGCGATCCAGCACAGCGCGAACGCGATCACGGTCAGCACGGTCTTCAAGTAGCGGTCGGTCATAGGGCCTCCTGTGCGAGGCCGATTCTCCCGCACTTTGCGCGGCGAGCTCCCTCAATGATGCGAGCTTGAAAGGAGTCTTCAATGGCAACTCCCGTTTCATCTGAAGTGGCCGTGGCGCCGGCGACTTTGAACACCTCGACGGAGTACCTCACGGTCGCGCTCGCTCGCTTGCGCGAATCGAAGACGAACCCGCGACGCACGTTCGAGGCCAACGCCCTCCAGGAACTGGCGGAGAGCATCCGGTCTCACGGTGTCCTCATGCCGCTCTTGGTTCGGCCGGCGGGCGAGACCTTCGAGATCGTGGCAGGGGCGCGTCGATATCGGGCGGCGCGCCTCGCGAAGGTTGCCGAACTGCCCGTGCGCGTCCGACACCTTTCTGACAAGGAGGTCCTCGAGGTGCAGGTCATCGAGAACCTGCAGCGTGCGGATATCCATCCGCTCGAGGAGGCAGACGGGTACCGCCAGCTTCACGAGAAGCATGGGTACTCGATCGATGAGCTCGCCACGAAGGTCGGCAAGTCGAAGGCCTACCTCTATGCGCGGATGAAGCTGTGCTCGCTTGTCGAGCAGGCGAGGAAGCCGTTTCTCTCCGGCGCAATCAGCCCCTCCGTCGCGCTGCTTCTTGCACGGATCCCGGTGCCGGCGCTTCAGGCGAAAGCGGCCAAGGAGGTGACGGACCGGCACGGCGGCGCCATGTCCTTCCGGGAGGCGGCCGACCACATCCAGCGAGAGTACATGCTGCGCCTCTCCGAGGCCGGGTTCCCGACGACCGACCCCGACTTGGTGCCGGCGGCCGGACCCTGCTCGACGTGTCCGAAGCGAACCGGCAATCAGCGTGAGCTCTTCGACGACATCAAGAGTGCAGACGTCTGCACGGATCCGGTCTGCTTCCGGTCGAAGCGAGAGGCAGCCTTCGCTCGGGCGGCGACCGAGGCCCAGGCGAATGGCGGGAAGGTGCTCTCGGACTCGACGACCAAGAAGATGTTCCAGAGCTACGGCGGCCTGTCGTACGACGCGCAGCGCGAGTACGCCACGCTCGACGAGCACTGCTCTCAGGATCCGAAGGGTCGCAACCTCGAGACGGCCCTCGGGAAGCATGCCGCGACGGCGGTGGTCCTTGCGAAAGATCCGCAGTCCGGCGCCATGCTGAAGCTGATCCCCCGCAAGACGCTGCCCAAGCTCCTCAAGGACGCCGGCGTCACGAGGACGGAGCGGCAGAGCGCCGCGCGAGCGACGGGCGCCGGCGGCGACTCCTACGCGCGCGAGCAGCGCAAGCGGGAGAAGAAGGCGCGGCTCGAGTCGGCATTCCGGCGGCACGTCCTGGACGCCATCCGGGAGAAGGTGCCCGCCCACCTGGGCGTGGCTGAGCTCCGGATCGTAGCCACCGGGTTCGTGATCGACCTCTGGGCGGAGAACCGCAAGGTCGTCTGCCGGATCCTCGGCTGGGAGATCGCCGACCGGAAGGACGCCGAGACCGTCCTCAAGGAGCACATCGAGATCCTCGGCGCCGACGCCCTGGCCGAGCTCCTCATGGTCCTCGCCCTCGTGCGCGAGACGTACGCCGGCACCTACGACACGAGCTCGCCGAGGAGGCTCCTGGCCGCCGCCAAGCACTACAAGGTGAATCCCGCCCGGATCCGGAAGGACCTCGAGGCGGCCGCGCGCGCGAAGGAGGCGAAGAAGGCGCCCGCGAAGGCCGCCCGGAAGAAGTAGGCGATGGACTGCTTCCGGGCCGGCAAGCGCCTGTGGAATGCCGCGGACACCGCCGTGCTCGTCGCGCGCTACCCGCACGAGCCGACGTCAACCATTGCGCGCGAGCTGCGGCGAAGCGTCACGGCTGTCTACGGGCGCGCGGGGCTACTCGGCCTCACCAAGGGCGCGGAATACCTGGCGAGTCCCGAGGCGTGTCGACTGCGCCGCGGCGACAACGTCGGCGCGGCCATGCGATTCAAGAAAGGCCACGTCCCGGCGAACAAGGGGCTGCGGCGCCCCGGATGGGCGGCGGGCCGCATGAAAGAGACGCAGTTCAAGAAGGGCAAGCGGCGTGGTGTCGCTGTGGGCCTATATCGGCCGATCGGCGCCGAGCGTACCAGCAAGGAGGGATATCTCCAGCGGAAGGTCAACGACGACCTCCCGCTCCAGCGCCGATGGCGCGCTGTCCACGTGTTGTTGTGGGAGGCCACGTACGGTCCCGTCCACAAGGGGCACGCGATCGCATTTCGCAACGGCAACAAAGGCGACATTCGTCTCGACAACTTGGAGTGCATCTCGCGCCGCGAGCTGATGGCGCGGAACACGGTGCACAACCTGCCGAAACCGCTCGCCGAAACGATCCAGTTGCTCGGCGCGCTCAACCGCCAGATCCGGCGAAGGACCAAGTCCCATGAAGAACAAGATCGACGACCTGCGTAACCACCTCTTCGAAACGCTCGAAGCGTTGAAGGACGAGGACAAGCCGATGGAGCTGGCGAGGGCCAAAGCCATCGCGGACGTCTCGCGCGTGATCGTCGACTCCGCCAAG
>JBGQLS010000298.1:0-7956 GCA_041500205.1 Anaeromyxobacteraceae bacterium | reverse complement strand
TCGACCTCGACCGCGACCTCTTCGACCACGACCTCGAATCCGACCGCGATACCGACCGCGGCCGCGACGACGTACGACGCGGACAGCGGAGCATATCCATGACCTCCGCCTTTCGGGCCCACTGGCCCGAGTACCTGATCGAGGCGGCAGGCCTGGGCGCCTTCATGGTCTCCGCCTGTGGCTTCGGCGTGCTGTTCTTCCACCCCGATTCTCCCGCCTACGCCGCGCTCGGGAACGACCTTGCTCGCCGGGTGGTCATGGGCGTGGCAATGGGCGCGACCGCAGTCGCCATCATCTACTCCCCGTGGGGACAGCGCTCCGGCGCGCACATCAATCCGTCGACGACGCTGGCCTTCCTGCGGCTCGGGAAGGTGACGCGCGCCGATGCAGTCTTCTACATCGCGGCACAGTTCATCGGCGCCGTCGCGGGCGTCGCGATCTCGTGGGCCTTCCTCGGCGGCCGGCTCGCCCATCCGTCCTCCAACTTCGTGGCCACAGTTCCGGGCTCGGCCGGCGTTCTCGTCGCCTTCGGCGCGGAGGTTGCAATCTCATTCCTGTTGATGTTGGTCGTGCTCTCGGTCTCGAGCTCGCGCTTCCAGCGGCTCACCGGGTTGTGCGCGGGCATCCTCGTCGCGCTGTACATCACGTTCGAGGCTCCCGTCTCCGGTATGAGCATGAACCCTGCGCGCTCATTGGGTTCAGCGGTCTTCGCTTCGGGCGCGTTCATGCCGCTCTGGATCTACTTCCTCGGGCCGCCGCTCGGCATGCAGCTCGCGGCGGCGCTCATCCCGGCTCGCGCCCGGCGCGGCTGCGCCAAGCTCGACCACCCTCCGGACCAGCCTTGCATCTTCTGCGGACAGGGCCGCCCCACGCAGTCTCCCCCGGCGACCGGGCAGCTTCGGTTCGCCCGTTCCTAGGAGCTCTCCATGGAAGGCATCCACGTGAAGCACTGGATAGAGGGGGGGCGCCGCGTCCTCCGCATCCTCGGCACCTTCGACGGTGAAGCCGCGCGCGACCTCCTTGACCGGCTGCGCTGCGAGCCCGAGCGAGACCTCGTCATCGACGTCGCGCTCGTTCGCGGCTTCGACGAGGTCGGCGTGGCCGCCCTCGCCCGGCTGGTCGAGGGCAGCAAGGATTATCGGATCGCGCTCCGCGGTCTCTCGACTCATCAACTGCGCATCCTGCGCTACCTGGGCGCGCGGCTCTCGGGCGTCGGCGCGGCGGCCGAGCCATGAGCGCCGCGGCGCCGGTGGTGCGCGCTGCTTGGCCCTCGGCGAGGCCCGGCCCCTCGCGCCTCCTGCGGCGGGCGGGCATCGGCCTCGCTGCGGGGCTCGCGGCGAGCGCCGCGCTCGTCGCCACCTCGCGCCTCGGCGTCGCCGCGATCGTGGTCGCCGCAGCCGTGGGCATCGCCTATGGGACCTGGTTCCGCTTCCCGCGCCACGCCTACCTCGACAACATGATGACGGCTGCAGCGCTTGGGATCCCGCTCTGGTCAATCCTGAGCGTGGTGCTGTTCCCGATCCTCTCCGGCCAGCATCCGATGTGGACGGCCGCCGGGATGCGAGCGCTGGTCCCGCACCTGGTGGGCTGGGTCCTCTTCGGAGCCGCGCTCGGACTCGTGTCGCAGGCCGCCTCTGATGCGGCAACCCGCTGGCTCGGGCCCGAGCCCGTCCCTGCGCCTCCGCCCGAGCCTCACAAGCGCCGCATCCTCGTCCTGGGCGGCGGGTTCGCGGGCGTCGAGACCGCCGTCAGCCTCGAGCGCGTCTTCGGCGCGGATCGATCCATCGCTATCACGCTCGTCTCCGACACCAACGCGCTCCTCTTTACGCCCATGCTGGCCGAGGTCGCGGGATCGAGCCTGGAGCCGACCCACATCTCGAGCCCCATCCGCACGAGCCTCCGGCGTTCCCAGGTGGTGCGCGGGCCGGTGACGAGCGTCGACCTCGGCGCGAAGCGGGTCGTGGTCGACTGCGAGCCGCCGGTCACCCTCGCCTACGATCAGCTCGTGCTCGCGCTCGGCGCGGTCACGAACCACCTCGGCCTCGTGAACGTGGCCCGCCACACCCTCGGCTTCAAGTCGCTGCGCGAGGCCATGCGCATCCGCAACCAGGTCATCGACGCCTTCGAGCGCGCAGAGGTCGAGACCGCTCCGGAGCGACGGCGAGAGCTCCTCACCTTCGTCGTCGCCGGCGGCGGGTTCGCAGGCGTCGAGCTGGCGGGAGCCCTGAACGACTTCGCGCGCGGAATGCTCGCCGATTTCCCCGACCTGCGGCCGGAGGAGCTCGCCATCGTCCTCGTCCACCCGGGGGATCGCATCCTCCCCGAGCTCTCTCCCCAGCTCGCCGCGTACGCGCTGGAGCGGATGGCGGCGCGCGGCGTCACCTTCAAGCTGGGAGCGCGCGTGGCGGACGCGCGCGCGGGCGCCTTCGTCCTCAAGTCAGGCGAGGAGATCCGTGGCCACACCCTGGTCTGGACTGCGGGATCCACGCCGCACCCCATCCTCAAGACGCTGCCCCTCGAGCGGTCGAAGCGCGGAGCGGTCGTGGTGGACGAGCACCTGGCCGTCCCTGGCCAGGAGGGCGTGTGGGCCGCCGGCGACTGCGCCGCGATCGTCGACGCTCGCACCAAGGAGCCCTGCCCTCCTACCGCGCAGTTCGCGCTGCGCGAGGCACGCATCCTCGCCGGGAACATCCACGCCACGCTGACCGGCAGCGAGCCGAAGGCGTTCCACTTCGACGCCCTCGGCGCGCTCTGCGTGGTCGGCCATCACACCGCCTGCGCCGAGCTGCGCGTTCCCTTCACCAGGAGGCACGTGCGCTTCTCCGGCCTCCTCGCCTGGCTCATGTGGCGCTCCATCTACGTGGCCAAGCTCCCAGGCCTGGAACGCAAGGTACGCGTGCTCTCCGACTGGACACTCGAGCTCTTCTTCCCGCGCGACATCGTGCAGACCATCGACCTGTCCGAGCCTGTTCATCTTCCGGGCTCTGCGACGGTGGACAAGCCCCCGCCCCACGCAGCGTGAGGTCTCCCATGCACCGGCTCTCCCACCGCATCGCCGGCATCGTCCTGTGCCTCTTCCTCGGCGCCCTCGGCGGCGCCGTCGGGCAAGGGCTCGTCGCCACCTTCGAGGCCGGCATCCTCTTCGGCGCGGCTTACGGCGTCGGGTTCGCGCTCCTCGCCGGATCGCGCGCCACCACGCCCGGGGCCGGGCTCATCTGGGGACTCGGCTTCGCCTTCGTCCTCTGGCTCGCGGTTCCGGTGGGCCTCCTCTCGGCCGCCTCGAACGGCATGCACAGCATGGGCACGCTCGACGCTGCCCGCGCTCGCTTTCCTCAGCTCGTCGCATACGTCCTCTGCTTCGGCGCGCCTCTCGGGATCGGCCTCGGCACCTGGGGCATCCTGCTCCGCGAGGAAGGGCGCCCTCGCTTCAGCTGGCCGCGCGCTCTCGTGGTGGGCGGCCTCGCCGGCGTCGTCGGCGGCTGGGCCTTCGGCAAGTGGATGGCGCAGGTGGGCTTCTTTCCCCTCATCGCCGGCCTCGTCGGCTCCCACTCCCGCATGGTCGGCGTGACGCTGCACTTCACCTTCGCCATCATCATCGGCGCCAGCCTGGGCGTCCTCTTCCAGCGCGACCTCCGCGGTTACGGCTCGAGCATGGGCTGGGGCATGGCCTACGGCATACTGTGGTGGTTCGTAGGCCCGCTCACCGTCCTCCCGATCTGGGCGGGCCAGCCGCTCGACTGGTCCTGGCAGCGGGGCGCCGCGCTCTTCGGCTCGCTCGTAGGGCACATCGTCTACGGCCTCCTCGCCGGCCTCATCTACGGCGCCTTCGACAAGCTCTGGGTGGGCTTCTTCACCGAGTCCGACCCCATCAACCGCGAGCCGGAAGGACTCGGCCTGAACCTCCTGCACTCCTTGAAGTGGGGCGCGCTTGCCAGCATCGCCGGCGGGCTCGCCCTCGACCTCGCGCTCGTCGCCTCCGGCGCCATGCCGCAGGTGCTGTGGGCCATGGGCGGTGGCTCGCCGGTGCTCGGCTTCCTGGGAAGCCTCGCGCTCTCCACCGCGCTCGGGATGAGCTACGGGATCCTCTTCCACCGGGAGGCGCCCTCCTTCGGTGCGGCCGTGGTGTGGGGGCTCCTCTTCGGCCTCATCCGCTGGTACCTCGATCCGCTCACCCTCGAGCCCGTCCTCCTCCGCGGGACCTTCGACTGGTCTGCGCCCGCGGCGAGCGCGCTCCTGCCCTCCCTCGTGGGCCAGCTCCTCTTCGGAGCCGTGACGGCTTGGTCGTTCCTGGCGCTCGAACGGCGCCATGCGGCCTGGCTTCTACTCGACCCGCGCGTCGCGGCGCGCGAGGCGAGGCGCCGCCGTCCCGAGGGAACCCCCGCCCCCGGCCTGTGGGTCTTCGCCCTCGGGACCGGCGTGCTCCTGCCGATCCTCCTCGGCTAGATGCTCGCGTAGCGCTCCGACCGTCCCAGTCGATCGATGGTCGACGCAGGCCCAGGACTCGGGGCCTGCGCGTCCTTCTTAGGGGGCGCAACGATCGGCCTGTAACGCGGCAGGGGGGCAGGCGTACTTGCAGGCGCCTCAGTCTCGCACCCATGGAGAGCCCCATGAAACGAATCATCGCTGCTCTGATCACCGTGGCCGCCGCTGCTTGTGGCGCTTCCGCTCCTGCATCTTCCACGCAGGCCGTCCAGAGCGAATCGCGCTCCGGCTCAGCCTCGGAACGGAAGCTGTTTGTCGCGAGCGCCGCGGAGCACCCCGACGGCACCGTAACCCTCCCGCTCCATCGCGGCACTAGCCGCGGCCGGACCGTCTGGTACATCGTCCTCGACACCTCGAACGGGGAGAACGCAGCTGCGAAAGGTATCAACAGGTCACAGAAGCTCGCCAACCTCAGGGGCACGACCGCGGTGCAGGTCGTCAGCGTCGTGAACGGCAGCGTAGACTTCCCTGCATCCGTCAACTTCGCTGCCGGGCCGCGCGTGGTCGTGCCCGGACCGCAGGGCTTTCCGCCGGACGCGGCGAGCTCATCCGCAGTTGGTGAAGATGGCTACAGCCCTCTCATCCAGCTCCCCGACGGGACCATCGAGAACGCTCCTCAGATCGCCAACGAGACCGGCCGGGCACCCAAGGTCGTGGCCATCGACTTCGATGCGCTCACCGTGACTCTCGAGGAGACGCCTGGATTCCAGGGAGGGAAGGCCGTGCGCTATCTCTCGACGGACTCCTCGAACCCCGTCGCGGCTGCGCTGGAGAACGTGACCTATGCGCCGGCGCTCGACGCCGCGCCGACCGCTGGCCAGGATGGGACCGACCAAGCTCGCGCGAGCCTCGCCGCGTTCGTGAACGGCCAGACGGGCGCGGACAACCCGCAACGGCAGGGACTCAACTCGGCCATCCTGGACGGCCTCTCCCCGCTGAACGTGCTGTTCTGGAACCCGAGCCAGGGCCGGTACAGCCCGCTCTGGGACGTTCACCTCACCGCCTGGACACCGCAGGCCATCGCACGAGGTCTGAACCTTCGTCAGACGGACTTCGGCGACATCCTCGGGCTCGCCGAGCACGGGCTCGTCACGGCGCCCGACGGCTCTCCCTTCGCAGCCTCCGGGTTCATCGTCAACTGCCCCATCATCAGCATCGAGTGATCCGTGGCGACGCGCCTTTCGCGGGTCTTAGCGTGAACGGGGCGGCGGCCTCGCTCCGGGGCCGCCCACCCGATAGTGGTCGTTGACCGAGTGGAGACTTGTTTCCAGCGCAGACGACGAGGCGATCGTGGCGAATGTGCCTCGCGCTCAACGACGCCCGGAAGAATCTCGTCATGCGCCACCCGCTTGTCGCGCTGAGCTGACGGCCGCGGCGGACCCTTCCGGGCAACCTGTCGTCCTCCGGGCTGCTCGTTCGTGCGGAACGTCCAGATGCCCCGCCTGGGGACAGCTGGCGCCGTAACGCGGACCTCCCACAGCCGACATCCTCGCAGGCGCCGCCCCACGACCTCGAGTGGCAGGTGCGGGCCCTCCGCGCGACACAGGCACCTCAACGCGCGAGCCGAGCTCTGAGCATCCTCACCATCCGTCATCGAAGCCTCTCGCCTCCCATCCAAGGTCGCTACGCTCATCACCTGTGCCACGCCGAACTCCGTCTCCGTCACCGTGCGTAACGGAAACTCGGGCTCGCCCACTGATCCTCAGCAGGCGAGACTGAGAGGACGAACCGATGGCCACCCAGGTGCAGAGCGCAAGGATCCCGAGGCAGGCGAGCTTCCGGCACCTCGCGAGCGGTGCGATCGTGAACACCGGCTGCTTCCACGACATCACCTGTCTCGGCGGCGACGACGTCGACCTCGATGCCTGGGAAGCGGGCTTCACGGATGGCGACGGCCGCTTCTACAATCGTGAGGAGGCAGCACGCGCGATCGGCCTGTGCGGCCGGCTCGAATCCGCGAGCTACTTTGCGGGAGATGTGGATCCCACCCTGGAAGCTGGACATCTGGAGGCGTGGCGCAAGCCTCAGTTCCGGCGCGCGGCATGAGGGAATCATGGCGCTTCGTATGCCAGACGCCGTCCAGGTCCTCGCGGCGAGGCTCGCGGCCCGTGCTCGCCCGTGCAGCGATGGCGCGCTGCTGGTGGCGCTGAGCGAGCGCCATCCGCTCGCGCGGCCGGCGCACCGAGCCGCCCTCGGGCCAGCGCCCCGTGAGGCCCAGCAGGTCGGCGGGCGACGCCAGAACTGCGCAATGAGGCGTTAGAGGTTCGGACCCACGACCACCGCCGTCCCTTCGCTAGCGCCCCGCGTCATTGCGCTGGAACAACTTCAGCCCGGCAATGACGGTGGATACGTAAAGGTGAGACAGATCTATGGGGTTGAGTCGGCCGCTGCTCTGCACATGCGGCGAGCCTTGCTAGGTTCAAAGCGGAAGCGCAAGCTGTTCAGGTCCTCAAGGACAGCTGGGAGGGGATTCCTTTGCAGGCTTTCGCCTCAGTCATCTCTTGTTTCTTGCTCGCCATTGGCGTCATGTTCTTCGGTATCATTCTCACTGTCTTCTTCATCAGTCTCTCGAGCGCGGCCCTCGGGCGCCGTGACGAGGGCGCGTTCACCGAAGGCTACAGCTTGACGTCCGCGTTGGGGTCCCCGAAGCACTCCGCGCGCTGACGCGCGCCGCGACTCCGCCTCGGATTCCGAGTACATCACCAGCGGCGCGATACCTGCGCGTCTCGCGCACGTCGAGTATGACGCGCAGACCGCTCCTTCGCGGCACGGCGCGCAGCTCGGTGCGCGCGGTCTTGGTTCTAGTCAACCGTGGAAACGCGGTTTGTAGAGGGCAACATGAGTACCGAGGCGCGCAGCGCTGCAGGCCGAAGGCGTCGCCGCCGTGCCGCTGTTCGTGCTCGACGAGGTGCGCGGCGCCGACCGGCCCCTGGCGCCGGGCGAGCTCGCCAGCTAGGAATCGCGGTCACTGCAGCCGTGGGCTACCTCGACGAGAAGCCGGAGTTCCCACCAGTTCGTCGTCACCGAACGCCAAGCGTGTGAGAAGGGCACCGCGCTCGCCGTGGATGTCTGGTCCTTCTACAAGAACCAGTTCGTGACAACGCGGGCGGAGGCGTGCACAGCCGCGAGGAGGAAGGAGGCTGCGGCGAGGAACTCCGGCGAGGCCGGCCAGCACCGGCCCGGCGCGGCGCCTGCTTCCGCACAGCCCATGTCGTGAGCGCGTCGCCCCTCTCCTTCGCAACGCAGCCGCGGGACCGTCCCGGTCACGCGGCCAGGCGCAGGAGCTCCTCGACCGCTGCCCGGACTGCGGTGCAGGCGCGGTGAAGGTGGACGCGTTGCTCGGTGTCCTGGATGCCGAGCAACGCGCAGGCTGTGCCGGCGCCGACCCCTGCCACGTCGCGGAGCGTCATCACCGCGCGCTGCATCGAAGGCAGGGCGTCGATGGCACTTCCGACCTCCTCGACCACAAGTCGT
>JBGQLS010000297.1:0-7967 GCA_041500205.1 Anaeromyxobacteraceae bacterium | reverse complement strand
GACTGGTGCACGAACTCGGTGTGCATGCCCTGGTAGCGCCCACCGGTCCAGCCAATGCCATCGGTCCAGCGGGGCCGCGAGAGAAGTCTACCGCGGATCGCGCATTGGTCAGCGGCGACGACTGATCTGATCGGCCGGCAAGGGGTAATCAAAACTTCCCGCATTCTGCGAAGAGCGCCTACAGAACCACGTTCTCCCGGTACTCCCCGAAGACGTCACGAAGCGCATCGGAGATCTCGCCCAGCGTCGCGCTGGCCTTCACCGCCGCGACGATGAGGGGCATGAGGTTCTCCTTGCCCTTCGCCCCGCTACGCACCGCCTCTACCGCAGCGGTGGCCGCCCCGTTGTTCCGCTCCTTGCGGAGCGCCTGGAGGCGCGCGACCTGCTGCTGCTCGAGCGCCGGATCTACCCTCAGGACCGGGACCGCCGGGTCCTCCGACTTGTACGCGTTCACGCCGACCACGACCTGGTCCTTCGACTCCACTCGGCGCTGCCAGGTGTAGGCCGCCTCCTGGATCTCGCGCTGCACGTAACCCCTGGAGATCGCCTGGACCATGCCACCCATCTCGTCGATCTTCGTCAGGTATTCGTCGGCCTTGGCCTCGATCTCGTCGGTGAGCGCCTCGATGTGGTACGAGCCGCCCAGGGCGTCGATGACGTCGGCCGCGCCGGACTCGTTGGCGACGATCTGCTGCGTTCGCAGCGCGATGCGCACCGACTCCTCGGTGGGGAGCCCGAGCGCCTCGTCCCGCGAGTTGGTGTGGAGCGACTGGGTACCGCCGAGCACCGCCGCCAGCGCCTGGAGCGTGACACGCACGATGTTGTTGTCGGGCTGCTGGGCGGTGAGCATGGAGCCCGCCGTCTGCGTGTGGAAGCGCAGCATCATGGAGCGGGGATCCTTCGCCTGGAAGCGCTCCTTCACGATGCGCGCCCACAGCCTCCGGGCGGCGCGGAACTTGGCCACCTCCTCGAGCAGGTTGTTGTGCGCGTTGAAGAAGAAGCTGAGTCGGCCGGCGAAGGCGTCCACATCGAGCCCGGCCTTCACCGCCGCTTCGACGTAGGCGATCCCGTCACCCAAGGTGAATGCGACCTCCTGCACCGCCGTCGAGCCGGCTTCGCGGATGTGGTAGCCGCTGATCGAGATCGGGTTCCACTTCGGCATGACCTTGGCCGTGTAGGCGAAGATGTCGGTGATGAGCCGCAAGGACGGCTCGGGCGGGTAGATGTAGGTCCCGCGCGCCGCGTACTCCTTCAGGATGTCGTTCTGGATCGTCCCCTGCAGATCCGCCGGGGCCACGCCCTGCTTCTCCCCGATGGCCTGGTAGAGCGCGAGGAGGATCCCCGCCGTCGCGTTGATGGTCATCGACGTGGACACCTCGCCGAGCGGGATGCCGTCGAGGAGTGTGCCCATGTCGCGGATCGAGTCGATGGCGACGCCGACCTTGCCCACCTCCCCCAGGGCGCGCGGATGGTCGGAGTCGCGCCCCATCTGCGTGGGCAGGTCGAAGGCGACGGAAAGTCCGGTCTGCCCCGAGGCGAGCAGGTAGCGGTACCGCTTGTTCGACTCCTCGGCCGTGCCGAAGCCGGCGTACTGGCGCATGGTCCAGAAGCGCCCACGGTACATGGTGGGCTGCACACCGCGGGTGAATGGATACGCGCCCGGCATGCCGAGGCGCTCCTCGAGCCCGGGCTTCACGTCGGCTGCGGTGTAGACCGGGTCGAGGACGATGCCGCTCGAGGTCTCGAACCGGCGGCGGCGCTCGGGTGCCTTCTTCACTGCCTTGGCGTGGGTCGTCTCGAGCCACTTCGACTTGGACATGGTGTTCCTTGTTGGGAAGGTGTCCTCTGCGGCAGGGGACGAGCCCCGCCCTGGGCCGGTGGGAGACACGCCCCGGCTATTCCACCACCGCCAGCCTCGTGCCGCCGTCGACCGCCTGACCCTCGGTGACGTTGACCTCGACGATCGTGCCGTCCTTCGGGCTCTTCATCTCGTTCTCCATCTTCATCGCCTCGATCACGACCACGCCCTGGCCCTCCTTCACGGCGTCGCCGAGCTTGGCGAGGACCTTCACCACCTTGCCGGGCATGGGCGAGGCGATGGTCTGCCTGCCCTCCACCGTGAACCGGCCTGCCGCGCGGCGCATCCGGAGCCGCCGCTCGTCCAGGATCTCGAGCGGATACTGGCTTCCACGGATGTGGACCTTCACCTCGGTCTGGCGGTGGTCGAGCTGCACCGAGTAGCTCTCGGTGTCCACGAGGAGGCTGACCGTACCGTAGTCGAACTGGAAGGCGTCGACCCGGTGGACCTTCCCGGCGAGCTCGACCTGGTATATCCCGGGCGACTCCTGGGTGACCTGGATCGCCTGCTCGCGCTTGCCGCCGTCGAGCAGCGCCACGTACTTGCTCACCGGTTGCTCCCTCGCAGCGACCGCGCCCGTCCCAGGCGCTGCCAGTTGGAACGCGAAGCCTGCGCCATCCCGGCGCGCGCCGCGAAGGCCTCCGCCTCGTCGTGGTCGCGCTTGAAGGCCATCACCGCGGCGGCGACGAGCGCCACGTCCTGGTACTGCGGGTCGGGCCTCATCGCCAGTTCCTTCGCGTGGTCCGAGCAGAAGCCGGTGTCGTACTCGCCGGAGCGGAAGGAGGGGTGGTCGAGCACCTGCCTCAGGAACTGGATGTTCACCGTGATCCCGTGCACGGTGTACTCGCCGAGCGCGCGCTTCAGCCGCTCGATCGCCTGATCGCGGGTGGGCGCCCAGGCGAGAAGCTTCGAGATCATCGGATCGTAGAACTGCGGCACGACCCAGCCCGTGTAGACGCCCGAGTCGTCGCGGATCCCGGGGCCGTTCGGGACGCGCAGGTAACTGATGCGCCCGGGGCTGGGGAGGAAGTTCCTCGAAGGGTCCTCCGCGTAGATGCGGGCCTCGATGGCGTGGCCGCGGCGCGGCAGCTCGTCCTGGGAGTGCGGCAACCGCTCTCCCCGGGCCACCTGGATCTGCATGCGGACGAGGTCGAGGCCCGTGGTGAGCTCGGTCACCGGGTGCTCGACCTGCAGCCGCGTGTTCATCTCGAGGAAGTAGAAGTCCCGCTTCGCGTCGACCAGGAACTCGACCGTGCCCGCGCCGCGGTAGTTCACCGCCCTGGCCGCGCGTACCGCCACCTCCCCCATGGCGGCCCGCATCTTCTCGTCGAGGACACAGGAGGGGCTCTCCTCGATGATCTTCTGCTGCCGCCGCTGGATCGAGCACTCGCGCTCGCCGAGGTAGATGCAGCCGCCGTGCTCGTCGGCGAACACCTGGATCTCGACGTGGCGCGGCTTCTCCAGGAACTTCTCGATGTAGAGACGGTCGTCGCCGAACGCGCTGGCGGCCTCGCGCCTGGCGCTCTGCCACATCGAGGCGAAGCTCTCGGCGCGGTCGCACTTCTTCATCCCCTTGCCGCCGCCGCCGGCCGCGGCCTTGATCATGACGGGGTAGCCGATCTGATCGGCGAAGGCCCGCGCCTCCCCTTCGACCGGGATGGGGGCGGCCGATCCCGGTACGATGGGGACGCCGGCCGCCTGCATGTTCTCGCGGGCGGTGGTCTTCACGCCCATGGCGTCCATCGACTCCGCGCGCGGGCCGATGAAGATGATGTTCGCCGCCTCGAGGGCGCGCGCGAAGTCCGCCTTCTCCGAGAGGAACCCGTAGCCGGGGTGGACGGCATCGGCGCCGGTGAGCCGGGCGGCCTCGACGATCTTGTCCATGACGAGGTAGCTCTCGCGCGAGGGCGGCGGGCCTATGCGGACCGCCTCGTCGGCGAACCGGACGTGGAGCGATCCGCGGTCCGCGTCCGAGTAGACGGCCACGGTCTTGACGCCCATCTCGCGGCAGGTGCGGATGACGCGGACGGCGATCTCGCCTCGATTGGCGACCAGGACCTTCCGGATCGGCCTGCGATTGTCCATGGATCGCCCCCGCTTCCGCGAATGGGAAGCCTCTGCGGGAGGCGTGACGATAATGGTCCACCGCAGGCCCGTAAAGGCTCGAGCACGACGCCGTGCGTCATCGCGGCGCTCGCAAATCCCGGGCGGCGTTTCCCGGCGCGGCGCTCTAAGTACAAGGAGCGGGGGCCACGACATGACTGCGGACACCGGAGTGCGCCTGGCGGGTCTCGTGCGGCGCCTCACCGAGGCCGCCGAGAACGAGGCCGACGCGCGCTCGACCCTGACAACCGCGATCACGCAGCTCCTCGACACGACGCTGGAAGGCGATCTCGGGCCGCTCGTCATCGCGGTGACGTCCTGCTGTCCCGCGTTCGACACGGTCGGCTTCCTGGCATGCGACGGCGAGAGCTTCACGGTGAAAGCCGCGCTGGGGCTGTCCGAGCACCCCGGACGCCTCGAGTCCATCCGAGCAGGTCTCGCCGGGGAGGCGGTCTCGAGCAGGCGGCCCGTCGTGATCACCGCCCCTGACGTCCTGGCCCGGAGCCCCTTCCCGGCGGGGACCCGCGCGGCCTGCGCGGTTCCGTTGCTCGGAAGGGACGAGAAGGTCCTCGGCGTCGCGCTCTTCGGCAGCCGCAGCACCCACGAGCTGGGCCCGGAGGAGACGCTGCTGGCCCGGATCGCAGGCGAGCGCGCCGCGCGGACGATGGAGCTGGCCGGGCTCGTCGACCAGCTGGCGCGCTCGCAGGAGACGGCGAGGCGGACGAGCGGCTTTCACGACCAGGTGCTGGCCATCGTCGGCCACGATCTTCGCAACCCGCTCGGCGCTATCGTCATGTCGGCCGCCTTGCTTCAGAAGAAGGGCGGGCTCGCGGGGTGGCAAGCCAAGACCGTCGACCGCGTGCGCTCGTCGGCGCTCCGCATGGGCCGCATCATCGACGACCTTCTCAGCTACACGCGCACGCGCATCGGCGGCGGGATCCCCATAGCCCGGCGCCCCACCGACCTGGGCGAGGTCACCCGCAAGATCATGGAAGAGCTGCGCACGGCGCACCCGCAAGCCACGGTCGCGGTGTCGCTCGAAGGCGACCTGCGCGGCGAGTGGGACGGCGACCGCCTGGAGCAGGTGGTCTCGAACCTGGTCTCCAACGCCATCGATCACGGCCTCGACGAGCAGCCCATCGCCCTGGCGCTACGGGGAGGGCAGGAGGAGGTCGAGGTCGAGGTGGCAAACCAGGGCCAGATGCCGAGGGAGGTACTCGACCACGCCTTCGAGGCGTTTCACAAGGGCCCCGAGCAGACCGGGAGAAAGGCCTCGGGCCTGGGGCTGGGGCTCTACATCGCCCGCGAGATCGTGCGCCGCCACGGCGGAGAGATCGCCATCTGCTGCGAGCGCGGCGCGACTCGGATCGTGACGCGGCTTCCGCGCCGTGCCCCGGAGGATGCTCCGGCGCACGGGGAGAAGGATCGGATAGCGGGGCAGGGGTTGCCATGAAGATCCTCATCGCTGACGCTTTCCCGAAGGAGCGCCTGGCCGACCTCGCCGCCCTGGGGCTCCAGGTGGAGCACCGCCCTGACGTACCGGCGAAGGAGCTCCCGCAGGCCGTGGCCTCCACTTCCATCCTGATGGTGAGAGGAAGACAGGTGTCGGCCGAGGTGTTCGAGAAGGGCGCGGCGCTCTCGCTGGTCGTGCGGGCGGGCGCGGGCACGAACACCATCGACGTGGCCACGGCCTCCCGGCGCGGGGTGTACGTCGCCAACTGCCCGGGCCAGAACGCCATCGCGGTGGCCGAGCTTGCCATCGGGCTCGCGCTCGCGCTCGACCGCCGCATCCCCGACAACGTCCAGGCGCTGCGCGAGGGCCGCTGGGAGAAGAAGGTCTTCTCCGAGGCGCGCGGGCTCTACGGCAGGACGTTCGGCGTGCTGGGGCTCGGGGCCATCGGACGCGAGACCGCGGCGCGGGCGCTCGCGCTCGGGTTGAAGGTGCACGCCTGGTCGCGCTCGCTCGATCAGGCCCGCGCCGAGGCCCTGGGCGTGGTGCGGGAGGAGAGCGCGCGGGCGCTCGCGGCCAAGGCCGACGTGCTCTCGGTCCACCTGCCGCTCTCTCAGGAGACGAGAGGCGCCGTCTCGCGGGAGGTGCTGGACGCGCTGAAGCCGGGTGCCATCTTCATCAACACGGCGCGCGCGGAAGTGGTCGACCAGGTGGCCCTCTTGGACCTGGCGCGCACCGGGCGCGTCCGCATCGGGGTGGACGTCCACCAGGGCGAGCCGGAGGGCGGCAAGGCCGAGTTCCAGTCGGAGCTGGCGAAGCTGCCCAATGTCTACGGCACGCATCACATCGGCGCATCGACCGAGCAGGCCCAGGACGCCATCGCGCGCGAAGCGGTGCGCGTCATCGACTTCTTCCTGCGGACGGGCGAGGTGCTCAACTGCGTGAACGTGCTCGAGCACACGCCCGCGCGCTGCCGGCTGGTGGTGCGCCACCTCGACAAGGTGGGGGTGCTCGCCAACGTCCTCGACGCGATCCGCGAGAGCGGGATCAACGCTCAGCAGATCGAGAACACCGTCTTCCTGTCGGCGGCGGCCGCGTGCTGCGTGGTCGAGCTCGACGAATGCCCGAGCCCGGAGCTGCTGGAGCGCATTCGTGCCCGCAAGGACGAGATCATCTTCGCGGACGTGTTCGGGATGTAGGGGCGCGCCTCTTCTTGTAGTTCGGCGTCAAGACCTGTCAAAAAATGGCTCGCCGGGGCGCCTTGGCGGGGGTGGGGCCCCGACGGGCTTTGCCCGGCGGGTGCGGGGGCCGCCTGCGCCCCCGGCTACTCAAGACCTGTCGAAGAATGTGATCGCTCTGCGGCGTGGCCGGGGTGGGGCCCCGATGGGCTTTGCCCGGCGGGGCGGGGGCGGCCTGCGCCCCCGGCTACTCAGCGCTGGACCGCGGAAGCCGGCGCCGCTTCCTCTCCCTGTCCGATGGCCCGAGCGATGGCGGACCGAGCCGCTTCCCGCAGCTCGGCCACGCTCTCGAAGCGCGCTGGGTCGAGCGGCTCGAGCACCTGCACGCGCGCGTCCATGTGCTGGCGCAGCACCAGGCCGTGCTTGGGAAGCATCTCATAGGTCCCCTTGATCGCGATGGGGATGACCGGGACCTTGGCCTCCATGGCGAGCTTGAACGCACCGTCCTTGAACGCCTGGAGCTTGCCGTCCCGCGAGCGCGTCCCCTCGGGGAAGATGAGGAGGGGAGACCCCCGCGCGAGGTGACGCCGGCAGTGCACCATCATGGCGCGAATCGACTCGCGGTCACCGCGGGTGAGCCGGACGTAATCGTTCAGGACCATGTTCCACCCCACCGCGGGCACCTTGAACACCTCCGCCTTGGACACCCACTTGAACGGCCGGTAGAGGCCGTAGAGGACCGGGATGTCCACGAGCGACAGATGGTTCGCCACGATGACGGCTGCGCCGCGCCAAGGAAGCCTCTCACGGCCGTGGATCCGCGCGCGCCAGAGCGGGTTCGCGTAGATGTAGAAGTGCGCCCAGAAGCAGGAGAAGAGCTGGAGGACGACGCGCCGCCGGTCGAAGGGCCAGGTGACGAGGAAGATGGCCAGGGCGACAATGAAGAAGAAGGGCATCGTCGCGATGACGAACGCCCAGTAGACGAGAGTGAAGACGAGCGGCACGCTTGCATTCTGGAACCGAGACCCAGGGGGCGCAAGCGCGCCCAAAGAGATCCCGTCTCCCTCTCCCTCCGCGAGGGAGAGGGTCGGGGTGAGGACGCGCGAAGCGTCGAGGCCGCCATGACAGACCTCCACGCATTCTGGCAGCATGCCAGTTCCTCGCCGCGCTCTCTCAGGCGTCAGCTTCGGTGCCGCAGCACGGACGGACGAAGGACGAGCCCGCGAGGCATATATGCGTACTCGCGAGGTTCGGATCCAAAGGTTCACTGATCGAGAGATACTGGTCGAGACGAAGCGCGTGCTCGAGAACATCTGGGCGGTCATCAGCCGTGAGCGTGCGGCCCCCTCACCCCGGCCCTCTCCCCCGCTGGGCTCAT
>JBGQLS010000296.1:0-7971 GCA_041500205.1 Anaeromyxobacteraceae bacterium | reverse complement strand
TCGGCATCTTCGCGCGTCCCCGAGCCTCCCTCACCCCGACCCTCTCCCTCGCGGAGGGAGAGGGGGACGGGATCCCTGTGGCCTCCCCTCTCGTGGAGGCGTGCTTAGCCGACTGCCCGCGCGCTTGAGGCCCTCGAACCTGCTTGTGACTAATGGCGAGTGCTGGAGGGGAGGGTCCCCGGACGTCCATGGGTCGCGCAGGGCACCTGCCGCGCAGGCAGGGGAACTCGACCCCCACAGATCCCCACGTGGCCTTCTCCCGTTCCTCGTCGAGCAGGAGTCCGGTTGGACCAGGCCCGGGCGGCGACGAGGATCGCCGGGGGTCGCGGTGGACAGCGGGTCGGAGGGGCCCGCCCAGTACCGAGCTACGGTTCCCTCGTCGCGGGCTTCCCGTTCACGAGGCGCTGCTTGGCGAGCTCGAGCCACGCGCGAGTCGCGGGTGGGAGGTGGCGGTCGCGCCGCCAGATGAGAGCGGCGTTCCAGGGGATGACGGGGTCGTTGAGACGCACCGAGCGCACCTGTCGCTCGTCCAGCTGTGCGCAGATGGTCATGGGCAGGAACGCCACTCCGATGTTGGCCGCCACCATCGCCACGATGAAGTCCCAGTGCGAGCTCTCGCTCACCACGATGGGCTTGAAGCCGCTTCGGTGGCAGGCGTCGAGGATGTGCCCGTGGAGAGCGAATTCCGGGCGGTAGAGGACGAACGGCATGCCCGCCACGTCGCGCAGGGCGAGCGTTCGCCGGCGGCCGAACGGGTGCTTCGCGTTGACCACGACGCGGAGCTCGTCGCGCATGAAGTGCATGATCGAGAAGGCGCTCTCGTCCGTGGGGAGCAGGACCGCGCCGACGTCCAGCTCGCGGTTCATGACCAGCGCCTCGATCTGGTGCGAGCCCTCCTCGCGCAGCTCGAGCTCGATCCCCGGGTACGCCAGGTGGAACTCCGCGAGCAGCGGGGCGAAGTACACCACGCCCACGATGGGTGGCATGCCGATCCGCAGGCGGCCGCGCCGGAGCGCCGCCAGCTCGAGGACCTCTTCCTTGGCCACGCGCAGCGAGTCCAGCACTCCCTGGGCCCGTTCGAGCAAGATCCGGCCGGCGTCGGTGAGCGTCACCTGCCGGCGCTCGCGCACCAGCAATGGCGTGCCGAGCTCCTCCTCGAGCGCCTTCACCATCTTGCTGATCGCGGGCTGGGTGACGTGCAGCGTCTGGCCGGCCCGCGTGAACCCGCCCTGGCGCGCCACCTCGACGAAGTATCGCAGCGCTTGGAGCTCCATCCGAACCTCCATGCCGTGTAGTTATCGTCATCATAACAAACATGCCTTTCCCTCATGAAGCAATTCCCGCTATGTTGCTGCACGTCACAGGAGCGCGAGAGCGCTTCGTACGAAACGGAGACCCCGATGAACATCGAAGACCTGTTGCGCGAGCACGAACAAGCCATCCTCACCGACGCGTGTCAGGCCATCGGACGGCTCGAGCACTACCGGCGTGACGGCGCGGAGGTGACGCGGCGCCGGGTCGAGCTGCTTTACCGACATGTCATCGCGGCGGTGTCTGCGCGCGACCTGAAGGACCTGCGCGCATACTCGGCGCAGATTGCGCGCGAGCGGCTCGCGGCGGGGTTCGACGCTCCGGAGGTCGAGGCCGCGTTCTCGGCGCTCGAGGAAGCGATCTACCACCACGCCCTCATCCGGCTGCCTGCCTACGACCAGGCCTGGGGGCTTGGCCTGGCGGGCACGGCGTTCGCGCATGGCAAGGAAGCGCTCGTCCACGCGGTCGACGGCAGCGCCTCGTGCCCTCCTGCGTTCCCCATCGATCTCACGCCGCTCTTCAGCGGCACGGGACCTGGCCCGGCATGCTCCCCCGAGAAGCAGGTGCACCCGATTTGACGGGCCGCAGCCCGCTCGGATAGTTGCCCATGCCGGCAGACCGGAGCGCTACTCGCCCCGGTCGAGGACGGACGATCGGGGCATGACCAGACGCTCGCCGCGAAGGTCGGCGAGAGGGCCGCGGGCGAGAAGCAGGGCGGGCGGAGTCCAGCTAGCCCGGCCGGGGGCCGCCGCGCTGGGAGGCCCGCGGCAAGGCCCGACAGAGGGCCACCAGGCGCTCCCAGCGGCGCTGCTCCTCGCTCATGAAGCGCGGGTGGTGATATGGCATGCCGCCGATGCCTCAACATTCGCTCGTCATCGTAGAGTCGCCTGCGAAGGCCAAGACCATCGGCCAGTTCCTCGGCGGGGCTTACCGGGTCATGGCTTCGGTGGGTCACGTCATGGATCTGCCCGCCAGCGGTCTGTGCGTCGACGTCGAGCACGACTTCAAGCTCACCTACGAGATCACGAAGAAGGACGTCATCCGGGACCTGAAGCACGCCCTGAAGGACGCCTCCTCGGTCTTCCTCGCGACCGACGAAGATCGGGAGGGAGAGGCCATCGCCTGGCACCTCAAGGAACAGCTGCGGCCCAAGGTTCCGGTGCACCGCATGGTGTTTCACGAGATCACGCGAAAGGCCATCGCGGAGGCTGTCGAGAAGTCGCGCGACATCGACCCGGCGCTGGTCGACGCCCAGGAAGCGCGGCGGACCCTCGATCGACTCTACGGCTACCAGGTGTCACCGGTCCTCTGGCGGAAGGTCAAGACGGGCCTCTCCGCCGGGCGGGTGCAGTCGCCCGCCATTCGCCTGATCGTCCAGCGCGAGCGCGAGCGCATGCGCTTCCGCGCGGCCACCTACTGGAACCTGCTCGCCAGGCACCCGACGTCGCCCGCCTTCCAGTCGACCCTCGTCACCGTGGGCGGCCGGCGGGTCGCCACCGGCAAGGACTTCAGCGAGAAGGGCACGCTCGAGTCGGAGGCCAGGTTGCTCGACGAGGCTGCCGTGCGGACCCTCGCCGAGGGGCTGCAGGGGCGCGACTTCACGGTCCGCTCGACGGAGAAGAAGCCCTATCGCAGCTCACCCAAGCCGCCCTTCATCACGTCCACGCTCCAGCAGGAGGGCGGGCGCAAGCTCGGCATGAGCGCGCAGCAGGTGATGCGCATCGCGCAAGGACTCTACGAGCGCGGTTACATCACCTACATGCGGACCGACAGCACGACGCTGTCGGAGACGGCCATCGTGGCGTCGCGCGCCCAGGTGTCGTCGCTCTTCGGGGAGCAGTTCCTGCCGGAAGAGCCCCGCCAGTACACCCGGAAGGTGAAGAACGCGCAGGAGGCGCACGAGGCCATCCGGCCGGCCGGCGAGTCGTTCCGCACGCCCGGCGAGCTCGCCGGTGAGCTGAACGGCGCCGAGATGAAGCTCTACGACCTCATCTGGAAGCGGACGGTGGCCTCGCAGATGGCCGACGCGCAGGGCGAGTCGAACAGCCTGAAGCTCGCCGCGATGACCGCCACCCGCGAGGAGTGTGAGTTCAGCGCCTCGGGGCGGACCATCCTGTTCGCCGGCTATCTGCGAGCGTACGTGGAAGGAGCCGACGACCCCGAGGCCACGCTCGACGACAAGGAGGCGCCACTCCCGTCGCTGGCCGAGGGTGAAGTCGTGCCCGTCTCGGCCGTCGAGTCCGGGAGCCACAGCACGGCGCCTCCCGCGCGCTACACCGAGGCCTCGCTGGTGAAGAAGCTGGAGGAGGTGGGCATAGGCCGGCCGTCCACGTACGCCAGCATCATGGGCACGCTCCAGGCGAAGTACGTCTGGAAGAAGGGCCAGGCGCTCCTGCCGAACTGGGAAGCGTTCGCGGTGGTCGCGCTGATGGAGAAGCACTTCGGGGATCTCGTCGACTTCGCCTTCACGGCCGACATGGAGGACGAGCTCGATCAGATCGCGGGCGGCGAGCGCGAGCGGCTGGCCTTCCTGCGCGAGTTCTACTTCGGAGACCAGCGGCACCCCGGGCTCCAGAAGCAGGTCGAGCAGAACCTCGAGATGATCGACGCCAACGACATCAACTCGATCCCCATCGGCAAGGATCCCGCGGGCGTCGACATCGTCGTGAAGCCGGGGCGCTACGGCCCTTACCTCAGGCGTGGGGAGGACACCGTCTCGGTCCCCGAGTCGCTCCCGCCCGACGAGCTGACCCCGGAGAAGGCCATGGAGCTCCTCTCCGCGCCGAAGGGCGACGTGCCCCTGGGGACGGACCCCGAGTCGGGCCTGCCCGTCTACGTGAAGCAGGGGCGTTACGGGCCCTACGTGCAGCTCGGCGACGCCGGCGACGACCGGAAACCGAAGACGCAATCGCTCTTCCGCTCGATGAAGCCGGAGGCGGTCACCCTCGAACAGGCGCTCGACCTCCTCAGGCTGCCGCGCAACCTCGGCAAGTCGCCGGAAGGCGAGGACGTCCTCGCGGTGAACGGCAAGTACGGACCGTACCTCACCAAGGGCAAGGACAGCCGGAACCTCGACAAGGACGACGAGGCCAGGCTCCTCACGATCACGCTCGCCGACGCGCTCACGCTCTTCGCCCAGCCCAAGCAGTACCGCGGCCGCGGCGCCCCTCGCCCGCCGCTCGCGTCGTTCGGGCCGGACCCGCTCTCTGGCAAGGACATCCTGCTCAAGGAAGGACGCTTCGGTCTGTTCGTGACGGATGGTGAGACGAACGCGTCGCTCCGCAGGGGAGACGCTCCGGACGACCTGACGCCGGAGCGCGCGGCCGAGCTCCTCGCGCAGCGCCGGGAGTACATGGCCTCGCCCGAGGGACAGGCGAAGGCCGCGCGACGAACGGGCAAGACGGTCAAGAAGGCCGCCCGCGCACCGGTGCGCAAGGGCGCGCGCGACGCGAAGGTTGCCCGCGCGGCAAAGCCTCGGGCGCGCAAGGCGCCCAAGGCGAAGAAGGGCAGCGGAGAGGGTTCGTCCGACGGTGTCAGCTGAGATCGGTCGGTCGGCCGTCCGCTAGCTGGGTTCACCTTCGAAGACCGCCTACATGAAGACTGGTCCCTCTCCTGTAGGTATGCAGTTATTTCACTGACTTATCTATCCGGAGTGGATGCCCGGCACCTGGTTAGCGAGTTTGACACCGAGCAAGAACCGGCCATCCCGTATTGGCCGGCTCCGATGGCCATGCGATCATGCTCTACCCACGCAGAGCTCCCCCAGATGGGGTAATAGGCTCTGCCTCTCCCAGAGGAATGATGCAGGATCGTCGCGACCACGAGTGCTTGCAGGCGGATCAGGCGCTGCGGGACAGCGAGGCCCTGTACCGCTCCCTCTTCACGCTCGCGCCCAGCGGCGTGGTGCTCCTCGACGACCAAGGACGGATTCTCGCCTTCAACGACCAGGCCCACCAGCAGCTGGGCTACACGCGAGAGGAGTTCGCACGGCTTGGCCTCGCGGACCTCCATCCCCCGGAGAAGCGCCCGGCCGTCCCGGGGCGGCTCGCTCGCCTCTTCGAGATGGGCGGCGGCGAGTTCGAGTGTCGTCACCGCGCCAAGTCCGGCGAGCTCCGCCACATCCTGGCCAGGTCCCGGCCGGTCGAGATCACCGGCGTGCGGCGCCTCCTCTGCGTGTGGCAGGACATCACCGAGAGCAAGCGGGTGGAGGAGGACCTGCGGGAGAGCGAGGAGAGGCTCACCCTCGCCATGGAGGCGGCGGACATGGGGACCTGGCACGCCGCGCCCTGGGGCCCGCTGGAATACTCGCCGCGCTGCCGGGAGGTGTTCGGCCTCGCCGGCGACGCGGCCATAGACGGTTACGAGTAGTTCTTGCGCCACGTCCATCCGGACGACCGCGCGAAGCACACGAGCGCCGTCCTGAAGTCGCTGGACCCCGCCGGGGACGGCAGGTTCAACGATCAGTATCGGTGGGTCCGGCCCGACGGAAGCGTCCGGTGGATCTCCGCGAGTGGAAAGACCCGGTTCGTCGAGCTGAACGGCGTCCGACAGGCCATGTTCGGCGCCGGGACCGTGCTGGACATCACGGAGCGGAAGCAAGCGGCGGAGAAGCTCGCCGCCGAGAAGGAGCGGCTCGCCGTGACCCTGAGCAGCATCGGGGACGCGGTCATTGCGACGGACGAGGCGACCCGGATCACGGTCTTCAACACGGTGGCGGAGGAGCTCACGGGCTGGAAGGCCGAGGAGGCCATGGGCAGGCCAGTCCGCGACGTGTTCCACATCGTCGACGAGGACACGCGCCTGCCGGCCGTCAGCCCCGTGGAACGCGTCCTGAGCGAGGGCGTCGTGGTGGCGCTGGGCAAGCACACCGCCCTCCTCGCGCGAGACGGGACCGAACGGCCCATCGCCGACAGCGCCGCCCCGATCCGCGACTCCAGCGGGCGCATCTCCGGCGTGGTGCTCGTCTTCCGCGACCAGTCCGAGGAGCGCCTGGCCAATCAGGTGCTGCGCGAGAGCGAGGAACGCTTCCGGGTCGCCTTTCAGACCAGCCCCGACTCCATCAACATCAACCGCCTCGCGGACGGCGTCTTCCTCGCCGTGAACGAGGGCTTCACGCGGATAACGGGGTGGACCGAGGCGGAGGTCCTCGGACGCTCTTCCCTCGAACTCCGTGTCTGGGATGATCCGGCCGACCGGGCCCGGTTGGTGGCGGGGCTGAGGAAGGACGGCTACGTCCAGAACCTCGAAGCGCGTTTCTGCAGGAAGGACGGGAGCGTCCTGTTCGGGCTCATGTCCGCGCGGCTCATCAGCCTGCACGGCGAGCAGTACCTCCTCTCGGTCACGCGCGACGTCAGCGACTGGAAGCTGGCTGAAGAAGAGCGGGATCGCCTGAAGTCCGGGCTCTACCAGGCCGCCAAGATGGATGCCATCGGCCAGCTGGCGGGCGGCGTGGCGCACGACTTCAACAACCTGCTCACGGTCATCCTGGCTGGCGCCGAGGCGCTGAAGGGCGACCTCGACAAGGCTTTGCCCGCCGATCCCGAGATCGTCGCGGAGATCGGCGCCGCCGGCGCGCGCGCTCGTGACCTGACGCGCCAGCTGCTCGCGTTCGCGCGCCGGCAAGTCATCGCTCCCGTGCCGCTCGACCTGAACACCCTGATACGCGGCAGCGAGAAGCTCCTGCGGCGCGTGCTGGGCGAGGACATCGAGCTGGTAGCGACCTTGCAGCCGGCTCTCTGGCACATTCGCTGCGACCCTGGACAGATCGAGCAGGTCATCCTGAACCTCGCCGTCAACGCTCGTGACGCGATGCCGAACGGGGGAAAGATCACCATCGAGACGTCGAACCAGGAGGTCACGGGCTTGCACCGCGCGCTCTACCCGGGAATAGCTCCCGGCCCGCACGTCCGGCTCGCGATCCAGGACTCGGGGATCGGCATGACGGCGGACGTCAAGGCGAGGCTGTTCGAGCCCTTCTTCACCACGAAGCCGGTCGGGAAGGGGACCGGGCTCGGGCTCGCGATGATCCATGGCATCGTCACGCAAAGTGGCGGCTTCATCCGCGTGGAGAGCGAGCCGACATACGGCACGTCGTTCGAGGTGTTGTTCCCCCGCGTCTCGGAGGAGGCCTCGACCACGGCCGAACCAGCGCCGGCGGAGGCGGCCCGGGGAAAGGAGACCATTCTCCTGGTGGAGGACGATCTGCTCGTCCGGAGGGTCACGGCCCGCTCGCTGGGCGCCGGCGGCTACGAGCTGCTCATGGCGAGCAACGGCCTGGAGGCCGTGGAGATCCTGGCTGGTCACCGGGGTCGCCTCGACCTCCTCATCACCGACGTCGTCATGCCGGGCGTCGACGGCCGCCAGCTTGCCACCGCGGTCCGGAAGGAATGGCCTGACGTTCGCGTCCTGTACGTGTCCGGGCACGCGCACGACGTTCTCGGCCAGCGTGGGATGCTCGACGAGGGCGTCGATCTCCTGCCGAAGCCGTACACCTCGTCGTCGCTCCTCGCGCGGGTACAGGCGGCCCTGGCCCGAACCACCTGAGTCGCCGGGCAAAGCCCATCGGGGCCCCACCCCGGCCACGCCGCAGAGCGATCACATTATTCGACAGGTCTTGAGTTCGGTGGCGTGGAGTTGCAGCTGGGGTGAGTGGAGAGCATT